>JAABSM010000005.1 GCA_011390365.1 Gammaproteobacteria bacterium
ATGTTCCCGCCCTTGATGCGCCTGACTCCGGGGCAGCCCGGAAATCGTCGGGCCGGCATAGGATGTGTCGAATAAAAAGCCTTGTCGCTCGGTCGACGGCATATCCCATGCGGAACCAAAAACACTCGGTGTACCCAGGAAATGAGGCGCATCATTCCCGGAAAATACCGCGGTGGGCTTATCTTGATCACATTGAAAGCGTGTACTCCATCCCCGAACCGGGTCGATACGCGCGAGCCATGCGGTTGCAGTGGGCAAAACGGCGAGGGGACTTTCGGCGGGGGTGTGGACGTTTACAGGGATTTATCCTCCAAACGGCGCTTGCGTCGATAATCCTCAAGGGATCTCCACCGACTCCAGCAGGTGATCCGCCAGCCCCAGGCCTTCGCTGCCCGATACCTCACCGGTGGACTGGAGGCGATGGCCGACGATGGGCGGGACCACCATCTGGACATCTTCGGGGATGACCGCCTTGCGTCCGTCGATGAAGGCCCAGGCGCGGGCGGCGCGCAGGATCGCCAGCCCCGCCCTGGGGGAGAGGCCCTGATGGATGCGCGGCGAGTGGCGGCTGAACTCCAGCAGGTCCTGGCAGTAGTTGAGCAGGGCGTCGCTGACGTGGATCTCGGCGGCCTGCCGTTGCAGGGATTTGAGCTCGTCGGGGGCGATCACGGTGGGGACCGTCTTGAGCAGCTGGCGGCGGTCTTCGCCGGCCAGCAGGTTGCGCTCGGCCAGACGACCGGGGTAGCCGATGCTGATGCGCATCAGGAAGCGGTCGAGCTGGGATTCGGGCAGGGAGAAGGTGCCGATCTGGTGCGAGGGGTTCTGGGTGGCGATGACGAAGAAGGGGGAGGGCAGGCTCAGGGTTTCGCCTTCTACCGTCACCTGCTCCTCTTCCATCGCTTCGAGCAGCGCGCTCTGGGCCTTGGGGGTGGCGCGATTGACCTCGTCCGCGAGCACCACCTGGGAGAAGATGGGGCCGGGATGGAAGCGAAAGTCCTGCTTTTCCCGGTCGAAGATGGAGACGCCGATGATGTCGGACGGCAGCAGGTCGCTGGTGAACTGGATCCGCTGGTAGTGGAGCCCGAACAGCTTGGCGAGGGTGTGGGCGAGGGTGGTCTTGCCGACCCCGGGCAGGTCTTCGATCAGCAGGTGGCCGCGGGCGAGCAGGCAGGTGACGGAGAGCTTGAGGGTATCCTGCTTGCCGAGCAGGATGCGCGAGGCTTCATCGATGAGGCGTTCAATGGCGGGTTGCATAGGAATTCCTGCGAGGGGGTCTGGTTGGAGGGGGATTTCAAAGCCAGTTCAGCAGTTCCCGGGGGTGGTTGATGGCGCCATCGGCGCCCCAGCTCTCCGGGTGGTCGTCGTCGCCGATGTAGCCGAACAGGGCCGCCAGGGTCAGGTTGCCGGCGAGGCGACCGGCCTCCATGTCCCGTTGCGCGTCACCCAGATAGATGGTGCGTCGCGGGTCACGATCAACCAGCCGGCATGCATGGAGTATTGGCTCCGGGTGGGGTTTGCTGGTGGCGAGGGTGTCGCCGCTGACGATGCAACCGGCCCGTTGCCGGTAACCCAGGGCGTCCACCAGTGGTTCGGTCAGCCAGCCGGGCTTGTTGGTGACTATGCCCCATGCCACGTCTCTGCGTTCCAGCTCGTCCAGCAGTTCGGCGATGCCGGGGAAGAGACGGGTGCGGCGGCAGATATCCTGGCGGTAGAAACGCAGCAGGTCCTGGCGGTGGATCTCTTCGCGGGATCCGAAGGCGACCCGTACCATCGCCGCGCCGCCATGGGAGACGTAGGGGCGGATCTTTTCCATGCTGACCGGCTCGCGACCATGTTTGCGAAGGGTCTGGTTGAGGGCGTGAACCAGATCCGGCGCGGTGTCGGCGAAGGTGCCGTCCAGATCGAAGAGTACGCAGTGGATGCCTTTGTCGGGCGAGGCGGGGCCATTCGCCAGAGGGGCGGAATTCTCCGTATTACTCATCGGGTCGAATGCCGCGGGTCATGTAGTTGACGTCGATGTCCCGGGAGAGGCGAAAGCTTTCGCTCAGGGGGTTGTAGAGGACGCCGGTGATCTCGCGGGTGCGCAGGCCGGCGGCGCGACACCAGCGCTCCAGCTCCGATGGGCGTATGAACTTGGCGAAGTTGTGGGTCCCCTTGGGCAGCAGCCGCAGCAGGTATTCCGCGCCGATCACCGCCATCAGGTAGGACTTGGGGTTGCGGTTGATGGTGGAGAAGAAGACGCTTCCCCCGGGACGCACCAGCCGGGCGCAGGCGTCGACCACCGAGGCGGGGTCCGGGACATGCTCCAGCATCTCCATGCAGGTCACCACGTCGAACGAGGCGGGGCGCTCGTCCGCCAGCCGTTCCACCGGGATGCGTTCGTAAAGGACTTCCAGCCCGCTCTCCAGCAGGTGCAGGCGGGCGACCTGCAAGGGGGCCTCGCCCATGTCGATGCCGGTTACGCTGGCGCCCCGTTCCGCCATGGACTCGGCGAGCACGCCGCCGCCGCAGCCGACGTCGAGCACCGTCTTGCCATTGAGATGGGCGTGGCGGTCGATGTACTCCAGGCGCAGGGGGTTCAGCTGGTGGAGGGTGCGAAATTCGCCCTGGGGGTCCCACCAGCGGGAGGCCAGTTGCTCGAATTTGTGGATTTCGGCATGGTCGACGTTTATCGAGGCGCTCATTTCGTCTCCTGAGGACGGTTTGTATCGAGATATCATACGGAATTATACCCGTGAAGGAGCAGTCGAAGAAAGCAACGGCCAAGACCGGGGTGCGATTCAAAACGATGTGGGGCATCCTTCATATCCCTTCCATTGCAGTTTACACTTTCCTTTGGGAGCGAGGGCATCCTGCCCTCGTGAGGGCTGGAAGCCCTCACTCCCAGGACCACGGAGTGTCAACTAGAGTATGAAGGATGCCCTCTTTTCATTTACATCGGTGAACCGTCATGTCTGACAATCAAGAGATCTGCCCAATTTGTGAAGAAGGTGTACTGGAGTTGGCGCCCCCCTATTCCGACACCTTTGAATATCACGGCGAGCCTTTGGTGGTCTCAGGGCTGGAGAGTTATGTTTGCCCCCTGTGCGGTGCGGACCCGATATTTACCGACCAAATCAAACGCAATGAACGTCGAATCCTCGAAGCCAAACGACAAGCCGATGGCTTGCTGACTGGCGAAGAGATTCGCCGGATTCGTGAAGGTTTGAGGCTGACTCAGCGCCAGGCGGCGGAGATCTTCGGTGGCGGCGCCAAGGCCTTCACCAAATATGAAAGCGGCGTGGTGATGCAGAGCGCCGCCATGGATTCCCTGTTGCGGTTGATTGACCGTTACCCGGGGCTGTTGGCGGAAGTGGCGGCTTTTCGTGGGGCAGGGTCGGTTGGCTGCAACGAATCAAGGTTGACCCTCTGAGGCGGCTACGGATCTGACCCGCAATCGCTCGCTGATTTCCAGTTGACTTCCGGACATCCCCGCATGACCACACCCACCTCCCTGATCCTCAACTCGCCCTATGACGCGCCTGATCGTTACTGGGTGGAGGAGAACCCGCCCCATTCCCGCAAGCTGATCATCGAGCAGGGGCGACGCCCCGCCGGTTACGAGATCTTCGACGCGCGCAACAACACCCGGCGGGTGGAGCCACTGGCGTTGGTCAACGCGATCCGCTTGCGGATCGAGGAGTGGCGGGAGGCGGGCTACCCAGGGGTGACCAGCGTCACCCGCCGCCTGTTGGAGCACTGGCGGGACCGCTCGGAACGGGAGTATCCCTTCTACTTCTGCCAGCTTGAGGCGATCGAGACCCTGATCTGGCATGTGGAGGCGTCGGCCCACTACAAACAGGGCATCCAGATTCCCGGCGATGGCGGTCCGTGGGAGCGCATCTGCAACAAGATGGCGACCGGTAGCGGCAAGACCACGGTGATGGCGATGGTGATCGCCTGGCAGGTGCTCAACGCCTTGACCTATCCCAAACGCAACCGAGACTTCTCGCGGGCGGTGTTCGTGGTGACGCCGGGGCTGACGGTGAAGGAGCGGTTGCGGGTGCTCTACCCCGGCGAGCCGGACAACTACTACGATGCCTTCAACATCTGCCCCAACGAGGCGATGCGCCAGAAGCTGAATCAGGCGGTGATCCAGATCGAGAACTGGCATGGCCTGATGCCCCTGAAGGAGCCGGATCGATCGGTTGTGAAGAAGGGCAAGGAGAGCGACGAGGCCTTCACCCGCCGGGTGCTGGGCGGGCTGGCGGCGCACAAGGACCTGTTGATCATCAACGACGAGGCCCACCACGCCTACCGCATCCGAGCGGAGATGAAGATCAGCAAGAAGGAGGCGGCGGAGCAAGGCCAGGACCTGGATGAGGCGACGCGCTGGATCGAGGGGTTGGACCGCATCCACAAGACCCGTCGCATTCAACGCTGTTTTGATCTCTCGGCCACCCCCTTCGCGCCCACCGGCAAGGCGAGTACCGACCAGGGTCTGTTCCAATGGATCGTCTCGGATTTCGGGCTGAACGACGCCATCGAGGCGGGGCTGGTGAAGACGCCCCGGGTGGTGGTGCGGGACGATGCCCTGCCGGATGCCAAGACCTACCGATCGAAGCTCTATCACATCTACCGCGATCCTTCCGTATCCGAGGATCTGAATCGACGCGGGGCCAAGCCGGAGGAGAGCCTGCCCAAGCTGGTGCAGGACGCCTACACCCTGCTGGGCGCGGACTGGCGAGAGACATTCAAGGCATGGCGAGAGGCGGGCCACAAGACGCCGCCGGTGATGCTGACGGTATGCAACCGCACCGAGACCGCCGCCCGCCTGGAGCACTACTTCACCGCCGGGGATGCCCATTGGCCGGAGCTGCATGAACCCAATCGCACCCTGCGGGTGGATTCGCGGGTGCTGGAGAAGGCGGAGATCGGCGAGAAGGCGACGGCGGACAAGGATTACGAGGCGCGACTGAAACGGATTCTTGAGGCCGCGAATATTCCTGAAGCACGCAAGATTCCGCTGCGCGAGCTGAAGAAGGAGGAGTTGCTGCGCGAGCTGGTGGACAACGTGGGCAAGCGCGGCAGCGCCGGGCAAGACCTGCAAAACGTCATCTCGGTGGCGATGCTCTCCGAGGGCTGGGACGCCAAGAACGTCACCCACATCATGGGTCTGCGCGCCTTTACCAGTCAGTTGCTGTGCGAGCAGGTGATCGGACGCGGCCTGCGGCGTGTCTCCCACGATATGGAGACAGTCACCGGCGAGGATGGGGTGGAGCGGGAGTTGTACATCCCCGAGTACGTCAACATCTTCGGCGTGCCTCTCTCCATCTTTCAGGATGTGGGGGACGGAGGTGAACCGCCGCCGCCACCCAAGGAGAGTACCCAGGTCGAGGCGCTTCCCGAGCGTAATCCCCTGGAGATTCGCTGGCCCAACGTGTTGCGGGTGGAAGCGGTGGTGCGCCCCGAGCTGACGGTGGATTGGGCCAAGGTCGAGCCGCTGGTCATTGATCCGGCGCAAACCCCGGTCAGCGCCGACATCGCCCCGGCGGTGGGCGGTGCGCCGGACATGAGCAAGGTGCATGTGATCGACCTGGAACAACTGCCGGATGGCTTCCGCTTGCAGCGTCTCATCTTTCAGGCGGCGCGCAAGGCCTTCGCCAGCATGGCCGACCGCTTCACCGGAGCGCCGGAATACCTCACCTTGCAACTGATCCGGCTGGTGGAGGGCTTCCTGGAGTCGGACCCCATCGATATCCCCTCACTGTTCCATCAAGACCCGCTGCGCAAGCGCATTCTCTTCGCCCTGAATATCGACCTGATTGTTCAGCACCTACTGCGTTTCATCGACGAGCAGAACCGGGAACACCTGGAGCCGGTATTCGATGAGGAGGCCCCCATCGGCTCCACCCGCGAGATGCGTACCTGGTACACCACCAAGCCCTGCATCGAGACCCGCCGCTCCCAGATCAGCCATGCGGTGGCCGACGGCGCCTGGGAGCAGTACGTGGCCGAGGTGCTGGAGAAGGACGACAAGGTAACCGCCTACGCCAAGAACGACCACCTGGGGTTCCACATCTACTACCTGTGGAACGGCAGCCGCCGCCGCTATGTGCCCGACTACCTGATCCGCCTCGCCAATGGCCGTCTGCTGGTGCTGGAGGTGAAGGGCCAGGACTCACCCCAGAACAAGGCCAAACGCGACGCCCTGAACGCCTGGGTGGAAGCGGTCAACACCAAGGGCGGGTTTGGTCACTGGTGCTGGGATGTGGTGTTCGAGCCGGCGGGGGTTTATGACGTGATCGAGAGGCATGGGGGGTAGGCGGATGAATTCTCGGTTAACCTCGAAACACATGAAAAAAGCGTAAAAATGACTTTACGCTCTATTTTTGTGTGTTTCATGGTTTAATCAATCCGAGTAATGATCGTGGCTGAGGATAATCAACCGCGCTTGCGCTGAAACTAGGCATCGGTACCCCGTCTTGCCGGCTCCGTCGGCTGACTCGCTTTTGGGAGGCGGGGCCTCGCCACCAGAGAATCGTTGCATTTTCCGGGAATGATGCGCCTGATTTTGTGAGTATGCCAACCGTTTTTGGTTCTTCATAGGATGTGCCGTCGACAGAACGATAACGCTTTTTATTCGGCACATCCTATGCCGGTCCGACGATTTCGCGCCTGCTTCGGAGTAAGGCGCATCAAGGGCGGGAACCTGCCGTGCCGCTAACTTGATGACACTGTATACGCGTTGGCGTGCGAAGGGCTATCGTACAGGGCTGCACTCCAGACAGATGCCGCGTCTCCATGCGGTCATAGGCGTTACCGGCCTCTGTCTTGTCGAGCAGATTTTGCTGAACCTGCTCCACAACCCAAAGGGTTCCCTTGACCATGACGCTTTCCGATTCAGCGGCCTTTCTGAGTGCCTTGTCGCCGGTCAGCAACGGGCATTGTTCCTGACGAGCCAGGGCAAGGGCAAAGCAGTCATTGCGGCTGGGGCCGCCATATTACTGTATCAATGCAAAGGCGTCGATCATGGTTGCGGCGGTGAGTTCTCCGATTTTCAGGCCCAGGCCGGTCAGATGGCCTTGATCCGCTTTTAGCTCTTCTTCGAACAGGATGTCCGGTACTTCTGCTCAGCGTTCCAATCACCGTGATCATCAAGGTCATCGCAGAGCATGTGGAACAATTACAGCCCGTTGCGGAGTTGCTGGGAAATAGCCGGAAAGCGTCAAGCCCGTTCGGGAAACTATGTTTGCCACCGCACAGACCGAACTTTACCTGTGGAGTACATTTATATCGTAGGGCGGATGACTACGGTGGAGCACGGCAATCAGAGGAGGTGTTTATGGGCAAGTATTTGCTTGGATGGCTGATGGGAGTGCCGGTAATTGTGCTGGTGCTGATTTATCTGCTTATGCATTGAAGCCAATTTGGCAAAATTCCGCATCGGCGAGGGTGCGCCAGCGGATCGAGTGGCGCCTGCTACGGTGGCAGGCGCCACACATGACCAACGTTAATGATCAGGAGAGCGAAATGAGCAAGGAACACAACCAACATACCGTGGCGGACAGTGCCAATGCGTCTGTAGACCATCTGGCCTCCGGGGCCCACGAGGCGGTCGACAAGGTTGCCGGTGCGGCCACCCATGCGGCGGAGTCAATCGAAGAAAGAGGTGCGCAACTGAAAGACCTTCAGGTGCAGTGGCTAGAGAACAGCCGCAAGTACGTTCGCGACAATCCCGCGAAATCACTGGGTATCGCGGTGGTCGGCGGTTTTCTGTTGAGTCGCCTGCTGAGTTCTCGCTAAAGGTCGTCGGCCCGCACTATGGACCCCGCCAACGCAGAGGCACAAACCGTCGAATCGCGGAACGCGTCCAGTGCGCCGTCCGGGGATGAGGGGTTGCTCGAACAGGCGCGGTTGTTGTGGTACGAGTTGCGTGGGCTAGCCCACGACCATCTGCAACTCGCCGCGCTGGAGACACAGCAGGCCGGCGAGAGTCTGGTAGCCATGATCACGGCGGGAGTCATCTTGGGTGGCCTGCTGCTTACCGTTTGGCTGGGCCTGTTGGCTGCCGTCGTCTTCGAGTTGACGAGCCGGGACATCATCACGCTCGGCAGCGCCCTGATGTTGGCGGTTGCACTGAATCTGGTCGCCGCGCTCCTGCTGTGGGGCGATATCCGTCGCCGGAGTCGGTACCTGAGGTTCACCGCCAACACCCGCGCCCTTGAGAGAGAGTCATCTCCGCTGCCCGATATGGAGAAGATGTAATGGTTGCCAATTGTCGAAATCCCTGCACGCCAACCTCTTCCCTTGCCGTTGAAATCGCCGAGGCCGAGCGTCGGCTCCGACATCGCCAACTATTGGTCCAGGTTCGGGTAGACAGGCTGGGGCAGACCCTCGGCCAGCGGATGACCGCCCCCGTCACGTTGATCTGGGCGGGGGCCACAGGATTCCTCATTGGCGAGGTCAGCCACTGCCAGACCCCTGATCCAGAAGCGACGGATCCTCCGAAAGCGTCCGGTCCCACCTTCTTCGAGACGGTGTTGGATTTGATCAGATTCGCCACCTGGATGCACGCCCTGATGCCCGTGGCGCCTGAAATTCCACGCGAACCAACAGCCTGCACGGGCCCGGCAAAAGAGACAACCGGTGCCGAGACGCAGACCGTTGAGTGAATGAGCCTGTTGGCAACCATGCAACAGTCGCGCTGACCCTGGCACCCTCCCCCGCCGGGGGGCTGGGGAGGGGATGCGGTGGCGATTCTGAGCCGTTGTGTCTCAACCATACGCCCTCCCCCCAGCCCCCTCCTGGCGGGAGGGGGAGCTGAATAGTTTTGTCCAATGTGCGGTAACGAACGGTGACGAGGCCCTGAAAAGAACAAACTGAACTTCCAATCCCGTAAAGGGAATTGAATCTCGATCTGGCGGCCAATGTTATGTCGTCCACAACCAGGGAGTTCATCATGATTGGTCTATTGATAGTTATCATTCTTGTGATCGTCATTGCCAGGATGATTTAGCGGGCGCTGAATCAGTCCGCAACAACAGGTTCGGGAGCATTACCCGTTTGTCCCACGGTAGCGAGGGTCTGGCGACTGAACAATCCGCTAATGTTCTCACTGGGCTGAACGTCATTTTAGCGATAGATTGTCAACACAATGCCATTAACTAAGGGTCATGGAGTAGATGGACCACCCCGGCTTATGAAACAAGGGGTTGCGCCAGCTGCTGTAGGTCGGCCTTCAGGCCGACTTGTCGCCCTGAAGGCCGACCTACAACGGGTGGCGAGGTATTGTTGTTTCACAGTAAGGAGCATGGAGTGGATCGCCGCCCCGGAAAATGAATCGGCAGAAGGAGTGGCAGTCCTTCGAGGACTGCCACTCCTCGATAGATTCACAGCAAGCCACAAGGTCTCTCGTTACACCGCTCCTGCGGTGTAACGCATCCTTCGGCGCTCCGCGTCGAGTACGGTTTGCGACGCAGAGCGCCGCCAGATTGGCCACACCGCAGGAGCGGTGTGACCAGTGCTTTCCCTTAACTCAATAGCATAGACCGTCAATCCATGCAGCTCGAAATTCGGCATCTGGCGAAGCGCTATGACAAGAACAGGGGGCTTGCGCCCACCAGCTTCGACGTAAGCGCCGGCGAACTGATCGCAATTGTCGGCCATAATGGCGCGGGGAAATCCACCCTGCTGAAAATTCTGGCCAACTGGATTGTTCCGGACGACGGCACCGTCATGATCGACGGAGTCGACCTGAGAAAGAGGACGGCGGTGGTCAGGAAGGTAGGCTTCATTCCGGAAGTACCCAATCTTTTTGACTTCTTTTCTGTCGAATACAACCTCAGACTTTTTGCGGCGCTCTGTCGCACCCCCTTTTCGCGGGTGGAAGAGGTTCTGGGCGAGTTCAATCTGCTGGCGTTTCGAAAAACCAGGGTGCAGGCGCTATCAAAAGGCCTTAAGCAACGGGTGAATATCGGACGCGCCCTGCTGGCGAATCCTCCGCTGCTCATCCTGGATGAGCCCACATCGGGCCTGGACTTCGAGATGACCAGGGAGATCTATCGGCTGCTGAACACGATGCATGACGCCGGCAAGACCATTCTGTTTACTTCACATCGACCCGAAGAGATCAAAAACCTTGCGACGCGCATTATGGTGCTGCATGACGGAAACCTGATCTTCGACGGATCGCCCGAGGACTATTTCCGCTCCGAAACCCATCAAACGCTGTACGCATGAGGATTCCAGGATGATGCGAAATATCCTTCTCCTCGCATTCAACGATCTGGCCATCGCATTCCGAAACAAGACATTCTTTTTGATCCTGTTCATCCCGTTGTTCGTATTTGTCTCCCTTGATCTGGTAGACGGGGCAGACGCGGAGGCAGGCAAAGTCAAAATCGGCCTGATTCAGCACGGCACCTATGCGCCCGAGATCATTCGCGGCATCAACGCAGCCGAAAATCTTGTCGAGGTGAGCTGGGTCAAGGATGAGAAGGATGGCATTCGGCTACTGAAGGAGCACCAGATCGACGGGATCTTGATCAGCAAGGATGATGTGGTCGCTGTAACCGTTCAGCTCCCTCCCACTAACACCCTCCCCGAGGAGGGTGCTGCAAAAGGGTCAACGGGTGAAGGAGTGACTTCGAGTGGAACAATCAACTCAAGCACTTCCCCGTCACCCCAACCCCGACCCCCTGGGGGAGAGGGGCTTTTGCGACATCCTTTGGAGGGCGGGGGGGCTGAACGGCTCGCAACCAGCAGCCTGGCATTGCTGGTGTTAAAAAAGGACTCCATCCGCACCCTTGCGATCATGCAGAGTTTTTCGGCATTGCAGAAAGCAGCGGAGGGTGCCGGTCCTGACTGGATCACCGGCATTCAGTCACTGCACCAGGGCGGCATTCAAAGGGAGACCTTGCCTACCTGGGTATTGATGCTGGTCCTGCTGATCGGTTTCATTATTCTCCCGGCGCAAGTTGCCGAGGAAAAAGAGAAGAAACTGCTGCTTGCCCTGCTCCAGACGCCCATCCACGAAGTCCAATGGCTGATCGCCAAATTGATTCTGGGCATGGTCCTGATCCTCACTGCCGTGCTGTTTCTCCATCTGCTGGGCAAGTTCGGCCCGCTACATCTGCTCGACTATCTCGCCATGCTTCTCGCCGGTAGCTTTTGTTTCAGTGCCTTCGGGGTCTTGCTGGGTTTTCTCTGTCGCAATCAGGCCAGCGCCAGAACACTGGGCGTTATCTTTTACTTGCCCCACCTGCTCCCTTCTGCGATGGCCGATGTTTCAGAAAAATTGACCGCCATTGCCCCCCTGCTGCCGTCATACCAGTTGTACCAGCCACTTCAATCCATCCTGCTGGAAGAGGGCAGACTGGCGGATATGACCTTTGACTGGGCCTATTTGTCTCTTCTGGGATCGTTGATGTTTTACCTTTCCTATCGGTTGATGAAGAGACGCTGGCTGATGTGATTTTCCCGCGGCCACAGCGGTCATCACGGGTGTGGTCGATGCCTTGGCCCACTCCGGGGGTTAGGGGCCGCCAACGGCCTTCGCTTGCGCTACCAGACGCCGGGGGCTGGGGCCTTTTTGTCCGCACCACGGCGGCACGGGCACGACGGGGCTGGACATACCTGATGCACTGAGATGCAATCCATGGACGGCATCTATCGGGCGGAAGCGTGTACTCGCGAGGCGAAAACCCAGGTTGTTGTTGCGGTTCGACGGTTCGATCCTGTTACGGTACGCCGAACAGCAGCTCCTGGCGGTGTTGTTCCAGCTACCGCCCCGGATAACCCGGTTGGCGCCTCTATCCCGTCAGCCGGAGATCAAGCTATCGCATAGCAGGCGTTGGGGCTGGGTCGAGACCCGAGCCATCTCTAGAAATCGACCATCACACCAACGGCAACCGAGCGCCTGCCATACGCCCGCAAAACAAAAAGGGGTTAGCGATTTTCTCGCTAACCCCTTGTTTTAATGGTGGGCCCTGAAGGACTCGAACCTTCGACCAATGGATTATGAGTCCACTGCTCTAACCAACTGAGCTAAGGGCCCTTGTTCTTTGACGCCTATTCGCCGTCGAGGAAGCTGCGAAGTTTCTCAGATCTTGAAGGGTGACGCAACTTGCGCAGGGCCTTGGCCTCTATCTGGCGGATTCGCTCGCGGGTGACGTCGAACTGTTTGCCGACCTCTTCGAGGGTGTGGTCGGTGTTCATGTCGATGCCGAAGCGCATGCGCAGGACCTTGGCCTCGCGCGAGGTGAGGCCGCCGAGCATGTTCTGGGTGGCTTCGCGGAGGCCTTCGGCGGTGGCGGAGTCGACCGGGGAGACGACGCCGGCGTCTTCGATGAAGTCGCCGAGGTGGGAGTCTTCGTCGTCGCCGATGGGGGTCTCCATGGAGATGGGTTCCTTGGCGATCTTGAGGACCTTGCGTACCTTCTCTTCGGGCATCTCCATGCGTACCGCGAGCTCTTCCGGGGTGGCCTCGCGGCCCATCTCTTGCAGCATCTGGCGGGAGATGCGGTTGAGCTTGTTGATGGTTTCGATCATGTGCACCGGGATGCGGATGGTGCGCGCCTGATCGGCGATGGAGCGGGTGATGGCCTGACGGATCCACCAGGTGGCGTAGGTGGAGAATTTGTAGCCGCGACGGTATTCGAACTTGTCCACCGCCTTCATCAGGCCGATGTTGCCCTCCTGGATGAGGTCGAGGAACTGGAGACCGCGGTTGGTGTATTTCTTGGCGATGGAGATGACGAGGCGCAGGTTGGCCTCGACCATCTCTTTCTTGGCGCGGCGTGCCTTGGCCTCGCCGATGGACATCTTGCGGTTGATCTCCTTGATCTCGGCGATGGAGAGGTGGGCGTTGCGGGTCACCTCCACCAATTTGCGCTGGGCGCGCAGGATTTCGTCGGCGCTCTCTCTGAGCTGCTCGGAGTAGTTGCCGCCCTCGTCGATATGGGACTGGAGCCAGTCGAGATTGGTTTCGTCATTGACGAACGAGGCGATGAACTTCTTGCGCGGCATCTTGGCCTTGCGCACGCAAAGCTCCATGATGGTGCGTTCCTGGTCGCGAATCAGGGTGATGGTGTCGCGCAGGTTGTCGATGAGGCTGTCGAAGACCGCTGGCACCAGTTTGAACTGGAGGAAGCTTTCGACCACCTTTTCGGTGGCGGCGATGGTCTCGGGATGGTCCTTGCCAAGGCTGTTGAGCCTGGCGACCAGCTCCTGGTAGCGCTCCTTGAGTTCGCTGGTCTTGGCGCGCACCTCTTCCGGGTCGGGGCCGCGATCGATCTCCGGCGCCTCGCTGTCGTCGTCGTCATCATCGACGTTGGCGCTGTCGGTATCGACGGTCGCGTCCTCTTCCGGCGCGTCATCCGCATTGGGATCGACGATGGCGCTGATCACGTCCGCGAGCTTGGTCTGCTCCTCTTCCACCTGGCGCAGGAGCTCGAGGAAGCGGTTGATGGTATCGGGATAGTGGGCGATCGCTTCGAGGACGTGGAACAGCCCCTCTTCGATGCGCTTGGCGATCTTGAGCTCGCCTTCCCGGGTGAGCAGCTCGACCGTGCCCATTTCGCGCATGTACATGCGCACGGGATCGGTGGTGCGGCCAAAATCGCTGTCAACGCTGGCGAGGGCGGCGGCGGCCTCCTCCGCGGCGTCCTCGTCCGTGGAGAGGGCGCTGTCGGAGAGGGTGGTTTCATCCACGTCAGGCGCGGATTCAAACACCGAAATCCCCATGTCGTTGATCATGCGGATGATGTCTTCGATCTGCTCCGGCTCGACGATCCCGTCGGGCAGATGATCATTGACCTCCGCATAGGTCAGGAACCCCTGCTCCTTACCCTTTGCAATCAATTGCTTGAGTTGAGATTGCTGCTGTTCTTGATCCATATACGCCTGAAGTGTTGGAATGAAGGTATTACGTGGTCGAACTGTCCATTATAGCACGTGTCGCGCCATCTTCCAGAAAGTTGGGGTACCCGGAGCGCAATTCAAACCGGCAAATCAGAACAAGCTTCGGATCAGGGATTCCGCCGCGGAGCCGCCGCCGCTTCCTCGCTGCTCCTTGGCGTCGCCGCCCTGAATCTTCTCCATGATCTTTTCGTTCAGCTTCTGCTTGAGCTTCTCCTTCTGCGTGCCGACCAGCACCTTGCCCCACTCGATCTTGTAGTCTGGCTTGGCCCAGGGGCCGTTGAGGTTGAGGGGGATGGGCACGCCAACCAGCTCTTCGAGCCCCTCGCCGCCCTGCCCCTTGAGGCTGTTGACCAGGGTCGCGGTGACGGTGTAGTCGAGGCTTTCGGCGACGACGTTTACCGTACCGTCGCCGGTGACGCGAATCAGCGGGGACTTGGCGGAAAAGTCGCGATTGGTCAACACCCCGTCGCTGATGGTGGCGGAACCCTGCATTTCCGAAAAGTCGGTTCGCTTCGGCTGATCACCGCCGCCGGATGAGGCGGCGCCCTGTCCCTGGAAGGCTGCGCGGGTAGAACGGAGGATCTGGGCGAGGTTGAAGCCCTTGACCGCGCCGTCGCGAAACATGAAGTCGAGCCTGCCGTTGAGGCCCTGCTTGAAGGCCTCGACGCTGTTGCCGCGGGTGGTGAGATCGGCGCTGAAGCCGCCCGTTCCAAGCAGCTTGTCGTCGCCGGTCATATCCTTCAACAGCGGGCCGATCTGGACGTCGGAGAGCTTTTGCTGGACGCTCAGCCGCGGCTCTTCGCCGCGCACATCGACCGCGGTGCGGCTTTCGTAACGGCCCTGATAGAGCTCGCCGATCCGCTGCTCGACGGTCACCTCGCCGTCCTTGGCCAGCAGCTCGATCAGCGCCTGGCGGAGGGTCAGCTTGGCGACCTTGAGTTCGCCGATGGTGAACTTGCCTTTGACGTCGAGTCCGCGCAGCGTCTCCACCGGAATCAAGGCGCCGGCGGGCTGCGCTTCGCCTTCGGGGGCCGGAGATGGCTCGGCTTCGGCGCCGGCGCCCTGCTGAGGGGGCGGCAGATAGCGGTCGACGTCGATCTGATCCAGGGTCAGTTCGAAGCCCTTGTGGTCGCCGGCAACCAGCGCATGGCCCTGGAGGGTGGATTGATCCAGGGTCACCGCCAGCGGGTCGAGACGCAGATTCAAGGCGGTGGCATCTGCCCCGCCCTGCATGCTCCCCTTGAGATTGAGGTTGGCGGAGATGCTGGTCAGGGTCGAAGCATCCGCCATCGGCGGCAACGTGATGCCATGCCGGGCGGCGATGGCGCGGGCGTCGAAGGGCGCGACCTCCAGGCCGCCCTGGAATGCCGGCGAGCCCTTGAGCTGGCTGGCGGTGAGGGCGCCGGTGGCCTGAATGCCGGCCAGATCCAGTTTGAAATCGCGCAGCTCGGCGGTTCCCGCCTGTGGTTGCATGGACAACGCCGAGGTCATCGCCAGCTTGACGGGCTCTCCCGCTATCGGTCCGCCGGCGAATGACGCCTCGACCCGAAAAGAGGGCATCTCCACGAGATCGGCGACGCCGTCGACGCTGAGATCGGCGACCAACTCGAGATCCAGACTACCGCCTTGCAGCGCCTCGCCAGCGACATCCAGGGTCAGGGTCACCCCCTCCAGACGCGCCTTCCGCCGCGCGGGGTCGACCACCGCCCGCCCCTTGAGCTCCAGGTTGCCCTTGGCCCGCGGGGCGCGATTATCCACCGCGAACGCCAGCGTGAAGTCGACGGGCTCGCCGAAGCGGATCGCCCCGGTATTCAGGTTGAATCCGGAGATGGCGAGAGATTGGTTGGCGGAGCGGTCATCCCACTTGAAACCGCCGGAGTCGACCACCAGCGCACCGACGCTGAGATCGGCAAGCCCGGCGCCCCGTTCATCGTCGGGCGCCTGGGGCGGCGCCTGGGGCTCATCCGCGCCGGCGGCGAGATCCTCCCAGTTGCCCACGCCGTTGGCGTTTTTGGCGAGATGGAGTTGCAGACCGCTCAGTACCACTTCACCGACTTCGAGTCGACTGCTCAACAGGGGCCACACCTTGACGCTCACGGCGAGGTGGTCGATGCGCGCGAACGGCTCGGGGCCGAATCCTTCGGCGTTACCCAGTTCGACGCCACCCGTCTCGATACCGACCCAGGGGAATACCGACAGCGACAGGTCCTCTTCGATCTTCAGTTCCCGCCCTGTGGTCTCCTTGACCTTGTCGACGACCAGCCCCTTGTAGTCGTTGGGATCGACGACCATGGGGATGACCACGACCAAGGCGATGAGCAACAACACCAGGATACCAGCCAGCCATGCGAGGATCTTTACCACCTTGTTCATTTGGAATTATCCCGTAGTCCGAGGCCCCGCGGGGCGATAAGGAGAGAGCATCCCACCAGCCTTGGAAGGCCTGCAAGAAGCTAACGCAAGTCTGACTTCTTGATGGTCGCTAACGCTAGCATGCGAGGAAGAGAAACGCCCCGCCGCCCATTGTCCGCCCCGGGAATCGGGGATCGGGTAAGACAGCTGGAGATATGGAGCGGGTGATGGGAATCGAACCCACGTCATCAGCTTGGGAAGCTGAGGTTCTACCATTGAACCACACCCGCGGAGGTATCCGCCACGTGTTCGGCCCACGTGACCGACAGCGAGGAAGTATAGCGAAGGGGAAGTGGGACTGTCACCTTTTTCGTACTTCATCGGTCTGTGTCTCTGCGTCGCCAGTAACCGCCGATCTCCCGGAAACGGCTTGCCATAGATTGTTCGAGCTGGCGAGCAGATACCGCTGAATCTCGGCGCCCCGCTCCGTGGCGAGATCATGGGGCGGCGGGCCGCCCTGATTCAACGCTTCATGGAGTCGAAGAACTCGTTATTGGTCTTGCTTACCTTGAGCTTGTCGTAGAGAAACTCCATCGCCGCGAGCTCGTCCATGGGATGCAGGATCTTGCGCAGAATCCACATTTTTTGCAGGTCGTCCGGCGCCATCAACAGATCCTCGCGACGGGTACCCGAGCGGTTGATGTTGATGGAGGGGAAGATGCGCTTTTCGGCGATGCGGCGATCGAGGTGAATCTCCATGTTGCCGGTACCCTTGAACTCCTCGTAGATCACGTCATCCATGCGCGACCCGGTCTCCACCAGCGCGGTGGCGATGATGGTAAGACTGCCACCCTCCTCCACATTGCGCGCGGCGCCGAAAAAGCGCTTCGGGCGATGCAGGGCATTGGCGTCGACGCCGCCGGTGAGCACCTTGCCCGATGAGGGAATCACGGTATTGTAGGCGCGCGCCAGACGGGTGATGGAGTCGAGCAGAATCACCACGTCCCGCTTGTGCTCCACCAATCGCTTGGCCTTCTCGATCACCATCTCCGCCACCTGCACATGACGCGCCGCCGGCTCGTCAAAGGTGGAGGAGATCACCTCCGCCTGACGCACCGAGCGCTGCATCTCGGTGACCTCTTCCGGGCGCTCGTCGATCAGCAGCACGATCAGGTAGCACTCGGGGTGGTTGTGGGCGATGGACTGGGCGACATTCTGCATCAGCATGGTCTTGCCCGCCTTGGGCGGCGAGACGATCAGGCCGCGCTGGCCCTTGCCGATGGGCGCCACCAGCTCGATGGTACGGGCGGTGATATCCTCGGTGCTGCCGTTGCCCAGCTCCAGGTTGAGCTTCTTGTTGGCGAACAGCGGCGTGAAGTTCTCGAACAGGATCTTGCTCTTGGCGTTCTCGGGGCGATCGTAGTTGATCTCGCTGACCTTGAGCAGGGCGAAGTAGCGCTCGCTGTCCTTGGGCGGGCGGATCTTGCCAGAGACGGTGTCGCCGGTGCGCAGGCTGAAACGCCGGATCTGACTGGGGGAGACGTAGATGTCATCGGGTCCGGCGAGGTAGGAACTATCCCCCGCGCGGAGGAAACCGAAGCCATCCTGGAGGATCTCCAGCACGCCGTCGCCGCAGATGTCCTCACCCTTTTTCGCCTGGGCCTTGAGGATGGAGAAGATCAGATCCTGTTTGCGGGAACGCCCGACACCTTCGATATTCATCGATTCAGCCAGCTCGGCGAGCTCCGCAACCGGCATTTTCTTCAACTCGGTTAAATTCATTTTTTCTATAAACGGTGGGATAGGGGAGCGGGCACGGAGACACAGGTCTCGCCCGACTAAAGTAATCGGATGATGGATGGGTTATCAGGAATGGGACGGCATGCGGAATCGCCGGGGCACGCCCCGGGATGCATCTTGGTCAGATTCTATTTGCTTCCCGGGCGCGCGTCCACTGTTTTTTAGATATTCTGGTCGATGAAGGCGGTAAGCTGGGATACGGATACCGCACCCACCTTGGTCGCCTCGACCTCGCCGCCCTTGAACAGCATCAGGGTAGGGATGCCGCGAATACCATATTTAGGAGGGGTATTGGGGTTCTCGTCGATGTTGAGCTTGGCTATCTTGAGCTTGCCGTCGTACTTGTCGGCGATTTCGTCCAATACCGGCGCAATCATTTTGCATGGACCGCACCATTCGGCCCAGTAATCGACCAGCACCGCCGTTTCGGACTTCAACACTTCCTCTTCGAAGCTGTCGTCCGTTACATGAGCAATCTTTTCACCCACTGATGATCTCCACGTTTGCTTGTAACGTCAAACGCGGCCTGCCGCGTGCTGACGTGTTTCCCATCGAGTCGCGGGCATGCCGGCGACCCCCGATAAAGTCGCTATTTGAGCGAATTCCCGTTGCTATTGCAAGCACCAATCCTCGCACATGGGGGTCTTGCCGACAATTTTTCTTTTACAATCAAGGCATGGAACCGCAGATGCCACGGTCATTTTCTTTGCCTTGCCGCCCCATTCCCGACCGCCGCGGGGCCGTCTGCGCCCCCGCCAAACCGCCCCTTCGCCAGGAAATGGAGGGTGTGACCGATCACCTCCGGCTTGTTCATGATGAAGGTATGCCCCGCATCAACCACCCGGAAATCCCGCATCTCGGCCAGCCGGGTCCGCTCCACCGCCACCTTGCCGTCGTCCTCTCCGGGGAGCCGGGACGAGAACCAGGGGTCCGATGAGCGGCGTCCGGCGATGACGCCGATGGAGGCATCAACCCGGCCCAGGCGGTTGGGCAGACTGTCGGCGTCGGTGCCCAGTTGCTGCCCGGCGGGCCCCGTCGCCATGCGGTAGTACCACTTGTCGCGCAGGTAGTCGGTCACCTCGCTGCCCTGGTTGGGCGGCGCGAGCATGACGATGTGACCCAGTTCGGCGATCGCGTGATCCTGCAAGTAGTGGCGTATCATGATACCGCCGAGGGAGTGGGTGACGAAGTGGATCACTTCCCCGCCCGCCTCGCGACAGGCCGCCAGTCCGGCGTCGATATGCGGCGCGGACATCGCCTCCACCGGCAAGCGGGTGGAGGGGTAGGTCTCGTTCCAGACCCGATACCCCTCGCCCCGCAGCGCCCGCGCCATCCACCACATGGATTGCCTGGTGCGACCCATCCCATGCAGCAGAATCACACAACCAACCTGATCCCGCTCGCGGATCTCAGCCACCTTACCGTCCCCCGTCGCCGACCCAGAAACCATCAACCATAGCAGTAGCGAGCCAAAGAACCATGCCGCACCCCGACGAACAGCGCCGCCATGCTTTGCGCCCATCACCGCCCACCCTCGCGATACTCCTTGAACAGCTCCAGAAAGGGCCGCCCGAACCCGGCCATCCAGATCAGGTCGCCGGTGTACCGGCGCACTACCGGGCGGCGCAGCGAGCGACCGATAACGCCGATCAGCGCCCCCACCAGCAGCATCACCGCGGCAAGGATCAGCAACCCCTCTTTCGTCAGTGCATCAAGCGTCGCCCCCCAGCCCTGGATGACGGCGAATGAGAGCAGCAGGCTAAGCCCCATCATGGTGATGGCGATGGCGGCTATCGTCTTCCGCAACCGGTGATGCCGGGCGCAAAGCGCGTATTCGATCTGCGTGTGCTTGCGTATCCCCATCACCGCCAGGAAGATCACACCGCCCAGAAACAGCATCCAGCCCACCTCGGGCACGAATATCATCGCCACCACCGCGAAGACGACCAGGGGGTGGGTCCAGCGCGCCCGCAACGAGCGAGTCGCCACCGTCGGCGTATCCGCGCAGCGATAGCAGCGTTGCGGCAGGATGGCGCCCTCCCCCATCACCAGCAAGCGCTTGCGCCGCCAGATGCCGCCGTGTCCGTCCTTGAAGGCCTCAAGGCTGCTCGCGGGCGGGCGGTAGGGATTGTCGACTTCATCATTCAAGGGATATCTCCACGACTGGCGGTACCGGCGGCTCCGATTTTTCGGTGATGGGGGATTTTGGCCCGATTTCGATTCTGTAGTAACATGGGCGATTGGCTCGAATTCGCCCGAGAACGCCCGCCCCTCCATCTTCTCGGGGCGCGCGCCCCATTCTACCCGAGGTAACCATGCAGGACATCAACCCCATTGTAAACCGGATCACCGACCTCCAAGGGCGCACCCAGGCCCTGAGGGGGTATCTTTGACTTCGAGGACAAGAAGGAACGCCTGACCGAGGTCCTTCGGGAGCTCGAAGAACCGGACGTGTGGAACGATCCGGGGCGCGCCCAGACCCTGGGTCGCGAGCGCGCCCAGCTGGAGGCGGTGGTCGAGACCATCGAAGAGCTGGAGGGTGGCCTGACCGATGCCCGCGATCTGCTGGAGATGGCCGTCGAAGAGGGTGACGAGGAGACCGTCGCCGCGGTGGACGGGGATGTCGACGGCTTCGAGGGCAAGGTCGGCGAGCTGGAGTTTCGCCGCATGTTCGCCGGCGAGATGGACCCGAACAACGCCTTTCTGGACATCCAGGCAGGCTCCGGCGGCACCGAGGCCCAGGACTGGGCGGAGATGCTGCTGCGCATGTACCTGCGCTGGGGCGAGGCCAGGGGCTTCAAGACCGAATTGATGGAGGTCTCCCCCGGCGAAGTGGCGGGCATCAAGTCCGCCACCATCAAGTTCGACGGCGACTACGCCTTCGGCTGGCTGCGCACAGAGATCGGCGTGCATCGACTGGTGCGCAAGTCCCCGTTCGATTCGGGCAATCGCCGCCATACCTCATTCGCCGCGGTCTTTGTCTCGCCGGAAATCGACGACTCCATCGAGATCGATATCAACCCGGCGGACCTGCGCATTGATGTCTACCGCGCCAGTGGCGCCGGCGGCCAGCATGTCAACCGCACCGAGTCGGCGGTACGCATCACCCATAACCCCACCGGGGTGGTGGTCCAGTGCCAGAACGACCGTTCCCAGCACAAGAACAAGGACCAGGCGATGAGGCAGCTCAAGGCCAAGCTCTACGAACTGGAGATCCAGAAACGCAACGCCGACCAGCAGGCGCTGGAAGAGACCAAGTCCGACATCGGCTGGGGCAGCCAGATCCGCTCCTACGTCCTCGACCAGTCCCGCATCAAGGACCTGCGCACCGGGGTGGAGACGGGCAACACCCAGGCGGTGCTGGATGGCGGGCTGGATCTCTTCATCAAGGCCAGCCTCAAGAGCGGATTGTGAGGGGTGAGGGCTGAGGGCTGAGGACATTGTGCTGGTTCCCACGCGCCGCGTGGGAACCCTAACCGGCGCGCTGCGCCATGATCGAAACACCCCGGCGAAGGCGGCAATGTGAGTCTGCCCAAACATCGCCGGCACTACAGATGGGAGTGGCGCGGGGGGGGGCCAGCCGCGCCTCTCGGCGATTAGGGCGCAGCGCGCCAGACTCGCGTTCCCACGCAGCGCGTGGGAACGAGCCTTCATATAGTACTGAAATTACTTTGCTGGTTCCCACGCGCTGCGTGGGAACCCTAACCGGCGCGCTGCGCCATGATCGAAACCAATGCCGAGAAGCCGCTACCAAGTCTGTGACCCCGACGCGCCCCACTTCTTCACCTGCACGGTGTTGAACTGGATTCCGGTCTTCACGCGACCGGAGACCGCGGGTATCCTGCTTGAGGCCTTACAGCATCGACAGGAAAAACACGACTGGCGACTGTATGGTTATGTGATTCTGGAGAACCACTGCCACTTCGTCGCCCAGGCGCCCAAGCTGGACGAGCAGATAGCCCGCTTCAAGTCTTACACCGCTCGGAAGATCATTGATTATCTGCAAGAGCACCGTGTGGCGCGGATTCTCGATCAGCTCCGGGCACTGAAGAAGAGCCACAAGGTCGAGAGCGAGTTTCAGTTCTGGGAAGAAGGGAGCCACCCGCAGATCCTTTTCACCGAGGATGTACTGAGGCAGAAACTGGAGTACATCCACTATAATCCGGTGAAACGAGGTTATGTGGACCTGCCGGAACACTGGCGTTATTCGAGCGCACGGAACTATCAGGACATTGAAGGACTGATTCCCGTCTACAGATCTTGGTGATTAGGGCGCGGCGCGCCGGGCTGGCGTTCCCACGCGGCGAGACTGTGAAAGTATTCTGAAAAAGCCCCTCTCCCCGAGGGAGAGGGGTTGGGGTGAGGGCAAGAATCAAGCACTTGCGCTCGAATCATGCCCTCACCCCGGCCCTCTCCCAAAGGGAGAGGGAGAAAGACAGAATACTTTCACAGTCTCGGCGCGTGGGAACGAGCCTTTTTTATAGTGCTGAGGATATTAAACCGGAGCAACGCGATGAAGCGTATAGAGGTTCATGCGAAGTGGGATGCGGAAGCGGAAGTCTGGGTGGCGGAAAGCGCTCAGGTACCGGGCTTGGTTACCGAGGCCGCTACCGCGGAAGAGCTGGAGGCCAAGTTGAAGATCTTGATTCCGGAGCTTTTACTTGAAAACGGGCTGCTTTCCGCCGGTGAATCCACCGACATTCCCATCCGCCTCCGCGAAGAACGAGAGCTGGATTTTTCCGTTCGCGCTTAGCAGCAAAGATGCCCGACTTCACCCCAGACCTGAAACGCAAACTCAAAATCGATACAAACCATGAACGACCAAACCCAAGACGAAAACAAACTCATCGCCCAGCGCCGCGAGAAGCTGGCGCGCATTCGTGACAAGGGCATCGCCTTCCCCAACGACTTTCGCCGCAATGTCATCGCCGGTGAGCTGCATGCCGAGTATGGCGAGAAGGATGGCGAAGAGCTTGAAGACCTGAATATTCGGGTCAAGGTGGCCGGGCGGATGATGAGCCGTCGCATCATGGGCAAGGCGAGCTTCGTCCATCTGCAAGACATGTCGGGCAAGATCCAGCTCTTCGTCCAGCGCGACGCCCTGCCCGAAGGGCTCTATGCCGACTTCAAGAAGGAGTGGGATCTGGGCGACATCGTCGGCGCGGAGGGGATGCTGTTCAAGACCAAGACCGGCGAACTGTCGGTGCGTTGCGACGACATCCGCCTGCTGACCAAGGCGCTGCGCCCGCTGCCGGTGGTCAAGGAGGCGGACGGCAAGGTCTTCGACGCCTTCAGCGACACCGAGCAGCGTTATCGCCAGCGCTACCTGGACCTGATCGTCAACCAGTGCTCCCGCGACACCTTCCGGATGCGCACCCACATCGTCCAGTTCATCCGCAATTTCCTCAATGCGCGAGACTATCTGGAGGTGGAAACGCCGATGATGCAGGCCATCCCTGGCGGCGCCACCGCCCGCCCCTTCATCACCCAGCACAACGCCCTGGACATGGAGCTGTTCCTGCGCATCGCCCCGGAACTCTACCTCAAGCGGCTGGTGGTGGGCGGCTTCGAGAAGGTCTACGAGATCAACCGCAACTTCCGCAACGAGGGGCTCTCGACCCGCCACAATCCCGAGTTCACCATGCTGGAGTTTTACGAGGCCTACGCCGACTACAACGACCTGATGGACCTCACCGAGGCGATGCTGCGCGCCCTGGCCCAGGACGCCCTGGGAACCACCACCATCGAATACCAGGGTGAGAAGTACGATTTCGGCAGCCCCTTCGCGCGCATGACGGTGAAGGAGTCGATCCTCCACTGCAACCCGGATATTGCCGCGAGCCAGCTCGACGACATCGACCAGGCCAAGGCGATCGCCGAGCGCCTGGAGATCCCCCTCAAGCCCGGCTATGGGCTGGGCAAGATCCAGATCGAGATCTTCGAAAAGACCGTCGAGCACCGCCTGATGAACCCCACCTTCATCACCGCCTACCCCACCGAGGTCTCGCCCCTGGCGCGGCGCAACGATGACGACCCCTTCGTCACCGACCGCTTCGAGTTCTTCGTCGGCGGGCGCGAGATCGCCAATGGCTTCTCCGAGCTCAACGACGCCGAAGACCAGGCCGAGCGGTTCCGCAAGCAGGTCGAGGACAAGGAAGCGGGTGACCTGGAGGCGATGCACTTCGACGCCGACTACGTCCGCGCCCTGGAACACGGCATGCCCCCCACCGCCGGCGAAGGGATCGGCATCGACCGGCTGGTGATGCTCTTCACCGACTCTCCTTCCATTCGCGACGTGCTGCTCTTTCCGCACATGCGGCCTGAGTCTATCGGCGAGTCCAAGTCGGGCCATGGGCACAACACCTCTATGGAGCTAGACTAAACCAGCAACAAATAGACAGGATTAACAGGATTTCTCAGGATTGACAGGATTTTTTGATCAGGCACCCTCGGAGCCTACAGACTTGGGTATCCATCTCCTGCAATCCCGGCCACCCCGCCGGACGCTTTTTGAAAATCCGTCCGCACCGTTACAACTACCCCAAAACCGGTGAAAGTCCAACCACATTGGGATGTGTGTAACGGTGGGGACCGGGCAGCAAGTCCCGTCCCGCTGCAGGAGCACAACCATAACCCCTTTCGCGCCGAATAGAGAAAATCCTGTAAATCCTGCGAAATCCTGTTAATCCTGTCCATTACCCAACCCGCCATGACCACCCAAGCAAACTACCACCTCCCCAACCTGGAAGCCCAAATGACCTTCGGGGCCTTGCTCGGTCGAACCGCGCCGCCATCGGCGCTGGTGCGTCTGGAAGGCGATCTGGGGGCGGGGAAGACGACGCTGGCGCGTGGGTTGCTGCGGGGATTGGGCTACGAGGGCACGGTGCGCAGTCCGACCTATACCCTGATGGAGCCCTACGAGGCAGCTGGCCGACACTGCGTGCACTTCGACCTCTATCGCCTGGCCGATGCGGAGGAGCTGGAGTTTCTCGGCATTCGTGACCTGCTGGCGGGCGACACCCTGATCCTGGTCGAGTGGCCGGAGCGGGGCGAGGGGGTACTTCCGACCGGGGATCTGCGCATTGACTTGAACTACCAGCGCCAAGGTCGTGAAATCACACTGATCCCGCAAAGCGAGATCGGGGAGGGGTGGCTCGCTCGCGTAACTTCCGAAGCTAGCGGCTTTTTTTAATCAAGATTACAAAGAAGTCCCTTTTATCGATTGAAATATATTGGATTTTTTCGCGGCGCGTGCTATTGTTTGGGCATCACTGCTCAAACGGACTTCGCGTGCAACGATGAAAAAAATCCTCGCCCTGCTCTTCATCCTTGTTTCCCTGCCCCTCCACGCCGGCCAGGTCTCGGTATCCGCGCCCAAGTGGTGGGCGGAGGGCAACACCACCTCGGTGGCCTTCGACCTGAGCGCACCGACCAAATACACCTTCTTTACCCTGGACAACCCGAACCGGCTCGTCGTCGATTTCCGGGATGCCCGCTATACCGGCAACCGCAACATGCCGGTGGCCGGCCATCCCCTGATCAAGCGCATCCGCGGCGGCGTGCGCAAGGGGGGCGATTACCGGGTGGTGCTCGATCTCTCCGGCAAGGTCGACGCCAGCAGCTTCGTCTCCAGCCAGGGCAAGCGGGTCATCCTCGAACTGCGCGGAGATCATGGCGCGCCAATATTGGTGCGTCACGAAAAGCCCGCCAGTAAGCCCGCACCCGCCCCGCAGCCCGTCGCCACCCGCACGCCCGCGCCGCGCAGCCAGGCGATGGCCAGTCAGCCCCGCCTGAACACCATCTTGCGCCGCCCCGCGATCAGCACGGGTCGCGACGTGGTAGTAGTCATCGATGCCGGCCATGGCGGCCATGATATCGGCGCCCAAGGCCAGCATGGCACCCGTGAGAAGGACGTGGTGCTGGGGATCTCCAAGCGCCTGGCCAACCTGATCAATCAGGAAGAGGGCATGCGCGCGGTGTTGACCCGTGACGGCGACTACTTCATCAAGCTGCGGGATCGCATGCGCATCGCCCGCGATGCAAAGGCGGACCTGTTCGTCTCGGTCCACGCCAACGGCTACAAGAACGGCCTCGCCAAGGGCGCATCGATCTTCATCCTCTCCCCCAGCGGCGCCTCCAGCGAGGCGGCGAAACTGCTGGCCGAGAAGGAGAACAGCGCCGAGAGTATCGGCAACATCGAACTCTACGACAAGGATGACGACCTCAAGGCGGTATTGATCGACCTCTCCCAGGCCGCCATCATCCAGGAGAGCCACGATGTCGCCGCCCGGGTCCTGAACCAGATGAAGGGTCTCGGTCGAATCCACATGAGCTCGGTGCAGAAGGCCGGTTTCGCGGTACTCAAGTCTCCAGACGTCCCCTCGATCCTGGTGGAGACCGCCTTCATCACCAATCCGGGTGAGGAGCGCAAACTGCGCAGCGCCTCTCAACAGGAGGAGTATGCGCGAGCGATCCTCGCCGGCGCACGGGAGTACTTTTACTCCAATCCACCGCGCGGCACCCTGATTGCCGAAAAGGTGCGCCACGAGCGCAGCCTGGCTGGCATCGAACGGGACTATTCGGCGATCCCCGAATCCTGATTCCCCGAACGCGGATTGCGGTAGCTCATGGATCCCCGACCACATTCCAACCATCAGCACGCAGGCGCCGAACGCCTCAGCTTCGTGCTGCCAGCGCTCAACGAGGAAGAGAACATCGGCGATGTGGTTGCGGCGATCCGTACACGCTACCCGGATGCCGAACTGATCGTGGTGGATGACGGCTCTACCGACGCCACCGCCGAGATCGCCCGCCAACACGGCGCCAAGGTCATCTCCCACCCCTACAACACCGGCAATGGGGCATCCATCAAGAGCGGCGTCAACAACGCGACCGGCGATCTGGTGATCATGATGGACGCCGACGGCCAACACTCGCTGGATGATCTGCCCCGCCTGCTCCAGGCCATGACCCCCAGCGTCGAGATGGTAGTGGGCGCCCGTACCCTGCGCACCCACGCCAGCCATCGCCGCCTGCTGGGTAATGTACTGCTCAACAAGTTCGCCGGCCTGATGACCGGCAAGAAGATCCCGGACCTCACATCCGGCTTTCGCGTAGTTCGCCGCGATACCTTCAAGAAGCTACTCTATCTGCTACCCAACGGCTTCTCCTACCCCACTACCTCCACCATGGCCCATCTACGCCTGGGGCTGCCGATCGTCTTCGTGCCCATCGAGGCGCGCAGCCGCAAGGGCAAGAGCAAGATCAATCTGATCAGGGACGGGGTGAAGTTTCTGATCATCATCATGAAGATCACCACCCTCTTCTCACCCATGCGGGTCTTCTTCCCCACCAGCCTCGCCTTCTTCACCGCCGGCATCGTACGTTACAGCTGGTTCTACGCCACCACCGGCAACTTCTCCGGGATGGCCGGCGTCATGTTCATCACCGCCATCCTCATCTTCCTGATTGGCCTGGTCTCGGAACAGATCACCTCGGTTCACTACAGCCTCTTCCGCCATTAGCCACTGCCATCCGCCTTTGACTCGGGTACAATGCCCGGTTTGACCCGGCATGCCGCCAACTCCGGAAAACGAAAAAAGAGGCCCTCCATGGAACTATCCACCCTGACCGCGGTTTCCCCGATCGACGGACGCTATGGCGCGAAGACCGACGCCCTGCGCCCGATCTTCAGCGAATTTGGCCTGATCAAGCATCGCGTGCTGATCGAGGTGCGCTGGCTGCAAGCCCTGGCGAACCACCCAGCAATCACGGAGGTCCCCCCCTTCAGCGGTCATGCCAACAACATCCTGGAAGGGATCATCGAGCAGTTCGACGAGGAAGACGCCCGTCGGGTCAAGAACATCGAACGCACCACCAACCACGACGTCAAGGCCGTGGAGTACTTCCTCAAGGAGAAGATCGCCGGCAACCACGAACTGGCGGCGGTGAGCGAATTCATCCACTTCGCCTGCACCTCGGAGGACATCAACAACCTCTCCCACGCCCTGATGCTGCGCGAGGGGCGCGGTCAGGTGCTGCTGCCGCAACTGGATGAGGTGATTCAGGCGATCCGTCACCTCGCCCACGAGCACGCGGAACTGCCGATGCTCTCCCGCACCCACGGCCAGCCCGCCTCCCCCACCACCCTGGGCAAGGAGATGGCGAATGTGGTCCACCGCCTGCACAAACAGCGGGAGCGGATCGCCGCGGTGGAGATGCTGGGTAAAATCAACGGCGCGGTGGGTAACTATAACGCCCACCTCTCCGCCTATCCGGAGCTCGACTGGCCCGCCTTCGCCCGCGACTTCGTCGAATCCCTGGGCCTGGCCTGGAACCCCTACACCATTCAGATCGAGCCTCACGACTATATCGCCGAGCTGTTCGATGCCATGACCCGCTGCAACACCATCCTCATCGACTTCAGCCGCGATGTCTGGAGTTACATCTCCCTCGGCCACTTCAAGCAGAAGACCATCGCCGGCGAGGTGGGCTCCTCGACCATGCCCCACAAGGTCAACCCCATCGACTTCGAAAACGCCGAGGGCAACCTGGGTATCGCCAACGCCCTCCTTACCCACCTCGCCCAGAAGCTGCCCATCTCCCGCTGGCAGCGCGACCTCACCGACTCCACCGTTCTGCGCAACCTCGGCGTCGGCTTCGCCCATGTCGCCATCGCCCACAACTCCCTGATACGCGGCATCGGCAAGCTTGAGGCCAATCGCGCAAGCCTGGAGGCGGAACTGGACGCCAACTGGGAGGTGCTGGCGGAGCCCATCCAGACGGTGATGCGCCGCTATGGCATCGAAAAGCCCTACGAAAAGCTTAAGGCGCTCACCCGCGGCCACCGCATCGGTTGCGCTGAGCTCCAGGCCTTCGTCGATAGCCTGGAGATCCCCGAGGAGGCCAAGCAACGCTTGCGGGAACTCACCCCGGCCAGCTACACCGGCAACGCCGCCGACCAGGCGCGCAAAATCTGAAAGGCATCGCAATAGGCGGACCTTCTTCACCCATTAAATTTTCCTTGGCCAGACTTCCAGGATAGTGTGCTAGGTTATGGCTGTTTTGCCAGATCGCGCGACCGGTGGGTAGCCAGCGCCAGCTTAGGCCCGGACACCGGCTCCGGAAAGAACACAACAAACGGAAAAAGGGCGTACTGCCCCCAATTCACTCACCCGACAAGCAGGAGAACAACTTCATGATCAAACCTCACGGTTCCGACACCCTGATGCCGCTGTTCGTATATGACTCGGAGAAGCACCACGCCCTGATGAAGGAGGCGGAAGGCCTGCCCTCGGTGGTGATCAGCTCCGCCGCCGCCGGCAACGCGGTGATGATGGGCGGCGGCTACTTCACCCCCCTCACCGGCTACATGAACGTCGCCGACGCCATGGGCTGCGCCGAGAAGATGATGACCACCTCCGGCGTCTTCTTCCCGGTCCCGGTGGTCAACCTGCTGGAGAACGTGGACGCCATCAAGGACGCCAAGCGCATCGCCCTGCGCGATCCCAACATGGAAGGCAACCCGGTCATCGCCATCCAGGACGTGGAGGCGATCGAAGAGTTCACCCCCGAGCAGATGGAGACCATGACCCAGAAGGTCTATGGCACCACCGACTCCGAACACCCGGGCGTCGCCGCCTTTAACAGCGTCGGCCGCTTCTGCGTCTCCGGCCCGATCCAGGTGCTGCACTTCTCCTACTTCCAGGATGACTTCCCCGACACCTTCCGCACCGCCGTCGAGATCCGCAACGAGATCGCCGAGCGCGGCTGGAAGAAGGTCGTTGCCTTCCAGACCCGCAACCCCATGCACCTGGCCCACGAAGAGCTGTGCCACATGGCCATGGACCGCCTCGGCTGCGACGGCCTGGTGATCCACATGCTGCTGGGCAAACTCAAGCCCGGCGACATCCCCGCCCCGGTGCGTGACGCCGCCATCCGCAAGATGGTCGAGCTCTACTTCCCGCCCAACAGCGCCATGGTCACCGGCTACGGCTTCGACATGCTCTACGCCGGTCCCCGCGAGGCGGTGCTGCATGCCCTGTTCCGCCAGAACATGGGCGCGACCCACTTCATCATCGGTCGCGACCACGCCGGCGTCGGCGACTACTACGGCGCCTTTGACGCCCAGACCATCTTCGACAACGACGTGCCGGAAGGCGCCCTGGAGATCGAGATCTTCCGCGCCGACCACACCGCCTGGTCCAAGAAGCTCAACAAGGTAGTGATGATGTGCGAAGCCCCGGACCACGCCAAGGAAGACTTCGTCCTCCTCTCCGGCACCAAGGTGCGCGAAATGCTCGGCCAGGGCATCGCCCCGCCCAAGGAGTTCTCCCGCCCTGAAGTGGCGCAGATCCTGATCGACTACTATCAGTCGCTCAACCACTAAGCCGTTATTGCGGATGCGCCGAAAAAAGCCCGGCACTTGGTGTCGGGCTTTTTTGTTTCTGAAGTGACGGCTTCTGGCATTCTGTGTCAAGCCACTATTATGGAACACCCTATACTGAAACTTCCCAACTCCCGCACCACAGCTTCAGTATGACCCTCCGCGGATTTCGATTTATGGGCGTCCCATCTCTTTCCACGGACTCCTCGCCCAGCGGCGCTGGGTAGGTTTATCGATACGGCCGGGGGATGGAGTTCACGCCTTACCGCGTGAAAGGCAATCGCACAGCCCAGGGCGCTACTCCGTTACTGTCCCTTTTCGGGCCCCTCCATGATTCGGGCGACCTGCCATTTGACCGGGTCGATTCGTACCATCCGCTGTTCGAACGGACCGGTCACGCCACTGGGCGGGCCGGCGGTATGGATCACCAGCAACACCAGATCGCCGTTGGTTTCGCGAAGCTGATAGAGCGGGTCGGCTCGCCGGTCGTGGGGGATGGGGGGCGTGAGGGGATGGCGCCGGGTGGTGAGATCGCGGGCATCGATCGCCACCGCTTCGGTGATCGCGGGGCTCCGTCCCCCGAACGGCGCCTCCAGCCCGACCAGCGTGTCGCCGGCGGGCAGATAGGCGAGGACGGCAAGGTCGAGGTCGGCGAGTGGCGGGAGGTCCTCCCAGCGTCGCTCGTCGGGGTAATAGGCGTAGGCGACGCCCCGCCCCATGAGAATGAGACGCCGCCGCTTTTGGTCAAAGGCGAGGGCCGAGGGCCAGCTCAGGGCCGGCAGGCCTTCGGCGACGGGGATCTCTTCGAAGCGATCGCCGTCGGCAATCCTGCCGAAACGGTGCAGGGTGGTGGCGTAGAGAAGCTCTCGCGCCGGGTCCCTGGCCAACTGGCGCAGGGGATAGGCGTCGACTTCGATCAGCCGCTCGCTCCCCTCTAGGGGGCCAGTGGCGGAAAAGCGGGCGATGCGGGCGGGTTGGGTATGGCGACGCTCGGGCGAGGGATGGACGGCGATGATGTCGAACGACGGCAGCGCGGCGGCGGTCAGCGTTGGCATGGGCGGCGATGTCGGTTCGGCCTCCAGCCGAGGATCCCCCGTGAAGGCGCCTGGGGGCGTCAGATGGGGGACCACCATGTTGCCGAGCATCAAGGCCCACAGCACCAGGCAGAAGGCCCCCTCGGTCACGAAGTAGGCGAAGAAGCCCCAGCGATCGCGCTCACGCTCGATCACCTCGACCCCGGTGATGGCCAGGGTCGTGGGCATGCCCAGCCCGCGGGCGAAACGCAGCCGGCGGGTAATGCGCCCGCGCCGCCTGGCCACCAGCAGCCGCGCCAGCCACATGGCGGGGAGCAGCATCAGCGGCGTGAGCACCTTCGCCTCTTCCAGGGAAATAAGGATCGTCAGCGCCACGAACAGCACCAACTCGATCAGCAGGGTGGTTAACCAGAAGGCCATGATTCCAATAAAATGCCGTTCGCCAAGGATGCGCAGCGCGAGGCTTGACTCGCGAACGCGCCTAGTGGCGCATCAAGCCGTGCGTGCCAATCTATTGTGCCAGATTCTTGGCCCATGAGTGCAACCCGTTGCCCGCCCAACGCGGTTTACCCTGACTTCATCATTTGAGCCGCGGATTAACGTCGATCAACACAGAGGTTTCAATTGGTTGACTCGATTGACTGATTGCACCCAGCAGGTGAACCAATGAGATTAGGTAACGGCCTGTTCTACATTCAACTATCCGCGCAACTCCGCGTTCATCCGCGGTTTATCGGTTTACGGGTTCTGAAGATCTCTCACGGAGACACGGAGATCACGGAAGACGGGCTCTCTGTGTGCTCCGTGCCTCTGTGAGAGGTTTTTGGGCTGGTGAAGATGCATGGAAAACTTATACACATCCGCGCTAGTGCAGCACCCGCAAAATAAGCAATAACACTATTTATATACAAATCAATACCCTATTCCCCGCATTATTCATAATCACTTGGCGGGTGCCGCTAGCCCTTCGTCGCCGGTCCTTGAAAGGTACCGCTCATCGCGAATACCACACAAGCCGAATCGCCAGCCCCAGCAACACGCCGCCGGCAATCCCTTCCAGTACCCGGCGCGAACGGGGGCTGCTGAAGACGGCGCGACCGATCACGCCGCTGGTGGCGGCGATGGCGCCGAACACCAGCAGCGCGGCGAGGATGAAGAGCGCACCCAGCAACAGCATCTGGGCGACCATGGAACCCCGGGCGGGGTCGGCGAACTGGGGCAGAAAGGCGAGAAAGAAGATCGAGACCTTGGGATTGGTGAGGTTCATGATCACGCCGCGACGGTAGAGCGCCCCCGCCTGAACCTGGCGCGGGGCGGCGGAGCCCGCTGGGGCAAGAGCGGCGCGAAAGGCGCCCCAGGCGAGATAGCCCAGATAGGCCGCGCCCAGCCAGCGCAGCAGATCAAAGGCCAGCGGCGTGGTCTCCAGCACCGCCGCCACGCCGAACGCGGCCAGTGCGGTGTGGCCGAGCAAGCCGGTACACAGACCGAGGGTCACCAGCAGGCCGGCGCGCGGCCCCTCGACCATGCCCAGGGTGAGCACGAACAGATTATCCGGCCCTGGAGCCAGGGCCAGCAGCAGCGAGGCGCCGAAAAACAGCAGCAGGCCGTCGACGGGGATCAAGCCCGGTATCAGCTGTCGTTGCGCGGACCAAATACCGCGGTACCGATGCGCACGGTGGTCGCCCCCTCGGCGATGGCCGCCTCCAGGTCGCCGGACATGCCCATGGAGAGGGTTGGCAAGGGGAGCTCGGGCGTCGCCAGCCGATCCCGCAGTTGACGCAGACGGGCGAAGGGGGCGCGCTGCGCCTCGATGCTTTCCCGCCAGCTTGGCAGTGTCATCAAACCTTCCAGGGAGAGACCCGGCAGCGCCGCGATCTCCTTCGCCGCCGCCTCGGCATCCGCCATTTCGATGCCGCCCTTGCTCCGCGCCAGATCCACGTTGACCTGGAGGCAGACCTTGAGCGGCGGCAGGCCCTCGGGTCGCTGATCGGAGAGGCGGCGGGCATGCTTGAGGCTGTCGAGGCCATGCACCCAGGCGAAGTTCTCGGCGATCAGGCGGGTCTTGTTGCTCTGAATACGACCGATGAAGTGCCACTCGATGTCGGCACGGGTGATGGCGGCGATCTTGTCCACCGCCTCCTGGATGTAACTCTCGCCGAAACACCGCTGGCCATGGGCGTTGGCGGCGAGGATCTCATCGGCTGAGCGGGTCTTGCTAACCGCCAGCAGGCGCACGGAACCTGGGGTACGGGCAAAGCGCAGCTCGGCGTCGGCGATGCGTCGCCGGACCTGATCGAGATGCTGGGGAATGGAAAATGGCTCGGACATGGACAAAAACCGGGGTTGATCGTTTATACTCTCACTGAACAAATGTGCGTTGCACCCTGAAGTGTACACGAAAAAGTGATAACTTCGAGCCCCAGGCGCCACTGGAGCTGGCGCGACGCGTGACTCATAAGACAGGAAGAGGAAACTCGATGGATATCGCCGAACTGCTCGCCTTCAGCGTCAAGAACAAGGCCTCGGACCTTCACCTATCGGCCGGCCTGCCGCCGATGATCCGCGTCGACGGCGACGTACGACGCATCAACGTGCCGCCAATGGAGCACAAGGAGGTCCACTCGCTGGTCTATGACATCATGAACGACAAGCAGCGCAAGGACTTCGAAGAGTTCCTGGAGACCGACTTCTCGTTCGCCATCCCCGGCCTGGCCCGCTTTCGTGTCAACGCCTTCAACCAGAACCGAGGTTCCGGCGCGGTATTCCGCACCATCCCCTCCAAGGTGCTGACCCTGGAGGAGCTCAACGCGCCGGACATCTTCAAGGAGCTGGTGCAGGTCTCGCGCGGCCTGATCCTGGTCACCGGCCCGACCGGCTCGGGCAAATCGACCACCCTGGCGGCGATGGTCGACTACATCAACGACACCGAGTATGGCCATATCCTCACCATCGAGGACCCCATCGAGTTCGTTCACCAGAGCAAGAAGTGCCTGATCAACCAGCGCGAGGTACACCGCGACACCCTCGGCTTCTCCCACGCGCTGCGATCCGCCCTGCGCCAGGACCCTGACTCCATTCTGGTGGGCGAGATGCGCGACCTGGAGACCATCGAGCTGGCGCTGACCGCCGCCGAAACCGGGCACGTGGTGTTCGGCACCCTGCACACCAGCTCGGCGGCCAAGACCATCAACCGTATCATCGACGTCTTTCCCGCCGCCGAAAAGGCGATGGTGCGCTCCATGCTGTCGGAGTCGATCGTGGCGGTGGTCGCCCAGACCCTGCTCAAGAAGGTGGGCGGCGGGCGTGTCGCGGCGCATGAGATCATGCGCGGCACCCCCGCCATTCGCAACCTGATCCGCGAAGACAAGGTGGCGCAGATGTACTCGTCGATTCAGACCGGCCAGTCCATCGGCATGCAGACCCTGGACCAGAATCTGGCGGACCTGCTCAAGAAGGGGATGATCACCAAGCAAGACGCCTTCCTCAAGGCGGCCAACAAGGATCAGTTCAAGTAATCGACCCGGCGCGAGACGTCGGGCCATCATCTTCAGCGACCGCCAGAGCCCAAAGCGGGGAGAATCAGGTAAATGGAGTTCAACAAAGTCCTCAAATTGATGGTGCAAAAGAAGGCATCCGACCTCTTCGTGATCGCCGGCATGCCGCCGAGCATGAAGGTCGATGGTCGGCTGGTTCCCATCTCCAAATCGAAACTCGACCCTGATCAGTGCGAAGAGCTGATCACCAGCCTGATGGACCCGGGACAGCGGGAGGAGTTCTACTCCACCAAGGAGTGCAACTTCGCCATCGGACGCCCGGAGATCGGGCGCTTTCGCGTCAGCGCCTATGTGCAGCGCGGCACCGTGGCGATGGTGGTGCGGCGTATCGAGAGCAAGATCCCCAACTTCGAGGAACTCAATCTGCCGCCGATCCTGGCCGACCTCGCCATGACCAAGCGCGGGCTGATCATCTTCGTCGGCGCCACCGGCACCGGCAAATCGACCTCGCTGGCCTCCATGGTCGGCTACCGCAACCACAACAGCACCGGCCACATCATCACCATCGAGGACCCGGTGGAGTTCACCCATGAACACGCGGGCTGTATCGTCAGTCAGCGGGAGGTCGGGGTGGATACCGAATCCTTCGACGTCGCCCTGAAGAACACCCTGCGTCAGGCCCCGGACGTGATCCTGATCGGCGAGGTCCGCAGCCGCCAGACCATGGAGAACGCCCTGGTCTTCGCCGAGACCGGCCACCTCTGCCTGGCAACCCTGCACGCCAACAACGCCAACCAGGCGATCGACCGGATCATCAACTTCTTCCCCGAAGAGGCGCGGGAACAGGCCTTCATGGACCTCTCCCTCAACATGCGCGGCATCATCGCCCAGCAACTGGTGCGCACCGCCGACGGCAAGGGGCGGCGCGCGGTGCTGGAGGTGCTGGTGGGCACGCCGCTGGCATCCGACCTGATCCGCAAGGGCGAGGTACACAAGCTCAAGGACCTGATGAAGCGCTCCAACGAGCAGGGCATGATCACCTTCGACCAGGCCCTCTACAACCTCTATCAGGACGGCATCATCACCTACGAAGACGCCCTGCGCAGCGCCGACTCCCCCAATGAGGTGCGCCTGATGATCAAACTCAACAGCGGCGACGCCGACAAACTCTCCGCCGAGACCGACGGCATCACGCTTATGGATGAAGAGGAGTTCTAGGCGAATCGCGGCGTTTAATCGACCCGCGGAAAGAGCCCGTCGAGGGTCTCACCGCGGCGCGGCTCCGCCATCATCTCCGCCACCCGCTCGCGCCACTTGAGATAGTGCTCCGTCTCCTTGTGGGCCATCGCCCCCTGGGCGCCGACATAGGCCTCATAGAGGACAAACCGGCTCTTGTCCTGGGGATCCTGCAAGACATCGAAGCGCACATTCCCCCCCTCCAGCACCGAGTGTTCGTGATTCTCCCGCGTTGCCTCGATAAAGGCATCCACCTGATCGGGCTTCACCCGCACATGAACCAGCGTGACCTGCATGACTCCCCTCCTGTTGGTTATTCAAAGCTGGGCCGGTCGGGAGTTGAACTCCCAAGCGGCATGAGGATAGCTCGCCCAACGACTCACCCGCCACTTCTCCATCAGAACGCAAAAAGCCGTGCAAGGCACGGCTTTCAGGGCGACATCCTTCGATGTCGGGATCGCGACAGGGCGCGGGACGGAGGGTCCAGAGCCTCCGCGCTCCGCCGAATCTACTTGATTTTCGCTTCCTTGTACATCACATGCTTGCGAATCTTGGGATCGAATTTCTTGATCTCCATCTTGCCCGGCATGTTGCGCTTGTTCTTGGTGGTGGTGTAGAAGTGGCCGGTGCCCGCGCTGGATACCAGTCTGATCTTATCTCTCATGATTGACTCCTCAAATCTTCTCGCCGCGGGCGCGCATATCCCCGAGAACGGCATCTATGCCCTTCTTGTCGATGATGCGCATCCCCTTGGAAGAGACGCGCAGGCGCACCCAGCGATTTTCGCTCTCTACCCAGAAGCGGTGATGGTGCAAGTTGGGCAAGAAACGGCGTCTGGTCTTGTTGTGGGCGTGAGAAACGTTGTTTCCGACGACCGGGCGCTTCCCGGTAACCTGGCAAATTCTGGACATCTGACTAATCCTCGATAACCTGTATCACCCCCCAGGGGGAGGAAAGGGCGGGGATTCTGCCCGAGAACCATGCGCCTTGTCAAGCGTCGATTCCGTTTCCAACGATTTTGCAGCGCCGGACCTTATTCGATCGGCGATACGTGCAACAAGGATAATAACCCAATATGACCGTTCGATGTAAGCCTCGAGTAGCTTCGGTTACAGGAAAGGCGCCGCCGATCCATCGCCCTTTCCCCCAAAAATATTGATCTCACTCAATTGCGATAATGGCGCGAAGTGATATGATCTGGATGTCGAAGCGGCAAATCCCGCTTCCCCTTGAATCTGACGAGAGGAAATTGTCATGCGAAAAAAGGAATTTTCCATTGCAAGCCCGCATCGCACTCGCACTCGCACTCGCACCGCCCGCATCCGAGATGGCGCGATTTGGCGGCTAATGGCGGCCGCAGCATTGATGCTCATTTGCGGCCTGGCTTCCGCCTCGCCTCCCCATCAACCCGCTACCGGCCATCACCCGCCCTCCGCCACTCCCTCGCCGGACGAGCAGGAGACCCTGCGCTTCCTGCTTGAGCAGCGCAGGCTTGTTCGCGACATCTACCGCCATCTGCATGGTGCATGGGAGATCCCCGCCTTTGCCGACTTGGCCGGGGCCGAACAGCGGGGCATCGGCGAACTCCAGCGTCTTCACCGCCAGCTGCGCCTCCGGCATCTCCCCGCCGATGGTGAGCCGGGGATATTCGCCGATCCAGCGCTGGGCCAGCTCTACCGGCGCCTGCTCACCCAGGGGCTCTTCGACATCCGAGAGGCGCTGGAGCTTGGCGCGCTCATCGAGGAGATGTCGATCATCGATCTGCGTGACGCCATCGACGAGAGCCGTTCCCATCGCCTCGACCAGATCTACATCGCCCTGCTGGGTAACGCCTACGCGCACCTGCGGGCGATCCACCGCCAACTGGCGCGCAGCGGCGTGGATTACCAGCCGCGATTGCTGCCGCGGGAAGGGCTGGAGGCGATCCTCAATAACGCCCTGGTCTCCCCAGAGCCCTCGCTGGATCTGATCTCCCAGGTCTCGCTGTAGCCGCCGGTAGTTTGGTGTAAAATCCCCCTGATCCATTCACAAACCACCGTTTCGCGACACCACGCAAGATGGCGGTTCGATACCATCCCGACATTCCGACCATACTCTGACAAACGGGGCTAGAACCATGGCCGCTACCATTTATCACAATCCACGTTGCGGCAAGAGCCGGGAGGCCCTCAAGCTCCTTCAGGAGCAGGGCGCGGAGACGGAGATCGTCGAGTATCTCAAGACCCCGCCCAGCCGCGAGGCGTTGAACCGGATCCTGGAGATGCTCCACCTGGAACCGCGCCAGCTGATGCGCACCAAGGAGAAGGAGTACAAGGAACTGGGCCTGGCGGCGGGCGACCTGTCCCGCGACCAGCTGATCGACGCCATGCTCGAACACCCCAAGCTGATCGAGCGCCCCATCGTCATCAACGACGGCAAGGCCGCCATCGGCAGACCGCCGGAAAACATCCTGGAGATACTCTGACATGGCCTACGTACTGGTGCTCTATTACAGTCGTTACGGCGCCACCGGCGAGATGGCGCGACTGATCGCGCGGGGCGTGGAAGAACAGGGCATGGAGGCGCGCCTGCGCAGCGTGCCCGCGGTCTCGCCGGTGTGCGAGGCCACCGCCGAGGAGGTGCCGCCGGAGGGGGCGCCCTATGTGGAGCTCGACGACCTGCGTCACTGCGCCGGCCTGGCCCTCGGCAGCCCCACCCGTTTCGGCAACATGGCGGCGCCCATGAAACACTTTATCGACACCACCAGCCCACTATGGCTGAGCGGCGCGCTGATCGACAAGCCGGCGGCGGTGTTTACCTCCACCTCCAGCCTGCATGGCGGTCAGGAGTCGACCCTGCTGACCATGATGCTGCCCCTGCTCCACCACGGCATGCTGCTGATGGGACTGCCCTACAGCGAGCCGGAACTGCTGGCGACCCGCAGCGGCGGCACCCCTTATGGCCCCAGCCATCTGGCGGGACACGACAGTCGCCTGCCGATCAGTGGCGACGAAAAGGCGCTGTGCCGGGCGCTTGGTCGACGTCTCGCCAACGCCGCCAGGGTCCTGACCCCGAACTGAATGACGGCGTCAAGAAAGGTGATCCAGGCACGGCGGCCAATTCCAGCGGCTCAGCACCTTCAAGCGACCGAGCCCTCCCCCCACCCCCTCTACCTCGGTGAGAGGGAGCACTGGGACACGCCTTGAATGGTCGAAATGGCACGCCAGCTCACCCTGCCGATCGGTCTCAAGCGGCGCACCCGCCTTGACCGCTTCATCGTCGGCCCCAACGCCCCCGCCCTGGCCGCGGTAGGAGAGAGCATCAAAGGCGAGGGCGAACCCCTGATCTACCTCTGGGGGCGCGCCGCCACCGGCAAGAGCCACCTGCTGCTGGGCGCCGCCGCCGAGATCGCGGAACAGGGCGGAACCCCGGCCTACCTGCCGCTGCGGGATGCCGAAACACTCGACCCGGCGATGCTCGACGGCCTGGAACGGATGGCCCTGGTGTGCCTGGACGACATCGAATCCATCGCCGGACAGGCGGCCTGGGAAGAAGGCCTCTTCGACCTCTTCAACCGCCTACGCGCCGCCTCGGTACCGCTGCTGGTGAGCGCCGCCCAGCCGCCGACGGAACTCCCGCTAACCCTGCCCGACCTGGCCTCGCGCCTGACTTGGGGGGCGACCTTTCACCTCGCCCCACTGGACGACAACGAGCGCCGCACCATCCTTATCGATGCCGCGCGCGAGCTGGGCATGACCCTGCCGCGGGCCTCCGCCGAGTTCCTGCTGCGCCACTACTCCCGGGATCCGCACCGACTCATCGCCTTTCTCGACCGCCTCGACGCCGCCACCCTGGCCGCCCAGCATCGCCCCACCATCCCCTTCATCAAACGGCTGCTGGAAGCGCCGGAAACGGCCGACTGAAAGAATATTAGCATCCGCGAATATTTAAATAAGCTATATCAATCATTTAACGCTTGCATCCGCCCGCAAAAAGTCGCAGGATAGCTCATTTGGACCCCATTCCCTTCCAGAACGATCTGAAGCAGTAGGCCCCATGAACCCGAAAGACCTGGACTCCCTTCGCGCCCACCTCTCCGCCCGTGTCATCGGCCAGCACAAGCTGATCGAAAGCATGCTGATCTGCCTGCTCAGCGACGGCCACCTGCTGGTGGAAGGCATGCCCGGGTTGGCGAAGACCACCGCGGTCAAGGCCCTCGCCGAGGGCATCGAGGGGGACTTTCACCGGGTCCAGTTCACCCCCGACCTGCTGCCATCGGACCTGATCGGCACCGATATCTATCGCCACGAGAAAGGGGAGTTCGAGTTCCGCGCCGGGCCGCTGTTTCACAACGTCCTGCTCGCCGACGAGGTCAACCGCGCCCCGGCCAAGGTCCAGGCGGCGCTGCTGGAGGCGATGGGGGAGCACCAGATCACCGTCGGCCAGAAGACCTACAAGCTGCCGGAGCTGTTCATGGTGCTGGCGACCCAGAACCCCATCGAGCAGGAGGGCACCTACCACCTGCCCGAGGCCCAGCTCGACCGCTTTCTGATGCAGGTATGGGTCGACTATCCCAATCGCGCCGAAGAGCTATCGATCCTGGAACTGGACCTGAACCAGCAGAAGGCCGCGCCGCCGCCCCCGGCGCAGCCGCTCTCCCAGCAGGCCATCTTCAACATCCGCAAGGATGTCGCCAACGTCTATCTCGACCCCAAGCTCAACAGCTATATCGTCGACCTGATTCAGGCGACCCGCAACCCCGGCGCCTATGATCCTGACCTGGGGCGCTGGAGCCGTTTCGGCGCCTCGCCCCGCGCCTCCATCGCGCTGGCCCGCTGCGCCCGCGCCGCGGCCTGGCTCAACGGCGACCAGTATGTACTGCCCGATCACATCCAGCAGGTCGCCCCCGAGATCCTGCGCCACCGCGTGCTACTCACCTTCGAAGGCGAGGCCGAGGGCATCACCAACGACCACTACGTCAACCGCCTGCTCGAACTGGTGGCCGTACCTTGATGACGAGCATCGCGCACAGCCCACGGCGCGCGCGAAACGGGAACTGAGCAGTATGGCCTTGCATCCGCGACTCGACGACCTCCTCGAACTGCGCCACCAGGCCCACGCCCTGGGCATGGCCTCTCACCACCTCGTCAGCTCCAATTTCAGCGGTCTCTACGCCTCGGTGTTTCGCGGCTCCGGTCTCGACTTCGACGAGGTGCGGGAATACCAGCAGGGAGATGACGTGCGCAACATGGAGTGGAAGGTCACCGCGCGCACCAACAGCCCCCACATGAAGGTCTTTCGCGAGGAGCGGGAGCGCAGCGTGGTGCTGGTGGTGGACCAGGGACCGCACATGAGCTTCGGCACCCGCGGCACCTTCAAATCGGTGCAGGCGGCCCGCGCCGCGGCGCTACTGGGCTGGGCCGCCAACGCGGTACAGGATCGGGTCGGCGGCCTGCTGTTCGGCAATGACGATACCGGTCTGCAACACTTCCGCCCGACCAAGGATCGCCGCGCCCTGTGGAGACTGCTAAAGGCCCTTTCCGTTCCCGGCGCGGAAGGTCCCAGTGATGAAGATCGCCTGGCACGGGCGCTGCAACACGCCGAACGGGGCGCGGCCACCGGCGGCCTGATCCTGGTGATCGGCGACTTCAATCGCGAGACCCAATCCCTGGAGTCGGTGATGGGACGCCTCTGCCAGCGTCATACCCTGGCGCTGATCCCCATCGACGACCCCGCCGACCGGGAACTGCCGCGCATGGGCCGGGCGGTCTTCGCCGGCCCGGACGGCGAAATGATCGAGGTGGATACCGACGACGACGCCGGCCAGAAGGCCTATACCGAGGCCTGGGAGAGCCATCGCACCGCCCTGCTCGGCCTCGCCAACCGACTCGGCATGCCCTGCATCCCGATACGCACCGACGAGGATGTCCACCCGGCGCTGATTCGCGGCCTGCAACACAGCGCGCGCACGAGGATCCTGCGATGATCGGCGACCTCACCACGCAACTGCGGGACATTCACGATCTCGACCCCATCGGCTGGTGGCCGCCGGCGATCGGCTGGTGGCTGGTCGCCGCCGCCGCCCTGCTGGCGCTGTATCTGCTGTTTCAGCTGCTAAGTTCGCTGGTACGGGATCCGCCGGGGAGCTGGCGGCGCGAGGCCCGCGCCCTGCTCCACGATCTGCGCCGCCGTCAGCGCAAGCAGCCCCCCAAGCGCACCGCCGCCGAGCTCTCGGAACTGCTGCGTCGCATCGCCATCGCCCGCTTCGGTCGCGACCACTGCGCCGCCCTCTCCGGCGAAGAGTGGCTAAAGTGGCTGAAGGAACATGACCCCAACCATTTCGACTGGCCCCGCCACGGCGCGCTGCTGATCAAGCTGCCCTATGCACCGGTTCAGGAAGGGACCCAGACGCCAGCCCTCGAACAGCTGATCAACGCCGCGCTGAACATCGTCGCCGCCAGCCGTGAAGATGCCACCCGCCAGCGGCGCTCGCCGCTCCCGGAGGCCTGATCATGGACCCCAAGTACCTCGCCGCCGAAGAGTTGGGCATCCGCCTGGAGATCGTGAACGGTCTGCCGATCTGGGAGGCGCATCCGGTCTATCGTCACCAGAAGGCGGTGGACACCATCCGCCAATCGATTCACAACGCGTCGGCAAACGAAGAGTGCGCCTGCGTGCACATCGCCGACGTCTATATCCAGTTTCCGGAGGGCTCCCTCAAGCGTCCCGACATCGCAATTTTCTGCCGTGAACCGGAAGAGCTGGACGACGCCATCCACCAGGTCCCCGAGGCGGTGATCGAGGTGACAAGCAAGGGTTACGAAGCGAAGGACCTGGAGATCGCCCCGCCCTTCTACCTCTCCCAGGGAGTAAAGGACGTGGTGGTCTTCGACCCCATCGCCCTCACCACCCGCCATTTTCGTCGTGACGGTGTCACCGAAAGCCCCTCGCCGAAGGTGATTCAGCTGGAGTGCGGCTGCGAGGTGACGGTATGAAGGTGAATCAGGCACCGTCCATGTGGGAGCGGATTGCATCCGCGAATACCGCACTGCTAACGGCACTCGATGTCGCGGTTGCAAACCGCTCCCACAGCGGAGCGCGGTTGCGGAACGTCGGGGGGAGAAGTGACCGCACATCCATTGAACTAAGCCCCGGAATGTCGGATGCGCTCGCGCTTATCCGACCTACACAAGATTTGGCAAAAGATCAGTCGAGCTCACCTGAACTGACGGCAATGCCTCTCCCATCGAAAAGTGACACCACACCCGCTCCCCCCTTTGGCAAAGGGGGGCTGGGGGGGATTTCTGGCTATGGAATGCTCAAACCAGCTTATCCCCCCAGGTTCGAAAATCCCCCCCTACCCCCCCTTTGCGAAAGGGGGGGATGGATCGCGTCTTCGTTTGAGAAGGGAGAACTGAACCGCCCATTCTCAACTATCTTCACCTCCAGCAGGCCGCCCCGTGTTTGAATTCCACTGGCCCTGGATGGCGTCACTTCTGCTGTTGCCGTTACTGGCACGCTGGCTCTGGCCACGCGTCGTGGCGAGCAATGCCGAACGCCCCCATGAAGGCCGCCAGACCACCCTGATTCATCCCTCGCTGGCGCGCCTGCAAGCCGGCTTTCACGGCCGCAATCCGCGCAGCCCCATCGCCGGCAAGCTGCACGGCCTGTTGCTGGCGTTGCTGTGGCTGGCCCTTACCCTGGCGATGATGGGCCCCCAGTGGCTGGAGCCCCATACCGAGCTCAAGACCGCCGGTTACGACCTGATGCTGGCGGTCGACACCTCCCGCTCCATGACCGCGTTGGACTTCAGCAAGGACGGCATGCCCGTCAGTCGCATGTCGGTGGTCAAGGGGGTGATGGACCGCTTTATCGCCAATCGTGACGGGGACAGGTTAGGACTGGTGATCTTCGGCAACCAGGCCTTCGTGCAGTCGCCCCTGACCCTGGATCTGGAGGCGGTGCGGGGCATCCTCGCCGACATCGACCCGGGCATGGCCGGCGACGCCACCGCCATGGGCGACGCCATCGGGCTGGCGATCAAGAAGCTCAGGGAGCGTCCCGAGGGCTCACGGGTGCTGATCCTGATCACCGACGGCGAAAACACCTCGGGCCTGATCCCGCCCGAGCAGGCCGCCGCCCTCGCCGCCGCCGAAGGGGTGCGGATCTACGCCATCGGCGTCGGCAGCAATCAGGAGGAGGTGCCGATTCGCGGCAGCGACGGCCAGTATCACCTGGAGTCCGACATCGGCATGCGGGAAGATACCCTGATCGCACTCTCCCGCGGCACCGGCGGCGCCTACTTTCGCGCCACCAACACCCGCGCCCTGGAGGAGATCTCGCAACGCATCGACATGCTGGAGAAGACCGAGGCGGAACACCACACCACCCTCATCCCCCAGCCCCTCTACCGCTGGCCGTTGGGGGCGGCGATACTGATCTGGCTGCTGCTGGGGCTGTTCCCGGAAGGCCGCATCCGCACCCCAGAGGGACGCCGTCATGCCTGAAGCGGGTTTTCACTTCGAACAACCCTGGTGGCTACTGGCGCTGCTGCTGATCCTGCCCATCTCCGCCTGGCTGCGGCGCAGCCGGGTGACCAGCGCCAACGCCCGCATCAATCGCTACGCCGACGCCCATCTGATGCCCCACCTCACCGGCAGTCGCGAACTCAAGACCCGCGAACGACGCCTGCGCCTGACCCGCTGGGCGGCGGTGTGGAGCCTGCTGGTGATCGCCATCGCCGGCCCGCGCTGGGACTTCACCGAGATCAAGCTCTACAGCCCCGGCGCGAGCCTGGTGATCCTGCTCGACATCTCCCGCTCGATGGAGGTCACGGATGTCCAGCCCAACCGCCTCGCCCGCGCCCGCCAGGAGATCGAGGACCTGCTAGACAACAACGCCGGCGCCCGCGTCGGCCTGATCGCCTTCGCCTCGATTGCTCATGTGGTTAGCCCGATCACCGAGGACAACGCCAGCATCAAGGCGCAACTCCCCGCCCTCGCCACCGACCTGGTGCGCTTGCAAGGTTCCCGCTTCGAAGAGGCCCTCAATCGCGCCCGCCATCTACTCGCCGGTGAGCCCAAGGATAGCGCCCGACATGTGCTGCTGATCTCCGACGGCGATTTCATCGAAGGCACATTGCAACAACAGGCGGCCAACCTCGCCGCCGACGGCATCCGCCTGCACACCCTCGGCATCGGTACCGAGGAAGGCGGACCGGTGCCCGCCCCCCAGGGCAAGTGGCTCACCGACAACCGCCGCAACCTGGTCTACTCCAAGCTCGAAGCGAACCGCATGTCCCGCCTCGCCGAAGCGGGCAAGGGCCTCTACCGCGGCGCCGACTTCCGGGACGACGACGTCAACGCGATTCTGGAAGCGGTGATCCAGGAGACCGGCGAGGTGCGGGAACAGAACCGCTCCACGCTGGTCTGGAACGAGCGCTTCTACTGGCTGATCCTCCCCGCCATGCTGCTGTTGCTGGGGGCCTTCCGGCGCATTCGCAGCCGCCAACCGGAGGAGGCGCCTCGATGAGATCCCGCACCACCCTGCTTGGCCTCATTCTCCTGCCGTGGTTGGGCGTCGCCAACGCCGACTGGTTCAACAACCAGGCGCAACGGGCCGCCGAGCTATACAACCGGGGCGCCTTCGCCGAAGCGGCGCAACTCTTCGAGGATCCCTATCGCAAGGGGGTCGCCCTCTATCGCGAAGGTGACTATAACGCCGCCGCCAAATCCTTCGAAGCGGTGGAGCGGGAGTCGGTCAAGCTCGACGCCGACTACAACCTGGGCAACGCCCGCTTTCAGCTAGGCGAGTTCGAAAAGGCCATACGCGCCTACGACCAGGTGCTGGAGCAGGAGCCCCACCATCCGGACGCCCGCTTCAATCTCGGCCTGGCCCGCGCCATGCTCGCCGAGACCGACCCCGAGCAGCTGGAGAAACTCGACGAAGAGAAGAAGCGCAAGCAAGAGGAGAAGAAAAAGGAGCAGGAAAAGAAGGACAAGGAACAGCAGCCCCAAGAAGAGCAAGAGCAAGACAAGCAGGAGCAAAAGGAAGAGCAATCCGGCGAAGAAAAGAAAGAGGAACAGGAGTCCGAGGGCGAAGAGGAGTCGGAGGAGCAGCAGTCCGGGGATCAACAGCAAGCAGACCAAGAGCAGGAGTCCGAGTCGGGCGAACAACAACAAGAACAGCAGCAATCCGGCGACTCCGGTGAAGAGCAGCAGGAAGGCGGCGGCGATACCGGCGAGGAATCGGACAAGTCCGGCCCCGAGGAGACCGAAGAACAGAAGGAAGGCGAGCAATCCAGCGAGCAGGAGCAGCAACAGGGCAAGGGCCAGCAGAAAGAGCAGCAGGAGGGCAAGCCCGAAGAGGAGGATGAGAGCTCCGAGCAGAAGGACTCCGGTGGAGATCAGGAGGAGAGGCAAGACGCGGACGCCGGTGAGCAGGAGGACCCGGACAGGGACAAGGGTCAGCAGGGTGAAGAACCCCAGGATCAGGAGCAGGGCGAGGGCCAAGAGCCGGACCAGCAGCCTCGCGACACCTCCGGCGGCGAAGAGCCGATGGACCAGGATCAACCCGGCGAGGGCCAGGAAGAACAGGAGACCGATGGCGCGGGCAAGCGTCCGCCGCAAGCGGGCATGCCACCGCCCCAGGGACCGCCGCCCCCCGATGGACCGCCGGAGGGTATGGAGCCCGGCATGCGAGCCGAAGCGGTGGACGAGTTCGACCAGCAGGGCGAGGCCCCCGACCCGGACGCCGAGCGCGAAGGCGGCGAGGGCGACCCCCAAGAACCTGGCAAGGGGCGCGGCAATGTCTCGCCGATGATGGAGCAGTGGCTGGAACAGATCGAAGGTGATCCCGCTTATCTGCTGCGCAATCAGTTCATGATGGAAGAGCAGCGGGCGCTGCGTCAGCGTGGTGGCGCGTTGCGGGAGACACGGCCTTGGTAGATCGACTGGCTAACCGACGATTAACGCAGATGAACTCACGGAACAAGGGATGACAGGCGCTTCCATCTCGCAAAACGGTATCACGGCGCGGCGCGCCGAAAAGAGGTTCCCACGCGGCGCGTGGGAACCAGCGTGCCTGTGGGAGCGGATTGCATCCGCGAAAACCGCGCTGCTCCTTCTTGCCGGCCTGATCTTCAGCCTGCCAGGCCATGCCAATCAGCCAGGCTACTACGGCTATCCCTACTATCCCCAAGGCGCGCAACCCGGCCAGCCCCAAGGACAGCCATGGGGACAGCAACCCTGGGGCCAGCCTGGCTATGCCCCCCAGCAGCCCAGCGCCCCCGCCCAAAATATACCCCAAAGCCAGCCACAGCGGCCTGCTTATCCCGGATGGGGGCAGCCTGGCACGAGTCAGAATCAACCGCAATACGCACCCACGCAGCCGCAGTACTCGACGCAACCCCAGTACGCGCCGTCACAACCGCGCTACAACCCGAACCAACAACAATACAACCCGGCCCAGCCCCAATTTCGCCCCCAGGGGCAACAGCGCTCCCCCAGCGCCGCACACCCCTTCACCCTCTCTACCAAGCTGGAACTGGAACTGGGTGACAAGCTGCTCTACGTGCAACAAAGCACGGTGCTCACCCTGCGCGTGGTCAGCGAGACCAACCTGCGCACCGCCACGCCGGAACTCCCCGGTGATGGCAAGATCGTCTACAAGAAGCTTGACGGCCCCACCCCGGAGCTGCGCGGCGACAAGATCGTCAATCGTTATCGCTACGCCGTCACCCCCCTGACCGGCGGCGACATCCTGTTACCGCCCATCTCGGTCAGCGGTGAGACCAGCGGCGGCCAGAAGTTCGAGGCGATCGCCGACAGCCCGCTACGCATCACGGTGTTGCCCGCCAAGGCCGAGCTCAACCCCTGGCTGCCGCTGCAGGGGCTGATCCTGCAAACCTACCTCACCAACGAGCGGGGCGCGGAAGCGGGCAAGCCCATCACCCTCACCGTGGATATCTCGTCGGTCGGGGCGACCGGCAGCCAGCTCCCCTCCCTGGAGGGCCAGCTCAGCGGGACCCGGGATTTCAAGGTCTACCGAGAACAGGTGGAGGCGGAGGGCAAGGTCTCCGGCGACGGACGCTTTCTGACCGGCAACCGCACCGAGACCTTCACCCTCATCCCCACCCATGGCGGCAAGGTGCGCATCCCGGCGCTGGAGCTGAGCTGGTTCAACGTGGTGACCGGATCCACCGAAACCACCACCGTGCCCATCCGTCAGTTGATCGCCAAGGGGGATCCCGGCGACTTCGACCAGACCGCCAGCGAACGCTTTCCCGGCATGGGCTCGCTGCTGCTGTGGATCCCCATCGTCGCCATGTTCGTCGTTACCATCGGTTTCTGGATCCTCGCCTGGCTGCGCCACAAGCCCTTCATTCAACTCATGGAAGAGGAGTTTCGCATCGGCCTGGACCTGATCCGGCGACTGATCGCCGGCTTCTTCATCTGGCTCTCCCCCATTCGTCGCCTGCAACGGCTGCGTCAGATCACGGTACGCCGAATGCCAAAATCCTGGCGCATGTGGTTCTGCGTCAAGCTGGTACAACAGGAAGACGACCCTGAGGTGTGGAGCTACATGCTCAAGTTTCTCGCCGACAAGCACCTCAAACTACCACCGCAACGCTCCATGACCGCCCTCGGCCGCGAGATCGCCCGCATCCACCCCCGCGCCGACACCAAGACCCTGGGGAACCTCATGGAAAAGCTCGACGACTACCTCTACGGACGCCGCGAAGAGCTGGACTTCGAACAATGGAAGCGCCAATTCCGCCGCCAGCTTCGCCCTGGCTTGTCAATACGCCGAAGCGGTGAAGAAACCATGGATAGCAGGCCGCGCAAGGGGCTACCGGTGCTCAACCCTTAGAGAAGTTTGAAGGGGGAAGTTTGAGGTTTGAAATACGGACTCGCCTTTCACACTTCGAACTTCACACTTCTATATCGAGCGATCTCTCGACCGAGGAATTGGGCGGAGCGCGCGGCTTGACGCGCCAATTCACACCCCGTTGGCAAATCAAAGCCTCGCGCTCCTCAGTGTGTAGTGTGTAGGGTGCGTTAGCCCCGCCCAAATCAGCCACTGATGCTCTTCACCCCGCATGCGTCTTGCTTAACCACCGGCATCTCAACCCATCTGGCGGGGCGTAACGCACCATAACCTCACCAGCCTTTAGAGTGGTGCGTTACGGCGCGCCTCGATTTGGTGCCCGACTCCGGCTTCTGATGGGCGCGACTAAAGCACCCTACAAATTTAAAACCGTATACCGCGGAAACACCCTTCCCCCTTCACCCTTCACCCTTCACTTTATTCGAGCGTTTTGAAAAAGATCGCCGCCAGAAACCCGGCCAGGGTGGAGAGGCCGATGATCGAGCCACCCTTGATATAGGCCTCGGGCAACATGGTCTCGGCGATCATGGTCAGCATGGCCCCTGCCGCGACGCCCTGGACCAGGGCCACCGAGGCGGGTGAGACGCCGACGAAGAAGAGGTTGCCCAGCGCCGCGCCGATACCGGTGATCACCATCAGCGAGGTCCACATCCATAACACCCGCCGAAACGACATGCCCTGCTCGCGCATGCCGGCGGAGCTGGAGAGGGCCTCCGGGTAGTTGGAGAGAAACAGGCCGGCGATCAGGGAGAAGCTGATCTGGTGGTGAATGAGCGAGGCCCCGATCACCAGCGACTCGGGGATGCCGTCGAGCAGGATCCCCAGCCAGATCGCCATCGGCGCGCCGCTGTGATCGTGATGGGGCTGGCCATTGTGGACCGGTGGAAGCGTCCGCGCGGCGGCGAGCCGCTGCGCCGCCCGCTCCACCCACTGGCGGGCGCGCATCCCGCTCATTCCGCCGCGCCCGGTCAGATACTCCAGAAAGCCGCTGCCCCGCAACAGGGTCTCGACACGCTGGCGCAAGGCCGGGCAACGGCCCAGCAACTCATCGAAATCCCGCCGTCGCAACACCCACAGATCGCTCGCCGCGGCGGTCACCGCGGTATAACTATGGCGCGTGCCGGCAAGACAGGCATTGCCGCCGAAGGCGTCCAGCGCCCCCAGGGTGGCGGTATTCTCGTCCGGGGTGGCGGGGTCGATCAGCGCCACCTCGCCCCGTTCGATGATGTAGATCCGATCTGCCGGTTCGCCCTGGTGAAACAGCCGATGGCCGGCCCGGTGACGGCGATGAAAGACCCGCGCCCCCACCTCTCGCACCTCCTCCGGCGAGATCCCCCGAAACAGGGGCAGGCGGGCGATACGCCCGCACACCTCTTCGAACTCGTCCATGCGCCGGTCCGACTCCACCGCCGGCGGAATCGGGTCGCCGAATAGCACCGCCGCGATCGCCTCCTCGCGCCAGTCGTCGATCTCCGTACCGGACAGACCATGACGCTCGGCCAGGTAGGTCGCCACCTCTTCACCGTCGATCAACTCCGCCAGCCGGGTCTGCAATACCGGCAGCTCCCGCAGCAGGCCATTGAAGTCGCCGCGCGGAAAGACCCACAGCCTCACCTCATCGAAGCCGCGACCCACCGTGGCGTGGGGGGCATTGGTGAAAAACGCCATGCGCGCGAAGGCGTCATGGGGGCGCAGACGCTGAAACGGGCGCATGCCCCGCTTGGGATCGAGCAGCTCCACCTGGCCCTCCTCGATGACATAGAAGCGGTCCGATGGATCCTTGTAGTGATAGAGGGGCGCGCCGGCGGGCCAGCGTTCGAGGCGGGCGATGGCCGCCAACCGCTCCAGCTCTTGCTGAGGCAGATCCCGAAACAATTGGATGCGCCCCAGATGGGGCAGAATGCGCGGCACATGCCGCTCGCGCCGGGTACGCAGATGGTAGATGGTGGTGGAGGCCTTGCGCAGAAAGCCGCCGTGGCGGTTCACCAGTTGGTTGAGCACCTCGAACAGCAGGCCGCCGGCGATACAGCCGATCGCCAGGTTGTAGAAGTGCCCCTGATCCAGGGCGGACCCGACCAGGTCGATGGTCAGCGCCGCCAGCAACGCCCCGCCGCCGAACGCCAGCAGGAAGGCGATGACCCGATCCCCCGGTCGCCATATCGCCGTGGTCAAGGCCCCAAGCGGCAGCGAGCTGGCGCTGATGATGCCCATTAGAAAGGCGGTAAAGGCGGCGGTTTCGAACAGGGACATAGGGCGATGATCCTCTTCAGTGGCGGGCAAGGATACATCGGCGGCGGATCGCGGGTGTTACGGTTTGATGACAGCCTTGGAGGGCGACCGGTTCGTTCCCTGAGGCTAAGGAGTGTCCAATGCCGGCTCGTCGGGAGTCGTCACCGGCGCCTCACAATGACTCCCCCGACACAGATAACAAATCGCCCCCTGCCCCGGGGCCTTGGCCGCCAGCGCCTCCGGTAGAGAGTCCTGAAGCTCGTTGGCAATGGTGAAGAGGACGGTTTCGTTCCCGAGGGCCGTTGACCAGCGGGATGACGCGGCTTGGGTCTGCTCTCCGGGAACCCGAAGCATGGCCACCCGCGCTGGCGCCACAAGATCGAGCATGCCGTCGAGCAGCGAGCAGTAGGCGTGGGGATTTTCGGCGATGGCCGGCCAGGCGCCGCGCAGGGTTCCCTCCGCCGCTTGCAGGTAGCGGCTTTCACCCAGCAGATAACCAAAACGGGCCAGCACCCGCACCGCGATGCCGTTGCCGGATGGCAGGGCGTCGTCCATCAGGGGCCTGGGGCGCTGAATCAGCTTTTCGTGGTCATCGCTGGTAAAGTAGAAGCCGCCCGATTCATCGCCGAAGTGCTTCAGGACGACCTCGATCAGCTCCACCGCCCAGGCCAGATCCTCATTGCGCCACTCCCGTTGCAGCATCTCCCACAGGGCGTCGACCAGATAGACGTAGTCATCCAGATAGGCGTTGAGGTCGCTGCGCCCCGCCATGTGCACGGCGAAGAGGCGACCGTCCCGCCACGCGTGGTTGCGCAGGAATTCCAGGGCGCGCCGCGCGGAGTCGGCATAAGCGGGTTGCTCAAAACGTCTCGCCGCCTTGGCCATGCCGCGTATCGCCAGGGCGTTCCAGGCGGTGAGGCGCTTGTCATCGCGTCCGGGGCGCAGCCGTTGTTCACGGGCATGGAAGAGCTTCTCTCGGGCACTGGCCAGTAGCGCCTCATCCGCCGTGCCATCGTCGTTGAGACGATTGAGGTGCCAGGCCCCTTCGAAGTTGGGGGTCTCATCCAGGCCATGGGCGCTGAAAAAGGCCTCCCGTTCTCCATCGCTCAGCAGCCCCTCGACCTCATCCCGCCGCCACACATAAAAGGCCCCCTCTCGCCCGTCGCTATCCGCATCCAGGCTGGAGGCGTAGCCGCCGTCCGCCCCCTGCATCTCCCGCATCAGCCACCCGGCGATGCCCCGCGCCGATGCCTCGAAGGCGGGCTCCGGATCCAGGGCCAGGGCGTCGCAATAGCAGGCCAGCAGCATGCCGTTGTCATAGAGCATCTTCTCGAAGTGGGGAATCATCCACTCCCGATCTACCGAGTAGCGGTAGAAACCGCCACCGAGATGATCCCGAACCCCTCCCGCGGCCATGCGTTCCAGGGTATGCAGCGCCATCTGCCTGGCGTTGCCCCGATCCGCCTTGCGCAGCAATAGCTCCAGGGTCTCGCCATGGGGGAACTTGGGGGCCTGACCGAAACCGCCATCCATCACGTCGAAACTATCAGCCAGGCGAGCGATGGCCCGGTCGACCGCGGCCGGATCTGGCTCGCCCCCCTCGCCGCCGCCCGTCTCCTCGGCGGCGAGGGCGGCGGCGATCTGGCCGTTCTGCTGGCTGATCACCCCCCGCCGCTCGCGCCAGGCCTCATCCACCGCCCCCAGCACCTGAGCGAAGGAGGGCATGCCCTGACGGGGCTCGGGCGGAAAGTAGGTGCCTGAGAAGAAGGGCATATGGTCATCCGGGGTGAGAAACACGGTCAGGGGCCAGCCGCCGGCGCGGTTATTGAGCATCTGGTGGGCGAGCTGGTAGATCTTGTCCAGGTCGGGCCGCTCCTCCCGATCCACCTTGATGTTGACGAAGAGCCGGTTCATCAACTCGGCGGTGGCCGGGTCTTCGAAGGATTCATGGGCCATGACGTGGCACCAGTGACAGGCGGAGTAGCCGATGGAGAGGAGGATGGGCCGACCCCGCTCCCTGGCCAGCGCCAGGCTCTGCGCATCCCACGGATGCCACTCGACCGGGTTGCCGGCGTGCTGTTGCAGATAGGGGCTGGCGGCGTCGGCGAGACGGTTGCGAGACATGGAAAACTCCAGGATTGCGGTATCGAAAACCTCTACATCGAACCAATATGGGGGATTATCAAGTCACTCTTCAGAAATCCCGCTACCGCGGGATGCCCTTAATAGTTACATTATCATACACATACGGAGCCCGCATGAATCACGACGACTACTTGCGCAGAGCCCTGCAACTGGCCGCCGAAGGCATGCGCCGTGGCGAAGGCGGCCCTTTCGGCGCGCTGATCGTGCGCGACGGCGAGATCATCGGCGAGGCCTGGAACCAGGTGGTTGCCAACAACGACCCCTCCGCCCACGCCGAGGTGATGGCGATTCGCCGCGCCGCCGCCCATATCGAGCACTTTCACCTCCATGGCGCGCGCCTCTACACCAGCTGTGAACCCTGTCCGATGTGCCTGGGGGCGGCCTACTGGGCGCATATCGACCGCATCTACTACGCCGCCAACGGCGAGGATGCCGCCGCCGTCGGCTTCTCCGACGACTTCATTCTCCAGCAGTTGCGCCTGCCCGCGGGTGAGCGGGCGATCCCCGCCGAAAACCGCCTGCGCGACGAGGGTCGCAAGGTCTTCGAGCGCTACGCCGAGTTGAGCGCAAAGACCGACTACTGACCTCGCCACCGCTACCCTGTTTCATTTTTTTACGTTTTTATAACAGCTTGCGCCAGTTTTCCAGATTTTTTCAACAGAAACTGGACGAAGTTCTTGCCCTAACTATATAATACGGAAAAGGAACTTCTCGCTGAAAGGATCGAATCATCCCCATGCCGCAAGCCGTACATTCGCTGTCACCATTCGATATCCAGAGGCTGCAAACTTCCAATCGTCTGCGCGAAGGGGCGATGGCGATCCTGTTCGCGGCGGGGGGATATCTGTTGCTCGCGCTGCTGACCTACTCCAGCAACGACCCGGGCTGGTCGTTCACCGGCGAGCGCGGACGTATCGAGAACCTGGGCGGCGCGGCCGGCGCCTGGTTCGCCGACGTCGCCTACAACCTGTTCGGCGCCTTCGCCATCCTCTTTCCCTTCATCGTCGCCATCAGCGGCTGGGTCGTCTTCAAGGAGGGCAGAGAGGACAACAAGGTCCACTTTGGCGCGGTCGCACTACGCTGGGGGGGCTTTCTGGTCACCCTCTTCGCCGGCAGTTCGCTGCTGGCGATGAACCTGCCGGTCAACCAGTTCGCCCTCCCCTCCGGCCCCGGCGGCATCTTCGGCGACGTCCTCGGCAGCCATCTGGCGGAACTCTTCGGCGCCACCGGCGGCTCGTTGCTGGTGATGGCACTGTTCATCGCCGGCACCACCCTCTTCACCGGCATCTCCTGGCTCTCCGTCATCGACTACACCGGCGCCCTCACCCTGGAGGGACTGCGTCGCCTGAGAGAGCTGGACTACCTCGCCACCCTGGAAGACCTGAAGCGCCGTTTTCAGCGTCCGGCCCATGCGCCTCGCCCCCGCCACCGTTTTACCCCGGCCCCGCCGGCGGCGCAACCGCAAACCAAGACGCCGCCGCCGAGCGCCCCGAAAACGGGAAAAAACGAAACCAAGCCCGCCCCGGGCAATGCCAAGACCGGCGAAGTCGGCAAGAAGCCGCGCATCGAACCCATGCTGGAGCGCCTCAAGCCCAGCAAGCGCGCCCAGTCGGAGCGCCAGCTCTCGCTGTTCGATCCCGACCCGACCCTGGAGCGGGCGTTGCCGCCGCTGGGCCTGCTCAACGAGGCGCGCAAGTCCGGCAAGGGCTTCTCGGAGGCGGCGCTGGAGGCGATGTCCCGCCAGGTCGAGATGAAGCTCAAGGACTTTCGCATCGAAGCGGAAGTGGTGGCTGTCCATCCCGGTCCGGTAGTGACCCTGTTCGAGCTGCAACTCGCCCCCGGCATCAAGGCCTCCCGGGTCACCTCCCTGTCCAAGGATCTGGCCCGCGCCCTCGCCACCATCAGCGTGCGCGTGGTCGAGGTGATCCCCGGCAAGTCGGTCATCGGCCTGGAGATCCCCAACGAACAGCGGGAGACGGTCTACCTCAGCGAGATCCTCCGCTCCGAGGCCTACGACAAGGCCAAGTCGCCCCTCACCCTGGCGCTGGGCAAGAACATCACCGGTCGCCCGAATGTCGCCGATCTGGCCAAGATGCCCCACGCCCTGATCGCCGGCACCACCGGCTCGGGTAAATCGGTGGCGATCAACGCCATGATCCTGTCGATCCTCTACAAGGCCCCGCCAGAAGAGGTGCGCATGATCATGGTCGACCCCAAGATGCTGGAGCTGTCGGTCTACGAGGGCATCCCCCACCTGCTCACCCCGGTGGTCACCGACATGAAGGAGGCAGCCAACGCGCTGCGCTGGTGCGTCGCCGAGATGGATCGCCGCTACCAGTTGATGGCCAAACTGGGGGTGCGTAACATCACCGGTTATAACAAGAAGATCCGCGAGGCGGAGAAGGCCGGCACCCCCTACGCCGACCCCTTCTTCCGCCCCGACATGCTCTCCACCGAAGAGCAGATACCGCCGCCGCTGGAGGCCATGCCCTACATCGTGGTGGTGATCGACGAGCTGGCCGACATGATGATGGTGGTCGGCAAGAAGGTGGAAGAGCTGATCGCCCGCCTCGCCCAGAAGGCCCGCGCCGCCGGCATCCACCTGCTGCTGGCCACCCAGCGCCCGTCGGTGGACGTGATCACCGGCCTGATCAAGGCCAACATCCCGTCACGCATCGCCTTCCAGGTCTCGTCGCGCATCGACTCCCGCACCATCCTCGACCAGATGGGCGCGGAGCACCTGCTCGGCCACGGCGACATGCTCTACCTGCCCCCTGGCACCAGCATCCCGCAACGCCTCCACGGCGCGTTTGTCGACGACAACGAGGTCCACCAGGTGGTCGCCCACCTCAAGCAGATGGGCGAGCCGGATTACATCGACGACATCCTCCAGGGCGGCGGTGATGACGCCTTCAGCCCCAGCGACGCCGGCGGCGATGTGGAAGATACCGACCCCCTCTTCGACGAGGCGGTGCAGATCGTCACCGAGACCCGCAAGGCCTCCATCTCCGGCGTCCAGCGCCGTCTCAAGATCGGCTACAACCGCGCCGCGCGCATGATCGAAGAGATGGAACGCATCGGCGTGGTCAGCGCCGCCGAGACCAACGGCAACCGCCAGGTACTCGCGCCGCCGCCGGTGGAGGCTTGATGCAGTTCAAGATCAGCCACGCGGAGTTCGCCAAACGCAATCGCAACCTGGTCTGGGGGGCGATATTCAGCATCCTGCTGGCGGGGGTGACGATAGCCGCCAACCGGCTCTACCCCGCCTCCTTCAATGACCTCTTTCTCTGGTCGGTGATACTCTTCGTGGTACTGGCCAATTTGATCAATTTCGTCCGCCACCTGCGCTACCTGAAGCAGGCGCGCATCCACCGCCTGGAGGTCGCGGACGGTCGGCTGCGCTTTTTCACCGGCGATGAGATGGGTGAACTCGACCCGGAACGGATCGCCGGCCTTTCAGTCTATCGCCGCAAGGGCGAGATCAACCACTTGCAGATTCGGCTGAAGAACAACCGCGGAATCCGCCTGGAGGGCTACGAGGCGATGGATGAACTGAAGAGCGCACTGGCCGACATGCTGCCATCCGCGCATGTGGACGATGCCGGGGCCAACCGCTAAACGTCATCATTCAGGTGTTATTAGATTCGTGTTGAAAGCCACAGATGCCAAACCTCAATAGGGCCTGGGGCCAAGCGCGACATTGGCTCAAGGTAGGCAAAATCGCGCCGATGGGCGGTGTGCGCGAGGTCGCAGGAGACGCCGGACAAGGGCGCGGGCAGGGTCTCGGTGGCGTATTTCTCCCTGGGGCCAGGTTTCGCCAGATGCGGATGCAGGCAGCCGGCGATATTGCAACCATCGCGCACATAGCCAAGCATGAAGGCCTCACGCGACATCCAGGCATATTCGCCGCGAACAAACCTCACCAGACCCTGGCTGCAATATAGCCCCACCGTCTTGTTGCGCGCGGCATCGATCAGCTTGCATTCGACGACCAGTGGAAAGTTGAAGCACCGATTAGTGAGGTGAATCGAAAGGTCCGGGCGCTTTTCCAGGCGGCTGCCGTCGAAGTTTACACTCTCCCGCCCCCGGCTCGCACCGCTGACAATGGTTTCCCACAAAGGATCTTCGTCGCGCAGCGTGTTAAGCCGCCCCTCCAGCAAGGCGCTGACTTCCGCCTCGTCGCCACTGCACACCACCTCTTGGCGCCGGTCAATCAGTTCCCGCCATACCTGCGTCAAAGTCTCCGCGACTAAACGCAGGATAGATTCCGGTATTGGCGGCAACGGGAGCGAGATGCCGCGGGTCAGCTCGGCGACTTGTTCCGGACGAGGGTGAATCCGCGTTTTCGTCATGCGGCCTCTGTGCCGAACAATTTATCGACATGCTCCCAGATGATGCGGCGGGCAAGCAGGCGCGCGGCGCTCTTGCTCCAGTAGCGCGCCTGATCGAGACGGGCAATCCACAGGGTGTTGTTATCCGGCGCCGGGAACAACACCTCGCTACTGGCCAGACGGTCCGCCACGCGCAGCACCTCGGGCCAGTCATCGCATGATGCCGACATTTTTTCATTTCCGGTCTCGATGCGCAGCAGCCGCCAAGGGGTCTCGCCTTTCAGCGTGGGTAACGACACCTTTAACGGCTTGCCGTGACGCTTGGCCCAGGGGGCGAGTTCGGCTTCGAGGGCGATGCGGAAGCCCTCGCGGTTATCGGCATCCGTGGGGGCCTGGGCGGCCCGCCGGTTGGCGGCATATGGGAGCTCGAAACGCAAGGTGTCGTCGATGACCTCAAGGTCCCGTGGGCGTAGACCATAGAGACCGGCGACCCAGGCATCTACTGCCGCCCAGGCGGCCTCGTCGCCGCGCTGGGCGACGGCATCGAATAGCGGAATGATCCGGTCGCGGGCTGCGGCGGGCAGCTTTTCAAAATCGGGCACCGCGATCGAATCGATAATGAATTTCTCGACGACCTCGCGCTCGAAGCCGAATTTGCCGCTTGTCACAAGGGCGTGCCAGAATGCCGGCCTGCTACCGATCACCAGCGCCAAATAGCGCACCAGCCTCATGCCATCATAGTGCTCGCAGGCGCTATAACCGTAATAGGTTTCGTTGAAGACAACATTACTATCCGCGACGCTTGCGTGGATTCGCCCCGAATCAGCCAAAGGCGATTGGTGGACAATCAACAGAGGGCCTCGGAAAATCTCTCTGGGCCTACCTCGATGAACGCGCTCGTTGGTAAATTCATCTAACTGTTTCGTATCAATCCACCTATCCTTGGCAATCTCGCCGTTGAGTTCAGGCAAGCCGTGCAGGTATTCCGCAGGGACGCCTGGCAAACCATCGCCACTTTTTCTTATTCGGCTACTGGCACGGAGCCTTTGATAACCATTACCCGCGAAATTCAAGGCGCGCCCCCGTCTACCAAAGCGCCGCGCCCAGTAACCTGACAAGGTATCGATTGCACGCCCTGCCATACGGTCGAACACCTCAAGGCTCAGCGGGCCGCCGCGAAACAGGATCTTGAGGATCTCTGGCCGCTGCGTGACCTGCCCGACCGCAACGGTTTCCGCGTTGCCCGCGTCCAACCGAAGAATCCCACTATTGTTGAGGCCATCTTCAAGACGAGGGCTGACGAACAAAAATCCTGCCCCTGGCGGGGGGGGTTGATTACGGGCATAGAGAAGACAAAAAGGGGCGGCAATCTCTGGCCAGACCCTGGTTTTACGCAGGTCCGCACCGTTCACTACGCCGGTCACGTCCAGCGCATTGAACAGTGCCGCGCGCGCCTCCTCCATCCCCTCGCCATGCTGAAACAGCAACCGTCCGTGCAGAACGAAGGCAATCTGCCCGCCCGAACGCGCCCACTCCATGGCCCGCCAAACGAAGGGCAGATCCATCACTTGATTGGGCAGCAATGGGCGCGGGCCATTCTCGGGCAACCGCTGGGCCGCGATGGACTGCACCCGCGCCACGACCCGCGGCCAGTCCGACAGCCTGGTCGAGCTCGACCAAGGGGGGTTGCCAACAATCAAGTCGTACCTACCCCTGTGCTCCTCCCCTACATCAGGGCCAAGGCTCCCCAGCCCCTGCTCATCCCCCACCTTGAACAGAACACGATCACGCAACTCATCGAAACGAAGCCTCTGCAGCGGCTCGGGTTTAGGATCGAGTTCGATCGATAGCAGATACAAGCCGAGCGCGGCGAAGCGCAGACCGGATTCGTTGATGTCGAAACCGGCGATCTGGTTGCGGAGGATGGTTCGGAGTGTCCGGGTATCCGGCCGCTTTTCGTCATGTCGCCAACGCGCCGCCACCAAATGTCGAAAGGCCGTGAGGAGAAACACGCCCGCCCCCGCGGCGGGATCCAGGACACGGGCCTCGTGTGCGCGCCCTTCGCGACGCAGGGCGTGAAAGGCGCCCCGTACCAAAAGGTCGGCAATCGGTCGCGGCGTGTAGTAGCCGCCTTCTCGCTGCTGCTTGTCCGGTGTGTGGCGACGCTGGTAGTGTTCATAGGCTTGACTGAGGACGCCCACCGGGATGTGGGCAAAATCCAGGTGCGCCCAGTCTTCTTCCCACTCGAGATAACGCTGGCCGCCCGGGGTGCGGCGCATGATGTCGCCAAGCACCTTGAAGGCCCGTTCCGGCAGCGAGGCAAACAGGCCTTTTGAGTAGGGCAACAGGTCGCCGTTGAAGGTGTCGTCCAGCCAGGCGCAGGTGTTTTCCGCTTTTGCCGGGTCATCGAACAGATGATCCGCACTCTGACCGGCAAGCAGGTCCTCTGGAAGCAGGTCGCGATCCGCCAGGAAGCGGGTGAACAGGGCGCGTCCGACCAAGGAGATTGCGTCGGGGTCGGAAAGATCGGCCTCATGAATGAGCACTTCGATCGCCTCGCCGAGAAGCTTGAGTACCACATCGGCAATCCAGCGCCCCTTGGCGGCCAGACCCGGGCGATGGTTGGCGAGATGGGAAAAGGTGGCCTGCCGCGCTACGGACGAGGCAAGGGTCAGGCGGCTTTGGGCGGGTGTCGCCGCGTCCAGCGCGATGCGGTGCAGGGTCAGTTGACCGGGGCGAACAACACCGAGATAAGGCGCATCGCCGCGCAAGGCGAGTCGGCGGCGAATGGCTTGCAGGTGCTGATCATTCGCCAGGCTCGCACCATCGACCAGAAATACCAGCGGAGCATCCTGCCATTCATACACCCCCATCAGAGGCGTAAGCTCGGATTGCTCGGTTTGGCGAGAACCGACCAAGGTTGCATAGGGCAGCAATCCAGGCTCGTCATCCTCGAATCTGGACAGGCTATCCAGGTCGGCACCATATTCAATGAGGGTTTGGTCGAAAGGGTTCATAAGGTGTTTTGTGACACATGCGCCTAATCGCGTCAAGCCCCTTATCCACATTAAAGCCAATAGTGGCAAATCATGGGCATGACCTCAAATTCTCATATGGACACTCTCGCCCTTCCCTGCCTCATTCCAGCTGCCTCGCTTCCGCTTCAAAAGTTAATGAAAATGCGCCAAACCCGATATCCAACATGCAACACCGCCTCAAGATCGGCTACAATCGCCCCACCCATGCCCTGATGGAGCGCACCCGCGGCATCCGCGCCCCATCGCTCGACCAGAAAAACCCGGGAGCGCACTACCTTGCAGTTCACCCTTCGCCCCTTCGGGCAAACCCCAGCAACAACAAGCTCACCCCCATCTGGCGGCGAGTTCGCGAGTCCACGAGGGTCTCGACAAGCCATGCCCCAGCCGCGGCGCTGGTTGCCGCTTTTGCTGCTGCTCTGCGCTTGGCTATTCACGCCCCTGGCCCTTGCCCAGCAAACCAGCGGCATTGAACAACTGCGGACCTTCCTCGATGACCTTCGCACCCTGCGCGCCGATTTCCAGCAGGTGACCTATGTCCAGAATGACGATGCGGGACAGACCGCGGCGGGGGTCTTCTACCTGGAACGGCCGGATCACTTCCGCTGGAACTACACCCACCCGGGGCAGCAGGAGATCGTCGCTGACGGGCTTTCGGTGTGGTACTACGAACCGGATCTGGAGCAGGTGAGCGTGCAGTTTCAGGCGCTGGCGCTGAAGGGCACGCCGGCGCGACTGCTGACCAGCGAGGCCCCCATCGACGAATACTTCGAACTGGAAGAAGGCGGCGAGCGGGAGGGGCTGGCGTGGGTGGAGCTGCATTCCAAGGAGGAGGAGCCCCGTTTTCAGAAGATCGAACTGGGTTTGGAAGAGAACCTTCTCGCGGCAATGCGGCTGGTGGACAACTTCGGCCAGACCATCTGGTTTCTGTTCGAGAACCTGGCGAAGAATCCCGACCTGGACGGCGGGCTGTTCCGTTTCGATCCTCCGCCGGGGTACGACATCCTGGAACGATAACCCAACCACCGAAAGCTCGGCTTTTTAACCGCGGATCACACAGATTAACGCAGATGTATCAGGAAGTTGCACAGCGCACGGGGTCCACCCGCAAGGTGAGTCAGCCGTCTCCCAAGAGGCATTGTCATCGCGAAACCAAATCCGCGAGCATCTGCGCACTCCGCGGCTTTTCAGGATCATGCAGTTAGCCGTCAGCGAATTCATCGTCCGTTATCTCGAACGCCTCGGGGTGCGCCACATCTTCGGCATGCCCGGGGCGCACATCCTGCCGGTCTATGACGCCCTCTATCGCTCGTCCCAGATCGACGCGGTGCTGGTCAAGCACGAGCAGGGGGCGGCCTTCATGGCCGGCGGCTACGCCCGCTCCCAAGGCAATATCGGCGCCTGCATCGCCACCGCCGGCCCCGGCGCGACCAACCTTACCACTGGCATCGCCAACGCCTACGCCGACAATCAACCAGTGATCGCCATCACCGGCGAGGCCCCCACCCACATCTTCGGCAAGGGGGGCTTGCAGGAGAGTTCCGGCGAAGGGGGGGCGATCGATCAGGTGAGCCTGTTCAACGGCATCACCCGCTACCACAAGTTGATCGAACGCACCGAATACCTGCCCCAGGTGCTCAATCGCGCCTCCCAGGTGCTGCTGGCGGAGAATCCGGGGCCGGTGCTGCTCAGCATCCCCTTCGACGTGCAGAAGGAGCAGGTAGATGAGGCGCTGCTCGATCTGACCAACGCCCGCCCCCGCCAGACCGCGCCGCGCAGCCATCCGGACGCCGCCCGCCAGTTGGCGGAGATGCTGGAGCAGGCAAGGTCACCGGTGATCGTCGCCGGCTATGGGGCGATCTCGGCGGACGCCAGCGACGCCATCCGCCGCCTCAGTCACGATCTCAACATCCCCGTCGCCACCAGCCTCAAGGGCAAGGGCGCCATCGACGAGGGCGATCCCCTGGCCTTGGGCACCCTGGGGGTCACCTCCAGCGGCATCGCCTATCAACACATTACCGAACAGGCGGATCTGGTGCTATTTCTGGGGGCCAGCTTCAACGAGCGCACCAGTTACCTGTGGGACGAGCGGCTGATCCGGGACAAGACACTGATCCAGGTCGACCGCAATCCCGACCAGCTCAACCGGGTCTTCAACGCCGATCTGGCCATTCAGGGTGATATCCGCACGGTACTGGAAGACGTGCTGGAGCAGTTGGCCCGCGACCACGCCCCGGCCCACGCCTCCCCCACCCCGCTGGTCGACGAAAGCGATGGCGGCTACGCCCTGTTTCAGTCCGGCTTCTCCCTCATCGAATACTTCTTTCAGCGACTCGCGGAGGCGATTCCCCAAGGGGCGGCCATCTTCGACGACAACATGATCTTCGCCCAGAACTTCTATCGCGTCTCAACCCAGAACCGCTACCACCCCAACTCCGGCGTCTCTTCCCTGGGCCACGCCATCCCCGCCGCCATCGGCGCCCGTTTCGCCGATCAGCGGGTGACCTTCGCGATCCTCGGCGATGGCGGCTTTCAGATGTGCTGCATGGAGCTGATGACCGCGGTCAACTACGACATCCCCCTCAACGTGGTGGTCTTCAACAACGCCAGCATGGGGCTGATCCGCAAGAACCAGCATCAGCACTACCAGGATCGATACATCAACTGCGACTTCGTCAATCCCGACTTCGCCATGCTCGCCAAATCCTTCGGCATCAACCATGCGCAAGTAGATGGGCGGGACGATGTGGATGCGCTGTTCAGCGATGACCGCCTGCACCGGGGCATCAACCTGATCGAGATCCCTATCGACCGGGACCTCTTTCCCAACTACTCCTCCAAGCGGTGAGCATTGCGTTGCGCGGTAACACCTTCCGTCCGGCCATGATTGACGCACCACCCCGAAAAATGAAACTCCCCAGCCTGTGGGAGCGGATTGCATCCGCGATTACGGGACTCAAACAGAGCGCAGATGCTATTTCACAGTATCACTCATTCAAGGGGCGGACGCTCAGACTGATGAATGAATGTTCGCTTCAATCGGTTACGGGGCATGGCGCGGCGCGCCAGATGCGATTCCCACGCGGCGCGTGGGAACCAGCCTGTATCAAGATCTTTCGTGGTAAAGACCTCTCACAGAGGCACGGAGATCACGGAGAAGAGGTTCTCTGCGTGCTCCGTGGCTCCGTGAGAGATTTTTATTGTGAGTCAGCAGGAGGACTGCCAGTCCTTGAAGGACTGGCAGTCCTGAGCTCGATGCATTTTCTGGGGTGTTGGAACCTTCTTCATGCTCGTCACGAGTTTGATGAGCCACGCCGAGCCCATGCACCCCACTAGCGCCTTCGAGACCGCGCGCCAGCGGCTTGCGGAAGCCCCTCTCCCCGCGGGAGAGGGGTTTGGGGTGAGGGCGTCGGATAATACGAGGACGGCAAGATCAACCACCGATCCTCTCGACCTCCCTCCCAGTGCCGAAGACTACCTATCACTCTGCGACACCTTCGAAACATCCATCTGGCGCCAAGGCCCGACGCCGGAGGATCTCGAACTCTACCAGCGCCTATTCCGAGAGCGGGAGGCGTTGCTATCCAGACAAGGCACGGACGACGGCCGCTTCGCCATCACCGTGGCAATCCCCGTCGCCGATCGCCCCCGGCAACTGGAGAACTGCCTGGAGAGCCTCTACCAGCTATGCGAACGCTACCAATACGGCGGAGTCGAGCAGGGCCGCTTCCGCAAGGTATCGGCGATTATCGCCGACGACTCCCGCCAACCCGGCGCCATCCAGCGCAACGCGCAGCTGGCGCGGCACTTCAGCGAGCGAGGGTTGAAGGTCGAGCACTTCGACCACGCCGCCCAACGGGCGCTGCTGGACGAACTCCCGGCTTCCGAGCGCGCCACGCTGGCCCCGATCATCGGCGATTTCGATCCCCACCGGCCCGGCCACAAGGGCGCATCGCCGATGCGCAATATCACCTATCTGGCGTTGGCGAGGCTCGGGGAGCGGGAAAAACATCTGTTCCATTTCGTCGACAGCGACCAGGAATTCCGGGTCCGTATCGCCACCCCGAACGGCGAGCAAGACCTCTACGCCATCAACTACTTTCACCAGATCGATCGGCTGTTTCGGGAACGACCGATTCGCGCCCTCACCGGCAAGGTGGTGGGGGATCCGCCGGTCTCCCCGGCGGTGATGGCGGGCAACCTGCTCGATGACATCCTCGCCTTTCTGAATGCGCTCGCCCGGCACTCCCCGCGGGCCCCTTGCGCCTTTCATGGCGACCGCCCCGCCGCCGACGATGCCGCCTATCACGACATGGCGGGATTGTTCGGCTTCGACGAGGCCCGCCCGCCGTTTGCCTATCCCTGCCCCCTCGAAGGCCCCCACGATCACCTCGCCTGCCTAGCCGAATTCGCCCGTCGCCTGGACCGTTTCTTCGACGGCGAACACCCCACCCGCAAGACCCTCTTCCAGTACACCCCGGCATGGGATACCCAACCCGCTCGCACCATCTACACCGGCAACTACGTGCTGCGAGGCGACGCCCTGGAGGCCTTCATCCCCTTCGCCCAGCTCAGGCTGCGCATGGCCGGCCCCACCCTCGGACGCATTTTGCAGGCGACCTGGGGCGACTCTTTCCTCTCCGCCAACCTGCCCATGCTCCATCGCCGCACCCTGAACGAGATTGGCGAGGCGGAGTTTCGTCCTGGCGTAGAGCGTCAATCCGATACCATCGACCTGGGCGGTGAGATCGAGCGCCAGTTCTTCGGCGACGTGATGCTATTTACCATGATTGAACTCTGCAAGCAGGGCTATCCCGACCATCTGCCCGATAAGAAGACCCTGGATCAATTACTGGAGGAGACCCAGCAAGGACTGCGGGAGCAGTATGACCAGACCCAGGCCAATGTGATGGAGCGACTGGCCAGGCTGGAAGAGCACCTCCATGGTCAGGCCTGGTGGGGCCACCATCCTCAAGCGGCGGATGCGCTCGTGAAGCTGGAAGGCTTTATCGCCAACCTGAAGGCCAACTTCGGGGAACAATCCGCCCCTCAACAAGGCATTCGGAATAGGGAAAAGGGTCAAGAGATGCGCAAGCGGATCGCCCAAGCCATTGTCGACTATCCGAAACTGCGATCGTCATGGCGGGCATGGATCGCCTCGGAAATCCAGCCCGGATGAGGTCCCGATCGATCCGCCCAAACCATTCGCGCGTCGAGCCGCGCGCTCCGCGGCCACAACCCTTAAATCATCACCCATGAACATCTTCATCCTCAACAGCGGCCGCTGCGGCTCCACCACCTTCATCCGCGCCTGCGGCCACATCAGCAACTATAGCGCAGGCCACGAGAGCCGGGTCGGGTTGGTCGGCGATGCTCGGCTGACCTACCCGGAACGGCACATCGAGGCGGATAATCGGCTGTGCTGGATCCTGGGCAGGCTCGACCGACAGTACGGCAAGGAGGCCTTCTACGTCCACCTCACCCGGGAGTATGACGCCGTCGCCGCCAGTTTCGTTCAGCGCGCCGAGGTCCATACCGGCATCCTCAAGGCCTATCGCGAGGGGATCCTGCGCCACGCTTCGCCCCGAATTCCCAGTCAGGATCTGGTAGAGGACTATCTGGAGACCATCGAAACCAACATCGCCCTTTTTCTGCGCGACAAGCCCCGCCAGATGGCATTCCGGTTGGAAAAGGCGGAACGGGACTTTCCCCGCTTCTGGCGGGAGGTCGGGGCGCAAGGCGATCTGGAAAAGGCGATGGCGGAGTGGCGGATTCGACACAATGCCGGTCCGCCGCCAATACAGGGCGATTGACTTGAGAAGGGCAAAGAGGCTGGGTGTTTCCGAGATCGACCCGGTTCGGGGATGGAGTACACGCTTTCAATGTCATTAAGATAAGCCATCGGTAACGACCCGGATCGCTGCGCAAAAATGCGATTTTTGCTTGGACCAACTGGTTGCGTAACCATCTGCCGCAATCCCGCTATCGCGTGATGTGCCAAATAGCTACAGCCATCGTCCCATTTTCGGGAATGACATGGTATACGCCTTGGCGCGTGAAGGGCTATCGTACAGCCCCAGGGCTGCACCCCAAACCGATGCCGCATCGATAACATCGGCGCCCCATGGGCGCTCGCCGCGCATGGCAGCGTCAACCCGCTCCCCAATCTTCGCTACTGCACCTTGAGCTGCTGCCAGTAGCGTTCGTAGACCTGCAGCGCCTCGCCGATATCCTCCTGCAAATGGACCTTGGCCAATTGCGCATCGGAGGGATAGACCGTCGGGTTGCTGCGCACCTCTTCCGGCAGGGCGGCGACCGCCTCGGGGATGGGGGAGCCGTAGCCGATCTCTTCGGCGATCATCACCGCGATCTCGGGTCGCAGCAGGAAGTCGATGAACTGGTGGGCGTACTCCACATGGGGGGCGCTGGCGGGGATGGCGAGGTTGTCGATCCACAGCATCACCCCCTCTTCGGGATAGATGAAGTCGGTAAGGCCCGCCTCCTCCTGGTTGGCCATATAGATCTCGCCGTTCCAGATCATGGCCAGGCTCACCTCTCCTTCGAGGAGTTTGACCTTGGGGGATTCGGCATCGAACAGGCGCACGTTGGGCATCAACTCCTTGAGCTTGAGATAGGCCGCTTCGATCTTGTCGGGGTCTGTCTCGTTGACCGAGCTGCCGGTTGCGATCAGCCCCAGCCCCATCACCTCGCGCATGTCATCCAGCAGCAGCACCTGTTGCTGGAACTCCGGCTTCCACAGGTCTGTCCATGAGGTGATCTCCTGGCCCGCCATCAGCTCGGTGTTGATGCCGATGCCGGTGGTGCCCCAGGTGTAGGGAACGCTGTACTGGTTGCCCGGATCGAAACCCTGATCCATCAGCTTGGGATCGAGCTTGTCCAGGTTAGACAGCTGGTCATGATCAAGCTTGTGCAACAGCCCCTCCCGGCCCATCTTGCTGATATAGTAGTTGGAGGGGACCACGATGTCGTAGCCCGCGTCGCTGCCCGCCTCGTGGAGGGTCTTGAGCTTGGCGTACATCACCTCGTTGGAGTCGTAGGTGCTGTAGTTGACCTCGATCCCGGTCTCTTCGGTGAAGCGCTCGATCACCTCCGCCGGCATGTATTCCGACCAGTTGTAGACATTGAGGCTCTTCTCCTCTCCGTGGGACGCCGCGGCCCATAGCGCCAGTCCGAGTACAGCAATATTCCTTTTCATCATGCCTTTTTCTCCTTTAATAACAAGTGTGCGATCAGTATCAATATCAGCGTAAGCCCGAACATCAAGGTGCATAGCGCATTGACCTCGGGCTTCACGCCCACCCTCACCATGGAGTAGATCTTCAGGGGCAGGATCTCGAACTCCGGCCCGGTGACGAAGAAGCTGATAATGACATCATCCATGGAGAGGGTAAAGCTCAGCAGCCAGCCGGCGATCACCGCCGGCATCAGCAGCGGCAACAGGATCTTGCGAAAGGTCAACCACTCCCCCGCGCCCAGGTCCCGCGCCGCCTCTACCATGCTCTCGTCGAAACCGCTCAGACGACCGTAGACGGTGACCACCACGAAGGGCAGGCAGAAGGTGACATGGGCGAGCAGCAGGGTCCAGAAGCCCAGCGGCATGTTGAGGCTGACGAAGAGGATCAGCAGCGAGATGCCCATGACGATATCCGGCGACATGATGACGATATAAAGCAGGCCATGGAGCAGCCGCTTGCCAAAGAAACGGTAGCGATAGAGCACCACCGCCGCCAGTGTCCCCATCAGGGTCGCCAGGGTGGCGGAGATAAAGGCGAGGGTGACCGAGTTGAGGGCGACCTGAAGCAGCTCCTCGTTGCTGAAGAGGGCCTCGTACCAGCGCCATGAGAAGCCCTGCCAGGTCAGGCGATATTTCGAATCGTTGAAGGAGAAGACGATCAGGATCGCGATGGGCAGATAGAAGAAGAGATAGATCAGCCCCAGATAGCCGCCCCGCCACAGTCTGCTCATAGCCCCATCTCCCCGCTATCGGCGCGGCGTCTCCTCGCCCACACCAGCAACAGCATGAACAGCGCCATGAAGATCAACAGCAAGACGCTGATCGCCGAACCGAAGGGCCAATCCCGGGCGGCCAGGAACTGATCCTTGATCAGGTTGCCCAGCAACAGGATCTTGGCGCCGCCGAGCAGGTCCGGGATGTAGAACATCCCCAGCGCGGGCAGAAAGACCAGCATGCAGCCGGCGATGACGCCGGGCAGAGTGAGAGGAAAGACCACCCGCGTGAACAGCGCCACCCGCCCCGCCCCCAGATCCCGGGCCGCCTCCAGCAGACGCAGGTCCAGCTTCTCCATGGCGGCGTAGAGGGGCAGGATCATGAACGGCAACAGCGAGTAGACCAGCCCGACGATCACCGCGAACTCGGTAAAGAGCAGCATCAGCGGCTTGTCGGTCACCCCCAGCCACAGCAACGAGGCGTTGAGCAGCCCGTTGGCCTTGAGGATGATCACCATCGCGTAGGTGCGCACCAGCGAACTGGTCCAGAACGGGATGATCACCAGCACCAGCAGCAGCGGACGCAGCCGCGGCGAGGCGCGGCTGATCATCCAGGCGAAGGGGTAGCCGAGCAACAGACAGATCAGGGTGGTAACCAGCGCCAGATAGATGGAGTTCCAGAAGACCTGGAAGTAGAGCGGATCGAACAGGCGCAGGAAGTTGTCGATGGTGAATTCGGCGATCACGAACTGGGACTCGCCCCGCTCCAGCAGGCTGGCGACCACCACCATCAGGGTCGGCGCCAACACGAACAGCAGCAGCCAGACCCAGATCAGGGTCAGGGTGATATTGCGCAGGCCGCCGATCCGCGCCGCCCCGCTCATCCCGCCCCCGCGCCTCCCGAATCCCAGGGCAGCAGCACCTCCCAATCCTTCGGCCAGGTAACGAAGACCTCCTCGTCCCGCTTGTAATCCAGGGTCGGGTCCTCCTCGTCGAAAAAGGCGGAGGCGGCGACCCGATCCCCGCCACTGAGACGCACCAGCAGATCCACGGTGGAGCCCTTATAGATCACCTCCTCCACCCGCGCGGCGATGGCCCGCGCCTTGAGTTCCGGGTGGCGCTCCAGCTCCTCCCGGGACCAGACGTCGAGATCCTCGGGACGCAGCATCACATGCACCTTGTCGTCCGGATCGAACCTGGGCGGGCGCACCTTGAGCTCGATCCCCTCGACCTCCAGTAACAGGCCACCCTCATCCCGCCCCTTGACGGTCGCCGGCAGCAGATTGGTCTCGCCCACGAAACGGGCGACGAAGACGCTGGCGGGCTCCTCGTAAATCCTCCGCGGGGTATCGAGCTGTTCGATACGCCCCTCGTTCATCACCGCCACCCGATCGGACATCGAGAGGGCCTCCTCCTGATCGTGGGTGACGAAGATGAAGGTGATGCCGAGGCGGCGCTGGAGCTGCTTGAGTTCAACCTGCATGCGTTTGCGCAGCTTGTAGTCGAGGGCGCTGAGGGGCTCGTCGAGGAGCAGCACCCGCGGCTTGTTGACCACCGCGCGGGCGATCGCCACCCGCTGCTGCTGACCGCCGGAGAGCTGCGCCGGCTTGCGGTTGGCGAACTCGGCCAACCCCACCGTCGCCAGCGCCTCCGCGACCGCTTGTCGGAGTTCATCGCCACGCACCCCGTGCAGGTGGGGGCCGAAGGCGACGTTATCGAAGACGGTGAGATGGGGAAAGAGGGCGTAGCTCTGGAAGACGGTATTGACCGGGCGCCTCTCGGCGGGGATCCTGACCAGATCTTCGTCGGCGAGGGTGATACTCCCGGCGCTGGGCGCCTCCAGACCGGCGATCAATCGTAAAAGGGTGGTCTTGCCACAACCGGAAGGCCCCAGCAGGGTCAGAAACTCGCCGCTGGCCACGTCGATATCCACCGCATCGAGCACCCGACAATCGCCGAATGCCTTGCTCAACCCTTGAATGCTTAGAAGCGTCTCACCCATGGCTGGATACTTTAGCAAAAGCGTTTCAACTTTGCGCGGCTTGCAGGGCTTTTTTCGTCCAGCGCGCAAAACCCCAGCCGTTTACATCCCTGATGTCACGGCCCGCGCCAGCGCAAAGTCCACGTCTTCGTAGAGATCAACGAGACAACAGCGGAAATCCACGCTGCAAAAGCAAAGCTCCTCATCTGGCTGGCCGTAGCTTAACAGCAGCCAGCGTTGATCCTCTTCTTTGCGAAAGATATCCACATGATGCTCCGTTTGATCGATGAGGACATACTCCCGCAAACCGGGTATGCGCCGATAGTACTCAAACTTCTTCCCCCGATCATAGCCCTCGGTATTGGCGGATAACACCTCTATGATGAGAGTTGGATTGCTCTTGGCATAGTTGCGTTTACGATCATCCTCATCACAGGTCACCATCACATCCGGATAGAAGTACTTGGTCGCATCGGCCTGTGCCTTCATCTCGGCGATATAGGCGCTGCATGGCGAGCCACGCAGGTGAGCCTTCAACAGTGACGCCGCATTCAAGGAGATTTTCGCATGGGCGTCACTGGCCCCGGCCATGGCGACAAGCTCGCCATCGATGTACTCATGGCGAACCTGGGAGACCTTCTCCCCTTCCAGATACTCTTCGGGTGTGATCGCTTGTTTGGCGGCGGATGCATGCTGCATGAACATCTCCATAGGCCTGGGAAGGGATCAATCACGAAAAAAGTATAGCGTCGCGCGGCATGGCCGACAACACGCCGCCTCCAGCAAGCCGCTCTTGCCGAAAGGCCGCGATGGCCTCGCGATTGGTCCAGGAGGTCGCCAACTCCCACCCACGATCCAACGGCAGCCAGCGATAGCGGCGATGCTCGACAAGGCGTATCAGTCGGCGCGCCGGCAGCAGAAGGTGGAATTCATGCTCTATGTTATGGGTCACCCCTGGCGCATAGCGGCGACTCCAGGGCGGCATGATGGGAAACCGGCGAAAGCGCCGCGGGTCGATCAATCGACCGGCGCAGCACAACCCGGTCTCTTCGTACACCTCCCGCTCCGCCGCCGCCCGCGGCGACTCGCCCGGGGCCAGAGAGCCGGTCACCGACTGCCAGAAGCCGGCGGGGTCGAAGCGCTCCAGCAACAAAATCTCGCCGGCGAGATTGCCGATGACCACCAGGACCGAGGCGGGGCGCTTGGGTTTTTCAGTGTTGTCTTGGGAGGTCAAAGGACGCAGCTCTTGGCGTACAACACCGCGTCATCCGCGGACCAGCCTGATTTCGGCTTGGCCCGCTGCTCATCGCACCAGGCGCGGGTGCCGCGTTCCTCGCTCTCCAGACGCTGGCACAGTTGCTTCATGGCATCCTTCGACAGCTCCTTGCCGGGTTCAACGACCGAGTCGATGCGCTGACGCAGGTCATCCGAAAGGCTGATCGCCCCGCCTTGCATGCCGTAATTGAACCCTGATACGCCGACAATCAGAACCAGGCTCCACAGCACCAGCACAATCCCCTTCTTGATGATCATGATGACGGCAAGGAGCGCCAGAACCCCGCCAACCCACAGATAGATCTGGGGATCCAGATTCAATTCGGCAAAGATCGCGTCCATGAGGTACTACCTCCATACAGGTAAAAGATTCGGGATACGAAAGCTCAGGAGACCCGGGCTTTGGTTGTTTTGCTGTTACTATTCATTACCGAGTCTCAGCGGAAGAAATAGACAGGATTAACAGGATTTTCAGGATGGGACAGGACTCTTTTCGGCGAAATTCCCTTCAATCCCGCCAATCCCGCCAATCCTGCCCATGAATTCCTCCTTTTTTGCTTGTTCCCAAGGTCTCCTTGGGAACAGACGCTTTGCAAGCTCTTGCTTGCGGTTTAACGGATAGCAAGAGCTGTCAAGATTCAAGTTCCCAAGCTGGAGTTTGGGAACCAGCAAACTTCAATTCGACTTCCCCTTCTTGCCCTTCCCTTTCTGATAGACCTTGCGCTGAAACAAATCGGTCCGACGGCTGACGACCCGGTCGATGAAGAGCATGCCGTCGAGGTGGTCGATTTCGTGCTGCACCGCGCGGGCCTCGAAGCCTTCCATTTCATACTCCAGGGTCTCGCCGTCTGGGTTCTGGGCCTTAAGGCGGATGTGGGTGGCGCGGATCACGTTGCCGGTGTAGTCGGGTACCGAGAGGCAGCCCTCGCGGCCGATCTCGTAGCCGTCCCAGTGGGTGATCTCGGGGTTGACCAGCACCATGTAGCCGTGGTTCGGCACCGGCTTGCGGGTGTTGGAGACGTCGACGATGACGATGCGTTGGAAGCGCCCTACCTGGGGCGCGGCGATGCCGACCGCGGCGGGGCCGTGCTGGCGGGTCTCCTCCAGGTCGGCGATGAAGCTTCGCAGTTCGTCGTCGAACCGTTCTACCGCCAGGGACTCCTGCTTGAGCCGCTCGTCGGGGATGGTGAGAATTTCGAGTGCCGCCATGAAATCGCTCAGCCGACCATGGTCTCGATGGGACTCACGTCCACATCCATGCCCTGCGCCACCAACGGCGCGACCGCGTCCCGCAGGCTCTCCACCGGCGCTTCGCTATAGCCCTGGATGTTCATGATATAGACCGGCTTGTCGCGCAGCCCGGCCACGTCCGACTCCAGTTCCAGGATGTTGAAGCCCGCCTCCGCCAGCGCGCCGGTGACCTGGGCGACGATGCCGGCGCGATCGGCCCCGGCGACCCGCACCTGGATATTGGGCGCGACATGTTGGTGCAGCATGCCGACGATGGGGTCGACGTGGATGCGCAGCTTCATGTCCACCGCTACTTGCTTCAGTTCGGCATAGAGATCGCCATCGCCGGAGACCATCATCATGATGGTGAAGTTGCCGCCAAGGCGGATCATGGAGGCCTCGCCCAGGTTCCATTGGCGGCGGTACAGGGCGTCGGTCACCCCGGCGACAATGCCAGGTCGATCCTCGCCGACCAGGGTCAGCATGTTCCAGTTGGTCATTTACTCTCTCCCCTTGATGGAGTCTTGCATCGCTTATGCTTTGATAATGGACAGGATTAACAGGATTTTTCAGGATTTACGGAATTATTTTTGTGAACATCAGATATTGGGAATACAGGCCTAACATCACAACTATCTCAACAGAGGCGCTGTCCACGTTTTCCAGCCCTGGAAATTTATCGATGTTTTCGCTACATCGGCTCGGTGATGCGCGCCAGCTCAGGAGTGCCAGTCCTTGAAGGACTGGCACTCCTAATGGCAACGTGCTCGCCCATTACCGCGACCCTCGCGGTAACCGCCAAGCCCTGATCAAACAAAAATCCCGTCAATCCTGAGAAATCCTGTTAATCCTGTCTATTCTAACCCGCCCTGCCGGTCAATCGCCGCTCCGCCTCGCGATATTTCTCGGCGGTCTTGTCGATGATCTCCTGGGGCAGTTCCGGGCCGGGGGGGCGTTTGTCCCAGTCCAGGGTCTCCAGGTAGTCGCGCACGAACTGCTTGTCGAAGCTGGGCGGGCTGGTGCCGGGTTGATACTGGTCGGCGGGCCAGAAGCGGGAGGAGTCGGGGGTCAGGACCTCGTCGATCAGGTGCAGCTCGCCCGCCTCGTCGAGACCGAATTCGAACTTGGTGTCGGCGATGATGATGCCCTGCTCCCGGGCGTAGGCGGCGCATTCGGTGTAGATGCGCAGGCTGGCGTCTCGCACCTTGCCGGCCAGCTCCTCGCCGAGCAGCTTGACGGTATGGGCGAAATCGACATTCTCGTCGTGATCGCCGAGCTCCGCCTTGGTGGAGGGGGTGTAGATCGCCTCGGGCAGCTTGTCCGCCTGGCGCAGTCCCGCCGGCAGTTCAATACCGCACACCGCGCCGTTTTTCTGGTAGTCCTTCCAGCCGGAGCCAATCAGATAACCGCGCACGATCGCTTCGACAGGCAGCGGCTTGAGGCGCTTCACCAGCAGCGCGCGATCGCCCAGCTGGGCGCGCTGATCCGCATCCGCCACCACCGACTCCAGCGACAGATCGGCCAGGTGATTGGGGATGATGGCGCGGGTGCGTGCGAACCAGAAGTTGGCGACCCGGGTCAGCACCTCGCCCTTGCCGGGGATGGGTTGGGGCATGATCACGTCGAAGGCGGAGAGGCGGTCGCTGGTGACGATCAGCAGGTGCTGGTCGTCCACCGCGTAGATATCCCGAACCTTGCCGCGATTGAGCAGTTCGAGACCGGGCAGGTCGGATTGATAGAGGGCGTTGGCAAGGGTCATGGGGGTTCGGTCCTGGGTCGTGAAAGGCGAGGCGGATTTTACCTTAAATCGAACCGCCGGGTAAAAGCGGCGCGAGCCGCGGAGGGCGCGGCTTGACGCGCCAGTGGCGGCGCGACGCCTTGCGATGACGCGCCCCGGCGGAGGCCTCAACCACCTGCCACGCGCTGTTCATGGGGGGTTGCGGTTTTGGCCGGGTTCCTTGCCAGGTTGGTGATGGGATGGAGGCACGCGCGTCAAGCCGCGGGCTCCGTCCATCCGGGCTAACCAAAGAACCTGTGCAGGGTACGCGACAGCCAGCCGCCTTCCTTGCGGATATCCCCCATGCTCTGCTTGACGACCTTGGCGTAATCGCCGTCTTCGTTGCGAATGTGATTGAAGAGCCACTTGTGCAGCATGTAGAGCAGCTCTTCGCCCACATCCTCGCCCGCCTTGTGGCGTTCGACGAAGGCCCCGACCCGTTCCACGAAGAGGCTGTGGACCTTCTTGTGGGGATCGAGGAAGGGATAGCCCGCCTTCTCCATCAAGCTCTCCTCGAAGGCGAAATGGGAGATGGTATAGTCCACCAACTCGCCCAGCACCTCGCCCACCAGATGCATGTCATCCTGCATCCTGGCGGCATGCAGTTCGTTGATGTACTGCACGATGCGCTTGTGCTGCTCATCGATGATGCCGATCCCCGTATTCAGTTCGTCCGGCCAGTCGATATAGGTCATGGGTGGATCTCCAGAGTAGAGGTGATTTCGTTGAATGATCGAGCGCGAGTCTCCTCCTGCAAGGCGTCAGGGGACGCCATTCCCGCCTCGGATAACTTGCGAACAAGAACCGTCAATTGGACTCTCCCCGCCGGGATGGCCGACGCCACCCCGTCGAAATGATCAATATGCACCATTTGTTACACGGGGACAAGCAGCATTCACCACCCGTACCATCGCGGCGGTGAGGGTGGCGAGATCTTCCGGCGAGATGACGAAGGGGGGCATGACGTAGACCAGGCGGCCAAAGGGGCGCACCCAGACGCCGGCATCGACGAAGCGGGGCTGTATGGTCGCCAACTCTACCGGCTCTTCCAGTTCGATGACGCCAATGGCGCCCAGCACCCGCACGTCGGCGACGCCGGGCAGGTCACGGGCCGGGGCGAGGCCCGCGCGCAGTCCGGCTTCGATGTCGCCGACCCGCTGTTGCCAGGGTGAGTTTAGCAGGATATCGATGCTCGCCAGCCCGGCCGAGCAGGCCAGAGGGTTGGCCATGAAGGTGGGGCCGTGCATGAACAGGCCGGGGTTGCCGCTGCTGATGGTTTCGGAGACCTCGCGGGTCGTGAGGGTGGCGGCGAGGGTGATGTAACCGCCGGTGAGGGCCTTGCCCAGGCAGAGGATGTCCGGTGAGATGCCGGCGTGCTCGCAGGCGAAGAGCTTGCCGCTGCGCCCGAAACCGGTGGCGATCTCGTCGCAAATGAGCAGCGCGCCGAATTCATCGCATAGCTTTCGCGCCCCGCGCAGATAGTCCGGCGGGTAGAAGCGCATGCCGCCGGCCCCCTGCACGATCGGTTCGAGGATCACCGCGGCGATCTCGTGGCCGCGCGCCTCCAGTTGGCGGCGCATGGGTTCCAGTTCCCGCGCATCGAAGGGGCGATCAAAGCCGGCGGCGGGGGCGTCGACGAAGATCTGCTCCGCCAGCATGCCGGTGAAGAGGGTGTGCATGCCGTTGACCGGGTCGCACACCGACATGGCCCCGAAGGTGTCGCCGTGATAGCCGTTGCGGGGGGCGAGAAAGCGTCGCCGGGAGGGCTCGCCGCGGGCATGCTGGTATTGCAGGGCCATCTTCATGGCCACCTCTACCGAGACCGAGCCGGAATCGGCGAAGAAGACGGTCTCCAGCCCATCGGGGGTCAACGCCGCCAGACGGGTGGCCAACGCCACCGCGGGTCGGTGGGTAAGCCCGCCGAACATGACGTGGGAGAAGTCCTCGATCTGCTCGTGCAGGGCACGGTTCATCTCCGGGTGGTTGTAGCCATGAATGGCGCACCACCAGGAGGCCATGCCGTCGATCAGCTCGCGCCCGTCCGCCAGACGCAGCCGAACCCCCTCGGCCCCGACCACGGGGAATATCGGAAGATCGGCGCCAATCGCGCTGTAGGGGTGCCAGACCAGGTCCCGATCCCGGGCGATCCACGTCTCCATCGAATCCGTCAAGGCGCGCGCCCCTTCATTCCTCATCCGCTTCGGCGGTCGCGCCGCCGTCGAGGCTGGCGATATAGTGGGCGATCGCCTCGATGGTTAAATCATCCCAGTCGGGCACCACCCCTTCCATTTCGTGGCTGCGGCGTTCTTCGCTGGAATCCCGGTAGCGTTGCAGGGTCAGGGCGAGGTAGTCGGGACGCTGGGCGTGAATGGAGGCGAACACCTCGGCGTTGCCGCGTCCGTCCTTGCCGTGACAACCGGCGCACTGGGCCTCGTAGAGGGGCTTGCCGCGCCTGGCCTTGGCCATGTCGACGGGGATATTCACCTTGCGCGGCAAGGCGGAGTAGTGGAGCGCCAGGGCGACCGTCTCGTCTTCCGTGAATTGCTGGGAGAAGCCGTGCATCAGCTCCGGGTAACGGCCCTTGCGCTGAAACACCAGGAACTGCTCGACGAAGTAGAGGACGTTCTGATCGGCCAGCGAGGGAATGTCCGGCTTGACGCTGTTGCCGTCCTTGCCGTGGCAGGCGGAGCAGATGATGGTGCGGGAGGGGATGTCGATGGCGGGGTTCTCCCGCGCCGCCTCCCGGCTGCCACCCTGTTTGGCGATGTAGTCATTGATCAGTTGTTGCGCCCGCTGCCGATCCTCCGGCGCCGCCTGCACGCCCACCGACACCGCCAGCCCCAGCAGCAGTATGCTCCACTTGCTCATCTCTTATCCTCGTAGGTTATCCAAAAAGGATTTGCGATTACCTCCTTAGCCGGCAATCTATAGGTCAATAATAGGTCTATTGGGACATTGTAGCAAATCACCAGAGACCGGGGTACGATGAAAAGCCGTTGCTGGTCCGGGCTGGAGATTGCCAGGGGGATCCCGAATGACTTCGTCGTGAAGACGCAGAGAAACCCTCCCCCGCGATCTCCGCGCCTCCGCCAGCGACCCCATGAAAACCACGCCTACACGATACTTGCGGAACACCACGGCCATGGCCAGCGCGAACCATCGCCCCGTGACGAATCGCTCCGGATCTGGTACATTCCCGCCACATTTCATCGGGACAACTCGACCCAGGGGGATCAAACATGGCGGAAACCGTTGACGAGCTGACGATCCATTATGCCGAAGATGGCATTGATATCGTCAAGGAGCTGGATAAGGTGGTGCTTACCAAGGGGGCTTGGGCGACGCTGATGTTTCGCTACCAGGAGTGGGACCGACGCAAGGAGGCGTACAGCGGCGACAAGTACACCATTCGCCGCTATCAGAAGCGTGCCGGGGAATATTCCCAGAAGTCGAAATTCAACATCTCAAGCCGCGATCAGGCCAAGGCGATCATCGATGCCCTGAGCCGGTGGACCGAGGAGGAGTAACGGATCAGGATCACCACCAATCCGCCAGGGACAGGCAGCCCCGAGCACCACGCGCTAGAAGAAAACCGACATCATCTCATCATTCCCAGGCAAACGAAGCAAGCCAAGAGGAACCCCCGGTTCCTCGGTATCGCTGGCCATCAGCAGCTGGTCGCTGAGGGTATACAGGACCCATCCTTCCCCCTCTCCCACGAACAGGGTACGGCGAATCGCCGGCGAATCGTTATACCCCTGGCTGGCGGCCAATCCGGGGTGCTCGACCCAGCCGCGCTCCTCGAAACCGCTCTCCCGATCCACCCCATAGACCCGCGCCCCGTAGCTCCAGTCACCGCTGAAGTAGCCGGATGCCGGCACGCTGAGCAGGCCGGCGGGTTCGAACCAGTTGAAGGCCTTGGGCTCCCATAACGCCTCGGAGTAACTCCACTCCCCGAGGCTCACCCGATCCACCAGGCGCGGCGCGGCGAAGTCGCTGACGTCATACAGGCTGAGATCCGTGGTACCCAGGTCTGGATCCTGCCCTATCCCCAGCAGGAAGTCGTCATCCATGGGGTGCAGGTAGGTGGAAAAGCCGGGGATCTTGAGCTCGCCTACCACCCTGGGATCGTTGGGATCCGAGAGATCCAGGGTATACAGGGGATCGGTCTCGCGAAAGGTCACCAGATAACCCCGATCCCCCATGAAGCGAACGGCGTAGATCCGCTCCCCTTCGTGGCCCAGGCCGCCGAGTTCCCCCACCGGGGTCAGCTTATCCCCCTCCACTCCCAGTACAAACAGGGTATTGACCGGATCCTCCGCGGCCCACCACCAGCGGTTCTGGACCGTGGCGATACGCAGATATCCGTCATGCTCCCCCAGCGAATAGCGGTTGATGATCACCCCCGGCACCTCGCCCACCGCCTCCAGTCGCGCCCGCTCGCCCAACGCAAAGCGATGCACCAGGGTCACCTCCTCGGCATCATAGGCCCACCACTCGGCGGTCTGGGCCGCCAGGTAGAGGCGATCGGCGGAGGCGTAGACGGTGGCGTAATCGGTCAGCACGGTGGTGGTGTGCAGCTCACCAAGGGGGTCTTCCAGCCCGAGGCTAGCGATGGTAACCATGTTCGCCCCTTCCTTGCGGGGCGGAACGACGAAGTCCTCGCATGCGCTCAGGGGGCGGGTGTCACTGACTTGCCGCAAGCCGTCGTGAATCTCATCCTGCATCAACGGCACCAGCCCCGCCACCTCCAGCGGCGCCGGCAGCGAAAAGCGGGGCAAACGCCCCTCGTCACCCCGCAAGCCGGCCAGGGGCATGGGTTCGGGCGGGGTATAATAGTCATGCAGGTCGCTTTCGATCACCATGTGCAAGCGCCCGTCCACCAACCGCGAGGTGTTGTAATTGCCATCGATATAGAGCTCGCGCTTGAGGATCGGCGCCGCCGGCTCGGCGATGTCGAAGATCTCCAGCTTGGTGGCTGCGTAGCTGCGCGGCGACCATTGCAGTCGGGTATCCCAACGATAGATGCGCGAAAAGACCAGCGCCCAGCGCTCGGTAACGAACAGGCCGACGCCATGTCCCTCCAGTTCATGCGCGAAGAGGATATCGAGCTCGCTCAGGGGCCAGGTACGGAACACGACGAAATGGCCATCCATCGCCGTGAAGGTGTACTCGCCGGACATCTTGACGATATCCGCCTCATCCACCCCCTCTTCTTGCAGGTTGGTGGTTGAGTGCTCCAGCTCCACATCGGCTTGATTGGGAAGGGATATCGGCATGGGTGACATATCGACACCCGGCGTACCGCCGAACAACATGGGTTCGCCGATGTGGTAACCAAGCTCCTTGACATCACGAATGTATGCGCCCAGCTCCGCGCAGCCGCTGAAGCGTGGCGCGGCCTGGGTGTTTTCCTTCAGCGCCCGCAGCGCGCCCTCTCCGGAGAGGACCCCCTCCCCCGCCGACAGGGCGCCAGCCACACTCAGCAACAGCATGACGCCCCACACCCTGACTCCGCCAATCCTTTCTCTCATGACCATTCTCCAAATTCTTCCGAACTTCATCCATCTTATAGCCGAAATCCGTCCCGATTGGTATATTCGTCAACCCAATTCGAGGAGTTGTTCATGCCAGAACTGCCGGAAGTCGAAACCACCCGCCGCGGTATCGCCCCCCACCTGGAGGGACGCCGCTTCGATGGCGCGGTGATTCGCCAGGGGAGACTGCGCCAGCCGGTTCCGGTGGATCTGGGGGAGCGAATCGCCGGCCACGGGATCCGCTCGATCGACCGACGCGCCAAGTATCTGCTCATCGACTGTAGCGTGGGTTTCCTGATCATCCACCTCGGCATGTCCGGCAGCTTGCGCATCCTGCCCGCGGCGACGCCCCCCTCGCCCCACGATCACGTCGACCTGCTGCTGGGGGAGAGGCTGCTGCGATATCGGGATCCGCGCCGCTTCGGCATGATCCTGTGGTACATCGGCGACCTCGCCGACCATCCGCTGCTCCGGGAACTGGGTCCCGAGCCCCTGAGCGAGGCCTTCAGCGGCGATCACCTCTACCGCGCCAGCCGCGGGCGACGCATACCGGTCAAGCGTCTGATCATGGAGAACCGGGTGGTGGTCGGGGTGGGCAACATCTACGCCAATGAGTCCCTGTTTCTCGCCGGCATCCATCCGCGTCGCGCCGCCAACCGCATCGCCGCGGCACGCTACCAGGTGCTGGCGCGACGCATCCAGGAGGTGTTGCGGCGGGCCATAGCGCGGGGCGGCACGACACTGCGGGATTTTCAGAATCAGGAGGGCAAGCCCGGTTATTTCCAACAGGAACTTCGGGTCTACGGACGTGCGGGGCTGCCATGTCCCGACTGCGGCACGACAATCCGCCAGGAGACCATCGCTCAGCGCTCCAGCTTTCTGTGCGTGCGCTGTCAGCGCTGACCCCGGGATAAAACCGCGTGTCATCCGCTACAGCCGCCGGCGAATTTGTGGTCTAATGCCGCCCCATGTTCAAACCCTATGAGATCTTCATCGGCCTGCGCTATACCCGGGCCAAACGTCGCAATCACTTCATCTCCTTTATCTCCGCCAGCTCCATGCTGGGGGTGACGCTGGGGGTGATGGCGCTGATCACCGTGCTGTCGGTAATGAACGGCTTTCACAAGGAGGTGCGGGAACGCATCCTGGGCATGGCCTCCCACGCCATGGTGATGGCGGCGGATGGCAAGCTGAAGGATTGGCGACTGGCGATGGAGCTGGCGGCGGAGCACCCCGAGGTGATCGGCGAGGCCCCCTATGTGGAGGCCCAGGCGATGATCGCCCATGGCCGGGAGGCGCGCGGGGCGATGCTGCGCGGCGTCAACCCGGAACTGGAGGGGCGGGTCTCCAACGTCGGCGGGCATGTGGACGGCGGCGATCTCTCGCTGCTGCGCCCGGGTGAATTCGGCATCATCCTGGGCAAGGAGCTGGCGCTGCGCCTGGGGGTGCGGCGCGGCGACGCCATCACCGTGGTGACGCCGAAGATGAACCTCACCCCCATGGGATCCACGCCGCGCATGAAGCGCTTTACCCTGCTGGCCACCTTCGAGGTGGGCATGGGCGATTACGACAGCGGCATGGCGCTGGTACACATCGACGACGCCGCGCGTCTGCTCAAGCTGGAGGATGGCGTTACCGGGGTGCGCCTGAAACTGAAGGACATGTATCAGGCCCCGCGGATCTCCCAGGAGCTCGCCAACAGTCTGCCGGGGCTCTACTACGTCAGCGACTGGACCCGCCAGCATCGTAACTTCTTCAGCGCCCTGCACACCGAAAAACGGATGATGAGCCTGATCCTGTTCCTGATCGTCGCCGTAGCCGCCTTCAACATCGTCTCGACCCTGGTGATGGTGGTCACCGACAAGCAGAGCGACATCGCCATTCTGCGCACCCTGGGCGCATCGCCCGGCTCGGTGATGACCATCTTCATCATCCAGGGGGCGACCATCGGCCTGATCGGCACCGCCCTGGGGGTGATCAGCGGGATTCTGCTTTCGCTGAACCTGGAGTCGCTGGTGAAGCGCATCGAGAGCCTGTTCGGGGTCGACTTTCTCGACCCCGACATCTACTACATCTCGGAGCTGCCCTCGGATCTGCACTGGGATGACGTGACCCTGATCGGCATCTCCGCCTTCATCATCACCCTGCTCGCCACCCTCTACCCGGCGTGGCGGGCGGCGCGGATCCAGCCGGCGGAGGCGCTGCGCTATGAGTGACCGACCGATTCTGGATTGCCGCGATCTCTCCCGCGCCTTCACCGACGGCCCGGCGCGGGTGGAGGTGCTGCGTCAGGTGGAGTTGAAGGTGGCGGCGGGCGAACGGGTCGCCATCGTCGGCGCATCCGGCTCGGGCAAGAGCACCCTGCTCCACTGCCTCGGCGGGCTCGACAAGCCCAGCGGCGGTCAGGTGAAGATCGATGGCCGGGATCCGGCGAGCCTCAGCGAAAAGGAACGGGGGCTGCTGCGCAACCGCACCCTCGGCTTCGTCTATCAGTTTCATCACCTGCTGCCCGAATTCAGCGCCCTGGAGAATGTCGCCATGCCACTGCTGATCGGCGGCGAAAAGGTCGCCGACGCCAGCGCCCGGGCCGAGGAGATGCTGGGGCGGGTCGGGCTGGGGCACCGCATCGCCCACAAGCCCGGCGAACTCTCGGGCGGCGAACGCCAACGCGCCGCCGTCGCCCGCGCCCTGGTCACCCGCCCCCGCTGCGTACTGGCCGACGAACCCACCGGCAACCTGGACAGCCACACCGCCGCCGAGATCTACGAACTGATGCTGGAACTCAACCGCACCATCGCCACCGCCTTCGTGGTGGTCACCCACGACCGCGGTCTGGCGGACCGAATGGATCGGGTGCTCTATCTTGAGGATGGGGTGTTGTTGGCCGAAAAGGGGTGAAACCGTGGATCCATCGTGGAGTGGCGGTCCACGATGGACCGCCACTCCTTGGGTCGGTTCATTTTCCGGGATGGGGTGGCGAACCACTCCACGGCCATGGGTTCCGGCTGGATTCGTGAAAACCTCTCCCACATTCAACACCCCCAAACCCCGATCTCCCGGCCATTGTAACCCCCTTGCCGCCACCAGATCTTGTCGTCCCAGCCAACTTCGTCTCTACGATCGAAGATCAGCAGGTGGGCCTCGTCGGCGTTGCAGCGGTCGGCATAGTCGGCGGTCTGTTCCAGCCCTTCGGCAAGGGTGCTTTCCAGCCCCTTGTGGAGGATCTTGAGCTCGATCACCACCCGCTGTACCGGACCATAGTAGCCCTGACCGGCATCCAGGGGCCACTCCAGGTAGAGGTCGGTGCGTCGCCG
>JAABSM010000060.1 GCA_011390365.1 Gammaproteobacteria bacterium
GATCCGAGGCGCGCGCCCAGCGCGCCAGCAAGGCATTCAGCGCGCGATCCCCCGACACCTGCTCCAGGATCTCCTGGCACCACGCCTCCATTTGCGGTTGATCGAGATTATGGGCGGCGTTTTCGGCGATTTGCGTGGTGATCGCCCGCATCCCCCGCGCCACATCCTGGCGAGCGGTCTGCGCGGCCTCGATATTGACATACAGGGCATGGTAACCACCCTGTTGATTGAGATGCTCCACCAACGCCAGCAGCGAGGTGGTCTTGCCGGTCTGGCGGGGGGCGTGCAGCACGAAATAGCGCTGCTGTTCGATCATCGCCAGCACCTCCGGGAGATCCAGGCGTGCCAGCGGATCGATCATGTAGTGCTGACCGGGTACCGAGGGGCCGGCGTTATTGAAGAATCGCATCAGATCACCACGGTTTTACGCATGAAGCACCCTATGGTCACGAATACCTCAAGAAGGGGGAAGGTCCGGCAAGCGTTTCCTCATTCGCCGCCGCTCGGCCCGCCGCTTGAGATAATTGACGAGATGCAGCCGCCAGATCAGGCGCACGGAGGTGAAGCCGATACCGCCCACCAGCAATCCCATGACCAGTGAACCGGCGATCAACGGCTGCCAGATGATCGCCATGCTTTGCGCGATCCACGACATGGTGAGCTCGAAATCGGGCACCGGGGGGGTCTGGAGCAACCAGCTACCGACCAGGTAGTTGATGTAGAAGATCGGCGGGATGGTAATGGGATTGGTGATCCATACCAGCACCAGCGAGATGGGCAGATTGACGCGCAACAGGATGGCGCTGCCCACCGAGGCGAGCATTTGTACCGGAATCGGGATGAAGGCCCAGAACAGGCCGACAAAGAAGGCCCCGGAGACGGAGCGGCGGTTGAGGTGCCACAGGTTGGGATCGCACAGCAACGCCCCGAACATGCGCAGGCGCGGGTGATTCCGCACCTGCTGATGGGAAGGGGCGTAACGCCTGAAGAACTTTCTGGGCATGCCGGCGACCCCGTGCGTCAGGCCACGCCGAGGCTCGCCTTTTGCGCCGCGATAATGGCGGCGATACCCTGCTCCGCCAACTCCAGCATGGCATTGAGTTCCCTGCGGGAGTATGCCTCCTGTTCGGCGGTCCCCTGCACCTCGATATAGCCCCCCGCCTCGTTCATCACCACGTTCATATCGGTTTCGGCGCTGCTATCCTCGGCATAGTCGAGGTCGAGTACCGCCACGCCGTCGAAGATACCGACCGACACCGAGGCGACGAAGTGACGGATGGGGTTGGCCGGCAATTTACCCGCCTCCACCAGCCCTTCCAGGGCATCGTGAAGGGCGACGAAGGCGCCGCTGATGGAGGCGGTGCGGGTGCCGCCATCGGCTTGCAGCACATCGCAGTCGAGGGTGATGGTATGCTCGCCCAAGGCATCCAGCGCCACCGCCGCGCGCAAGGAGCGCCCGATCAGGCGCTGGATCTCCATGGTGCGACCGCCCTGCTTGCCGCGCGCCGCCTCGCGTCCCATGCGCGAGCCGGTGGAGCGGGGCAACATGCCGTACTCCGCGGTGACCCAACCCTGGCCCTTGCCAACAAGGAATCGGGGCGTCTTCTCCTCGACACTGGCGGTGCAAAGCACCTTGGTATCACCGAACTCGACCAGCACCGAACCCTCGGCGTGGCGGGTGTAGGAGCGCGTAAAGCGCACCTGGCGCATTTGATCCGGGGTACGTCCGCTAGGCCTCATAACTCACTCCTACTCCCTATAATTGGTTCAGCATTAGATTCCTGGCATTCGGAACTTAGGCACCCAGCACCCAGCACCCAGCACTCAACCCTACTTGATCTTGTCTTCGAACACGCCGATGGCCTGGGTCAGCTCATCGATGGCACTGTGCAGGTGATCGGAATCCGCGCCCTGACGCTCCCCCGCCTGATCGCGATGGATCCAGCGCGACGCCTCCCACCAGCGCATCGCCAGCGCGGTGACATTGTCGCTCTCCGGATGGGCGGTGACCTCGGCGGCACGGGCCAGCCCCTTGATGGTCTTGTCGAGGGGATCGGAATCCTGAAAGGCAAAGGCCATCTCCTCCTCTTCGATATTGGCCCAGAAGCCGTCGCTGCACAGCAACATCACATCCCCCTCGACCAGCCGCGCCGACTCACCGAAACTGATCGCCGGCGGCCTCGGCGCACCGCCCAGGCAACGGGTCACGAAGTGGCGCTGAGGGTGGGTCTCCTGCTGTTCGGCGGAGATGATGCCGTCCTGACGCAACTGCTCCACATAGGAGTGGTCGGTGGTGCGAGTAAGCAGCTTGCCCTTTCGAAACAGGTAGAAGCGGCTGTCGCCCACATGCGCCCAATGCACCATGCCGTTCTGCACCAGCGCCACCACGCCGGTGGTGCGCGGGTCGATGGCCGGGGTCTGGGCGAAGCCGAAGGCCTGAATCTGCTTGTGGGCGTCGTGAAATATCTTCTTGAGAAACTCCCGCGGCGCGGCGATCGGCTTGGACTCCCGGTAGAAGTGCTGTTCCGCGGTATCCATCAGGATCTGCGCCGCCATCTCGCCGCGCGGGTGTCCGCCCATGCCATCGCCCAGCGCGAGCAGCGCGTACTCCACCGACTGCACGATGGCGCAACGATCCTGATTGATCCGCCGGTTGCCCAGACGCGACTCCCGGCCGATTTCATAGCGTGTGGCGGTCATGCCTCAGGGCTCCTTCAGATAATCAACCTTGCCCGACACGGTGGCCGAGAGGTCGCTGTAATCCGGGCGTCCCTGCTGATTGTTCAACGCCTCCAGCATCTCTCCCGCGTTTTGCGGGCGCAACAACGGATCCACCTCCATGGCCCAATCGATCACCTCCAGCAGGTAGAGCGGATATTTGCGTTTCCAGTTTTCGGCCAGCGGGCGCATGGTATCATGGGCATGACGCTCGATGGCCGACGGCGGCGGCTTGCCTTCGATACAGGTGCGCATCGCCGCGCCGATGGCGTAGACATCGCTCCACGGCCCCACATAACCCGCCGCGTAGTACTGTTCATAGGGGGAGAACCCCTGGGTAACCACCTGGGAACGCTGCTTGGAACGGGTGGTGGCAAACTGATGCACCGCGCCGAAATCGAGCAGCAGCGGCTTGCCTCCCGGGCGCAGGTGGATATTGCTCGGCTTGATATCAAGGTGCAAATGACCACGATGATGGAGCAGGCTCAGGGCGTCCAGCACTGGCGGAAAAACCGTATTGAGAAACGCCGTGCTCAAGCCCCCCTTGCGCTGCTTGACATAGGCCCCCAGGTTGGTGCCCCGTTCGTAATCCATCACCAGATAGGCGGTCCCATTGGCGAGAAAGAAGTGGCGCACCTTGACGATATTGGGATGTTGCAGGGTCGCCAGCGCCTTCGCCTCCTGGTAGAAGAGGCGGCGACCATTGTGAAACGCCTCCTCTTTCGCGTCCTGGGCCACCTTCACCTCCAAACCGGTGGTGCGCGCGCCCAGCTTGCGGGGGAGGTACTCCTTGATCACCACCTTCTCTTCGGTATCCAGATCCTCGGCCAGATAGATCAGACTGAACCCGCCGCTCCCCATCAGCTTGATAATGGCGTAGCAGTCCAGTACGGTTCCAATGGGCAGACTTTTACGGGTATTACTCATGAGGTTGGCGAAAGTCTTAATCCTTTGACTTGCTCCGCGAAACTCCCTAACGGGTACCACTCCGCGCGCTCGCTTTGCCGGCGCGCCGCGTCTTCCGTCGCGTGTTTGGCGCAATCGTTAATGCACCGCACCGCCGGGCGCATTATGATACACCGAAACGGATGTCTCGCGCGCGCCGAAATCGCCGTGTCAGGCCTCTCCAACCAACAACAACAGGATTCAAGGACCATGATACACAGCATGACCGGTTTCGCGCGAAAGGAAGGGACGGCGGATGAAGGCGCCCTGATCTGGGAGATTCGCTCCGTCAATCACCGCTTCCTGGAGATCATGGTACGCCTGCCCGAGGAGTTGCGCGGCCTCGACCCCCTGATTCGGCGCAAGGTGGGCGAGCGCATCAAGCGCGGCAAGATCGACTGCACCCTGCGGTTCGAGAAAGCGCTGGACCGCGACACACCGATGCGGGTCAATCAGCGCCTGGTGCAACAGATCATCGACGCCGCCGCCCAGGTCGAAGGCCTGCTCCACGAAACCATGCCCCTGCGCACCATGGACGTCCTCTCCTGGCCCGGCGTGCTGGAGACCACCGGCGGCGACCTCACCGCCCTGCAACAACGGGCCGCCGAACTCCTCGATGAGGCGCTGGCGGAGTTGAAATCGGCGCGCGCCGCTGAAGGCGATCGGCTGGCGCAATTGATTCGCGACCGCTGCACCACCATGAGCGAACTGGTGGTCCGCGCCCGCGAGCGCATGCCGCGGGTACTGGAAGAGATTCGCGCACGGCTGCGGGAGCGTCTGGCCGAGGTCGCCAGCGAGCTGGACGAATCCCGCCTGGAACAGGAGCTGGCCCTGCTCGCCCAACGCCTCGACGTCGACGAAGAGATGGACCGCCTCGCCAGTCACATCGACGAGGTGGAAAAGACCCTCAAACGCAACGAGCCGGTCGGTCGCCGCCTCGACTTCCTGATGCAGGAACTCAATCGCGAGGCCAACACCCTCGGCTCCAAGTCCAGCGACCTGGAGCTCACCCGCATCGCCGTCGAGATGAAGGTGGCCATCGAGCAGATGCGGGAGCAGATTCAGAATTGCGAGTGATTATCTATCGCGCACTCATTAAGCAAACAGGCCGCCATTGCACTCCTCCCCAAACACCGCCGCTCGCAGGTTGCACCTGCGACCGGAACGTTTCGCCCTGAACGGATCTTTGCCAACGCCTCAACGATCGCCCCATGGCCAAACGCTGCGGTCGGGAGTAAAACTCCCGACCGGCTCAAGACCTCATGCCAGCGACCACGGCCGATAAAAACGGCAACGGGCGCCTAACGGCCCCTCCATAAAGCAGCAAATTAATGGGCCTGCGGTTCTTGGGCCAGAGCCCCCCAAGACACGCTCCTTCCCCAGCCCCCAGGATAACGAGTAAAATAGACCCCGCGCAGACGGAGAGCACCCTGCCCAGTCCTACTGCCTTTTCGACGGCCAACTCGACACGGCTTTGCTTTTTCTTCGTGTAGACGGCATATTGTCCGATTTCCAGGGCTCTCTCCCCTCGACATCACTCGCCGAGATCACACCCGGTGATCAGTGGATCACCGTCATGGGCAAGCAACCGGCTGGAACAAAGAACAAAACCGATCAGGAATAGACTTATGACAAACGGCTCTCTTTTGGTGATTTCCGCCCCCTCCGGCGCCGGCAAGAGCAGCCTGGTAAAGGCGATGCGGGAACGGGATGCGCGCCTGGGGGTTTGCACCTCCCACACCACCCGTCCGCCACGCCCCGGCGAGACGAATGGCGTGGAATACCACTTTTGCGAGCGCGCGGATTTTGAGAAAATCCTGGAATCCGACGGCTTCATCGAACACGCCGAGGTGTTTGGCAACCATTACGGCACCTCGCGGGCGGAGCTGGAACGGCTGCGCGAGGCCGGCACCGATGTGATCCTGGAGATCGACCAGCAGGGGGCGGCCCAGGTGCGCCAGCAGTTCGCGGATGCCATCACCATCTTCATCCTGCCCCCATCCAGGGAGGCGCTGCGCGAACGCCTCACCGGGCGGGGTCAGGATGCGGGGGAGGTGATTGAGGGCCGCCTGGCGGAGGCGGCTGGCGAGATCGCCCATTGTGGAAAATTCGATTATCTGGTAATAAACGATCGTTTCGCGGAGGCCCTCGAAGACCTGCTTGCCATCGTCCGCTGCGCCCGTCTGGCGCGTTCGCGGCGACTCGACGAGCTGCGCCCGATGATCGGAGAGCTGACCGCGAGCACTTGATCGTCGATATTGGAAAAAACCGGAATTCCTAAGGAGAGCACATGGCTAAGATCATCTGGTCGGCAATGGTAGGCTCCGTCGCCTTGCTCGGCGGCGTTATTCTGTTTCTGCACTACGCCGGGCTGGGCATGCAGAACTCCGGCGGCATTGCCGGGGTGATCCTGATCCTTGGAGTGCTCTCGATCCTGCCGTTTCCGGTGCTGCGGCTGATCCTCAAGCGCCGCGATTCTGGGGATGACACGGTCCCTGCCCACGCCGCCGCCCGTGATGCCGGTCACGGGCCGGAGGATGAGCAGAAGGCCCTGCGCAACATGCTGCTGCTTGCCGGTATCGCCGAGATGCCGGTGATGATGGGGATCGTCTATGTCGCGCTGGGCGGCGCGCTGGAGTGGGGCCTGATGCTGTGGGCCATCTCCCTGATCGCGGTGCTGTCGATCCGCCCGGCGGAGTAGCGGGATGGGGGACAAGCGCACCGGCAACCGCGAACTGCGCCAGTGGGTCTACTCCGCCCCCTCGTCGATTCACGGCACCGGCCTGTTCGCCGCCCGCGAGATCCCCAACGGGGAATATATCGGCAGCTACCACGGGCCGACCGCGAAACGGGACGGCGCCTATGTGCTGTGGGTCTACGACCCGGAGGACGAAAGCGACATCGAGGGGCGCAGCGGCCGCAATCTGCTGCGCTACCTGAACCATGCCGACTCCGGCAACGCCGAATTCGACGGCTTCGACCTCTACGCCCGCCGCGACATCGCCCGGGATGAAGAGATCACTTTCAATTACAACGGATAGGTCGATGGGAATTCTCGACGAACTCAAGCAACAGGCCGAACAGGCCCGTGCCCACCAGGAGACGGAGGCGGAGCACCGCGCGCGCCTCGAACGCAACTACCAGGAGAACATCCTCCCGCGCATGATCGCCCTCTCCCGCTATCTGTTCGAGATGCTGGAGCAGCTCAAGGTCATCCAGCCGGAGATCCCGGTCATCTACAAACTGCCGGGCATCGGCCCCGCGCAACTGCGCCAGGGGCTCTTTCGCATCAACATGGATCGCGCCGATCAGCCCAAGAAGATCAGCCTGCTGATGGAGTGCGCCGCCAACGAATCGGCGACCTACCCGATCAATAGTATTCAGGACGCCAACGAGGTACGCGCCTTTCTCGACAAGCAGAAGATGGAGTACACCGAATGGGCGATTCGCGATAAGAACGACCGCGTCTGCGGCGCCAATTTCGAGGGGCGACTGAAGGTCATCACACGCTTACTGATTCAGGTCGACCTGGAGCACGACCGCATCGAGATCATCACCTCCAACTTCGAGGGCCTGGGCACCAAGAAGATGACCTTCAACAGCGCCCAGATCAACCAGGAATGGTTCGATGAACTGGGCCACTACCTGTTGCGCCGCGAGGCCAAACTCGGCTCCCTCGACATCGCCGACCACGAACGGGAGATGATTCGCACCCAGCTTACCAACTGGGAAGAGGAGCGGCGCAAGGAGCTGGAGGCGACCGCCACCCGCGAGGACCACGAGGAGAAGACCGACAATCTGCTCAGCGGGCTGCGCAAGACCCTCAACAAGCCGTTATGGTGAGACTGGCGCAAGCGGCACTCCCCATCGCGCCCCGCCGCCGGCACTACCGCCTGCTGCTGCTGGCCTATTGCTGCGCCATCTTTCTGCTCTCCAGTCAGCCGGTCGTCATCCCGGGACCCGATGTGCCGTTCAAGGACAAGCTGCTGCACTTCATCGCCTACGCGTTGATGGCGCTGCTCGCGTACCACGGTCTGACCCGACCCGAGACGCCGCCGCGACGCACCGCCGCCCTCGCCTTCCTCTTCGTCGCCCTCTTCGCCCTCAGCGACGAATGGCATCAATCCTTCGTCCCGGGTCGCATCGCCTCGCTGGGGGATTGGTTGGCGGATATCGCGGGAGCCGGATGCGCCTTGCTTTTCCTCGCCTCTCAAGGGCAAACTAGCGCAACCGCGGACCGCCGCGACGCCTCGTACCTGGAGCACTCATGAGAGCCTATCCCATCCTTGTCGCACTGGCGGTTGTGGGCCTGCTGATCGGCTGCGCTGAAACGCCGCCGCGACGCGAACCCGCGCCGGTCGTCAGCGGCACCGCGGTGCGTGACCAGCCCACCCTGAACCAACCCGACGCGGGAATGCGACGCAATCCGGAAAGCGGGGATACGAATAGCCGCGCCCCACGCTACCCGTCCCCGCAACCCATACCGCGCACGGAGAATAGACGCATCCAGCCGCTCGGTGATCTCCCGGCGATACGCGCGCCGGCCGCCAGCGAACCGCCGGCGATGCGCGCGCCGGTCGCCAGCGAATCGCCGGCGATCCACTACGAACCGAGAGCGACCCCGGCCCCGGTGGAGACGCGTCCCGTCACCTCGACCACGCCCCAACTCATGCCAGGGGCCTTCGAGCCGCCCCAACCCACCGGCCCGGAGACCGAAGGGATCGGCATCGGCACCCGCACCGTGTCCGATGATCCCGGCACCACCCTGCGCCGCTACGAGTCGACCGCGCCGTCCGCACCCTCGCCGGCCCATAGTCGCGCCGCCACCACCCTGTTGGCGATCGCCGAACGGGAGGAGACGCAGGGCAAGTTCGGCGACGCCGCCCTGCAAGTGGATCGGGCCATCGACCTGGAGCCCCGTAATGCCGATCTCTGGCATCACCTGGCCAGACTGCGCCTCGCCGAGGGCCGCCTGGAGGCGGCGATAGAGGCCGCCGACACCTCCAACAAGCTCGCCGGCGGCAACCTGGAGCTTCGCCGCAACAACTGGCGACTGATCTCCGAGGTACGTTTCGAGCAAGGCGACACCGCGGCGGCGGAACAGGCGGCGCGCATGGTCGAAGAGCTTTACTGACGCCCCATGGACCGCATCGAGGAGATACTCGGCCGCGAAGGTCTGCTCGCCAACGCCCTGGAGGGCTACCGCTACCGCGTCCAGCAACACCAGATGGCGGAGGCGGTCGCCGAGATCATGGCCGGCCAGGGGACCCTGATCTGCGAAGCGGGAACCGGCACCGGCAAGACCTTCGCCTACCTGGTGCCAGCGCTGCTGAGCGGACGCAAGGTGATCCTCTCCACCGGCACGCGCAACCTCCAGGATCAGCTCTACGACAAGGATCTGCCGCTGGTCAAGAAGATCCTCGGCACGCCGGTCAAGACCGCGCTGCTCAAGGGGCGCGCCAACTATCTGTGCCCCCATCGGCTGAATATCGCCATGGACGAAAGCCACTTGCAGACGACCCGGGTGCAGCGGGAACTGCGCAAGATCCACCACTGGTCCAACCGCACCCGGCGCGGCGACATCGCCGAACTCCCGGGCATCCCGGAAGACTCCATGGTCTGGCCGCTGATCACCTCCACCAACGATAATTGCCTGGGGCAAGAGTGCCCCAGTTACGACGACTGCCACCTGCTGGAGGCCCGGCGTCGCGCCTTCGAGGCCGATCTGGTGATCATCAATCACCACCTGCTGTGCGCCGACTTCGCCCTCAAGGCCGGCGGCTTCGGCGAACTGCTGCCGGAGGCGGACTGTATCGTGGTAGATGAAGCCCACCAGCTCCCCGACACCGCCAGCAACTTCTTCGGCTTCACCCTCAGCGGTCGCCAGCTGCTGGATCTTGTCCGCGACATCAATCTGGAGTACCAGCGCGAGGCCGGCGACATCCCGGAGATCCCGGAGCAGTGCGCCGCGCTGGAGACGGCGGTGCGGGAACTGCGCCTCACCTTTGGCGCGGACAGCCGGCGCGGGGCCTGGTCGGAGATCAGTCGCGACCCGGCGTTTAATCAGGCCATCGAGCAGCTGGGCGGACAACTGGAGGAACTGGGCCAGATCCTGGAGAGGGTGCGGGAACGGGGCAAGGGGCTGGAGAGCTGCGCCGATCGCTGCAAGACGCTGATCGCCGGCATGCAGCACCTGATGCAGGCGGATGACGGCGAAGAGGTGCGCTGGTTCGAGACCTTTCGCACCACCTTTCGCCTAAATCGCACCCCGCTCAGCATCGCCGAGCGTTTTTCGGCGCGCATGAAAGAGTCGGCCCACAGCTGGGTCTTCACCTCCGCCACCCTGGCGGTGGGCGAGAGCTTCAAGCACTTTCAGGACCAGCTCGGCCTCGACGCCGCCACGACCGCGAGGTGGGAGAGCCCCTTCGACTACCCCAATCAGGCACTGTGGTACGTACCCCGGGGCCTCCCCCAACCGAGCATGCCCGACTACACCGCCGCGGTGGTCGACACCGCCGCGCCGTTACTGGAGGCGAGCCGCGGGCGCGCCTTCATGCTCTTCACCAGCTATCGCGCCCTCAACATCGCCGCCGAGATGCTGGTCGAGCGCATCTCCTTTCCGCTACTGGTCCAGGGCGAAGCGCCCAAGGGGGAGCTGCTGGCCCGCTTCCGGGAGCTGGGCAATGCGGTACTGCTTGGCACATCCGCCTTTTGGGAGGGGGTGGATGTGCGCGGCGAGGCCCTCTCCTGCGTGATCATCGACAAGCTCCCGTTTGCCTCCCCCGGCGATCCGGTATTGCAGGCGCGCATCGAGGCGGTGCGCAAGAAAGGCGGCAATCCCTTCAACGAATTCCAGCTCCCCCACGCCTGCATCACCCTGAAACAAGGCGCCGGCCGGCTGATCCGGGATGTCTCGGATCGGGGTGTGCTGGTGGTATGCGACCCACGCCTGCTCAAGAAACGCTACGGCTACACCTTCCTCGACAGCATGCCACCGATGGCCCGCACCCGCGATCCCGAGGAGGCAGTGGCCTTCTTCAACCAGCCCGCCGCGAACCCGCATCGGGACGACGCCATCGAAGATAACGCCTCCAGACAATGAACGATTGCAACTATTCAGATGGCGGCGCAAAAATGTGATTTTTGCTTGCCACCATGGGGGAGAGTGCCCGCCTCTCCCCCGTGGAAACCCCCAAATGGTTACCGCTGGGCTTCATCAGTCGGCATCCCCATAGTTAATGGCGTACTCGCCGACGCTTTCATCCCGATAGCTGACCCGCCATAGAATCCGCCGATTCTCCCCATCGAACCAGGGCGGATCGATATGCTGGACGCCATCGCCGAAGGGGCAGGCCTCCTCGTGAACCACGCCATCCACCAGGTCGTTGATGACGATACCACAGGCATTGGCGGACTCGGCGATCCATGCCGCATGGCGACCGCTGGCGGATATCCCGGGATGATGAAAATCCCTGTCCGCGTCACTCCCGCTCACCACGCGTCCGCCGAGATAGGGTTGCAGGGGATCGGCCGCCATCACCACCCGCTCGCCGACGGCGCCGTGCTCGTATAGCACCTGCACGCCCTGGGCATCCATCGCCGGGCGATAGGAGGGTCTCTCCTGCTCGCCCTCCGCGGACAAACTGACACGGGCGAGATAGTCAAAGTCGATATAATAGAGGTAAATATCGCTCACCCCGTTGCCGTCCCCGTCCGTCAGGTTATCGGCGCTTGAGGAGAAGACGATATAGCCGCCCTGGGCGTCGATCGCCGGGTCCTGGCTAACGCCATTGCCGACCGCCCCACGCACGCTCTTGCTGACGAGCAGCAACGTCTCCGCCCGCACGTCATAGAGGTAGATGTCATCGCTACCATTGTCATCCGCGGGGAGGAGTGCCTGCTCGGACGCGAACACCACATAGTGACCCGCATCGTCGCTGAACGCCCGCTCCGGCACGCCGTCGTCACCGAGCAGCGCGCGCAGACCGGCGGGCAGTTGCGCGGGAGCGAGGCGTCTGGCGGCGAGTGGTCGCGGCGCGGACGCCGGCGACGCCTTCGACGCCGACTCCGCGGCGCCCCGCGGGACCTCGCGCTTGGTCCGGCTGGGCGACTCCACGGGCGTCCCGGCAAAGGCGCGAAGCCGCCCGCCGGAATGGGCCTCGAACCCCGGATTCACGCCAACCCTCGGCGCGACCAACGCAAGGGTGCCACCGGCTTCGACACGTACGCCGGCGGCCACTTGAATCGATTCACCGGCGCGACACACCACCACGTCGCCGCTGCGAATGATCCAGTTCTCGAACTCTACCCGGCTCTCGGAGCAGGCATTGGCGTGAACCGCTTCGGGGAAGGCGTCCCAGACATCCGGCAGACCGTCGTTGTCCCAATCCACGGGTACCGTGGTCGTCACCGAGGCGCGGTTATTGCCGAGATCCGGATCGCCGTTGAGGGCCGCCACCTCCACCGGACTAACCAGCTCGCCAGAGGTGGAGGGGGCGATACGCACGCTAACGGCGTAGCTGCGTGAGGCGTCGGGGGCGAGAGCCCCCAGACTGCACTCGGGCACGCCATCGTTGCCTTCCAGGCAATCCCCTTCCACGCTTACCAGGGAGACGCCTTTGGCAAGATTGAAACGGCTGGTGACCGCTTCGGCGTCGTTGTCCCCCAGATTGGTGATCGTCATGGCATAGGTCAGGTCCGATCCCGCGCGCAGCGGGCCAACATCCGCCTGCTGGGCGATCGCCAGATCCGATACCGCCAGGGCGGCATGGTAGCCATCCGCCTCATCGCCGAAGCGGATCCAGCCAATCGCCTCCGACCAGGCATAGCCGAGGAAGCGTCCGCTGCCGCTTTCCAGGGAGACGCCGCCGAAGCTTGGCGCGAAATCGATCCAACCGATGTTTTCCGCCCAGGCGAAGCCGGACAGGCCCCCATCCGCGTGGCGATTCACCCCCCAGTCGTCCGCGCCATGATTGGCATAGACATGACTGCCGCCGCCGACATGGCTGCCGAAACGGATCCAGCCGATACTCTCGGCCCAGGCATAGCCTTCCAGGTGATCCGAATAGACCTGGACCTCGGCGACCGTCTCGCGATGGGAGAGCCAGCCGGCGTTCTCCGACCAGGCGTAGCGGTGATCGGGATCCATGCGTGCCGAGTAACCGGGTTGGCCATACAGTGGGGCCAGTATCAATACGAGCAAGGGGCTCGCGATCTTGCGCTTGCGCATGCTTCCGTCTCCGCCTGAGCTATGGGTTGGGGCGAGCCAGCCGTGCCTTTCCATCAGTAACTGGAACTCGGGTAGTCCCCGGAGGTCATCCAGTCGGTATCGGTCCAGTAGCCGTCACGGACCGGCCAGACATAGCCATAGTAGGTCTTGGCGGCGCGGCTGCTGGACCCATCGCCGCCAAAACGAATGACCCGGGCCTCGTGCCGGCTCGACGCCAAAGTGGTGGAGGTCCAGTACTGATAGTCGCGGACGTTATAGAAGGGATCGCCGGGGCTGAACTGGCCGTTACCAAAGCTGTTCGCCAGCGCCGGGTAGGCGTAGCGATAGTCGATCAGGCTCTCCAGCTCACGCACGTTGGGGATGCGCCAGTCGCCCACCTCCGAACCGTCATTCAAGCCACAGTCGCCGGACTCCAGGTACATGGCGGAGAGCAAGCCATTGACCCAGTCCATTACGCCAAAACAGTCGGCGTTGCGCAGCCACACCAGCCCCGTGCGATTGTCCCTCACGGTACCGTCGGCGCGGGCCGAAAAGCGCGGTACGGGGGACTCCACGCCGGCTCGATACTCCCCGTCCTGGCCCGTACCCAGACAGGTCATGCTGCCGCCATACTGGTCATGGCAGGCGTTTTGGCCGGTTTGGGTGAGGGGCGCGGGCGGGCGCACGCCATGGATCTGCGCACCGCCCACATAGGCGGTCTCGCCCTCGACCAGATCATCGCCGGTCGCGGTGGCGTCGCGGGTATCCACCACGCTGAGGCTGCCCGGGATCCCGAAGATCGCTACGCCCGCGCGGATATTGGATGAGTTCAGATCCCCATCCACATCCTCCAGGCGATCCGTCTCGTAGACCCCCTCGGCGACGACGGTGGTGGAGGCGCTCAATACCTTGGTCGCCAGCGTCCCGCTCACCTCCAGGCCATCCACCCATGCCACCCGCCCTTCGCGGATATCGCTAGCCCGGGCGTTGGCGCTGGCGGTATCGACGACCGTCGGTGAGCCGGCGACGCCAAAGAGCTCGACGCCGCGACGGATATTCCCCTGGATCAGCTCGGGATCCCCCTCGATCACCCCGCTGCCGTCATAGTAACCGCGTGGAATGGCGGGCTCTCCCGACGAGAAGTCCGGGGTCAGATTGAGGCCGCCGCGGTTGGGCATGGCGCCGCTGGCGGCGCCGTCGGCGTTGGAAAACGAGACCCCGGAAAGCACCTGCGCCGGGGCGGCCACGCCGCTGGCCCGCACCAAGGTCCCGGTAACCCCGAACAGGTTGACGTTATAGGCGATGTTCGCCGGCGTCAGATCGGCATCGCCGACCACGATGCCATTGCCGTTATGGTAACCCTCCCGGATGTAGACCGGCTGGGTGCTCGGAAACAGGGCCATGGCGCCATTGTCGGCCATCACCCCGGCATAGGAACCGCTGGCGGTGGAAAAGGTCGTGCCAACCAGCACTTGCGACGGCAGCGCATTGCCCGTGGGCGGAACCAGGCTCCCCTCGACACCGAACAGATTGACGTTAACGGCGATATTCTCCGGCGCCAGGTCCTCATCGCCAATGACGATGCCGTTGCCGTCATGATACCCCTCCTCGATGGCGACGGGTTCGGCGCCGGGAAACAGGGTCTTCGCGCCATGGTCCGGCATCAGCCCGGCGAAGGATCCGTCGGCGCTGGAAAAGGTCGTGCCCATGAGCACCTGGGAAGGCAGGGCGTCGCCCGTCGGCGGGGCGAGGCTGCCGCTGACGCCGAAGATCTCCACATCGCGCCGCACATTTTCGGCGATCAGCTCGGCGTCTCCCGCCACACGCCCCGAACCGTCATGGTAGCCCTGAGGAATGGTCTGCTCGTCCACGCCCGGCGTCAGCACCAGCTCGACATGCTCCGGCATGCTCCCCTGGGCGAGCCCCCACTCGGCCCCCTGCCGCAATCCCCAGAATACCCGCCCATCGCGAACATCCGCGGCCGCCGCGCCGCTCTCGTTGTCGCCGCGAGGGGCGGCGGACATGATATCGTCGAGGGTCACGAAGGTCGCCTCGCCGGGGCCCTGACTCGGCCCCTGAAACGTCGCGCCGCGCTTCTCCCCCTCCGCCCCCGTGCGCAAACGATGGTAGATGTCATCGAGCCCGTACATGGCGCCGGCGGCCTCGTCCGGCCCGCCGGGAGGGATCGAAACGCCGCTGCCAACGGGCGCCGCGAGGAGCGACAGGATCGTGGAAGAGAGGACTTTCTTGGGGAATCTCATGGGGGGCTCCCGGGAATGTTGTTCTTGGTATTGGCTTCTTGAAATGCGAGGTTAAAGCGGACCTTAACCTTAGCAACCACATTAGTCAAGCACTCACTTGAGCACAAACTATTATTCGAGTTATCGCTTTACCTAAAAATTGTATCAACCGCCTCGCGAAGAGGTCGTGGCACTCGCCGCGCCAACTCCATGCCACCGCGGACCGCGAGCAGGACTCACCAACGGCTGGCACAATGGCGCGTCAAGCCGCGCCCTCCGTGCCACCCACGCAATTCGCGAAGAGGCCAGATCTCTCCGGGCGGAAATGCCCGGGAACCCGATGCGCGGCCCTACAAACCGCCGCCCGGCACACACCCTTGATTGGGGTCCGACCCGCTGCGCAGCTTTTCAATGATGCAACTCGCCTGTGGGGCAAAACCGGGAATCCGTCCCGCGCCCTGTTTCAGGATCCGTATCGCCCCCTCGTCGTCGCCGCGGCGATGATGCAGATAGGCCAGCGCCGCCCAGTTCTGGGCCCGGCCTGGATGGGTCGCGACGCGGATCCGATACAGCTCCATCAGCAGCTCAAAGGCCCCTGCCGCCGATGCCGCTCGCACAACCGCTTCGCTGTTCGCCAGGTGGCGTCGCGCCGGCGGGCTATCCATCAGATCCCACACCGCGGAAAACTCCCGATTGTGCAACAACGACGCCGCGAACCAGGCGCGTGCGTCCATGTTGCGTTCATCCAGGCGGTACGCCTCCTCGAACAGCCGATGGGCGAGCCCGTCATGGCCCAGGCGGAGCTCCTCGATCGCCTGCTGGGTGATGATCGCGGGCCGCCGCGGCGATAATTGCCGGGCGGAGGCGAAATGGCTGGCCGCCTTGGCATGATCCCCCAGGGCGCGGTAGAAACCGGCGGCAAAGAGATGGAGGCGGGCATCATGCCCACCCTCGGCCAGCAGCCCCAGGAGCTCCGCCTCCGCCCGCCGGATAAAGGCAGCGCTCAGGGCAGACGAACCCTCGTCGTTTCGGGCCATCGCCATCGCCCGCCGCACCAGGTGTTCGACCGCTTCCTGGCGGGCAAAGGTATCGTAAGCGAGCGCCTGATTGAAAAGCGCCAGGCGATGGGCCGGGCGGTCCTCGCTCAGGGCGCTTCGCAGCGCCTTCGCGGTTGCCAGTGCCGGCTGATGAAACCCCTGATACAACAACAGAACACACCCGGCCAAAACCACCGCAGCCCCCATCGCCACACGCCCGCCAACCGCCGCCCCCGGACATCCCCCCAGGGAAACGGGAGAGACGCGCGCATGGATCAGGCCAAGAAACGCAACCACGACGATATAGCTGGCCAATGTATCAAAGCTCGCCAGATTGGCGACGAAGTGGCCGACCAACGCCCCCATCACCACCGCGCTTTCCGCCCCACTCAGGCCGGCGTCCTCCCCGGCATGATCCCGTGCCGCCGCCCTCGACAGGTAATACAGCGAGAAGATGAACAGCGCCAGGTAGCCGGAGAGGCCCAGCACACCACCGGCGATCAACCAATCCAGAAGATGATTATGGGCGCGGTCGAACCACTGCTCGTCGGCATGCAGCTCGGGTCGATAGTGGGCGTTGAACACCTGATTGAAACCATTTTGCCCCCAGCCGAGAATGGGCCGCTCCATCGCCCCATCCAGCGCGATACGCCAAACCTCGAGGCGGGTATCGAGGGTGCGGGGAGCGGTCTCGACGATGCGCGACAAGGCCGACTCATCCGCCAAGCCCTCATCCCGCGCCATCCCGAACCAGGCCCCCAGCAGCAGGACCAGCACGGCAAAGCCAAGCCCCGCATAACCCCACGTCGCCCGCCTGCCTCCGCGATGAACGGCGACATGACCCGCCGCTACCAGGACGCCCACGCAGAGACCAAGCAACGCCCCGCGCGTCCCCGTCGCCGCCAGCGCCGCAATGAAAACGACCGCCGCCGCGGCATACACGAGGCGGGCCGCACCCTTCTCGGAGCCCGCCCATAGCCAGGCCGCGACGAACCCATGGAGCAGCATGTAGGAGGCCATGAATCCGGAGTTGCCCAGGATTCCGCGCAGACGCCCCGAGGCGGCCCCCCCCTCGCCGATAGACTGGGCGAAACCAGAGATCGCGGCATAAAGCGCAACGGCGAGGGAGACACCGAAAAAGAGCCGCCACTGCCGCTTGTTCCTGAAGACGCTGCCAAGCAGCAGAAAATAGACGAAGAGATGGAGCAGGGTGATGTAACCGTCCATCCGCTCCAGGTTGCCCCAGAAGCCGACCGCAGGCTGGACGCCAAACAGATTGGCGAAAAACATCGCCAGCAACAGAAACAGGAATGCCGCCAGCAACCAGGAGAAACGGGGGCGATAACGGGGATCCCGCATCGCCAAAACCACCCACGCCGCCGCTACGACCTCGACCAGCAGCCGAAACAGGATGTTCTTCCCCGTCACATAGGGAAACAGGAGATCCTGATCGACGTAGAGGACCACCCCGGGGATCGCCAACAGGCCGGCGAATACCAGCGCCCGCAGAACGAACTCCAGCAACCCGGCCTCCCCCTTGCCCGGTCCACGCCTCAAGACGCGCGACTCAACCCATCAGGGCGAAGCAATGGTGAACTCCAGCGTCGCGGCGCCATAGCGCCCCTTGGTATCGGCGATCTCCAGGGTCAGCTCGTGGCGCCCCTCCGGCAATTCCGCGTTCTCGGCGCGAATGCCTTCGGGGGTGATGTTGGCGTGTTCCTTGAGACGGTCGGTGATATCGATCCCCAGCCAGCCGTAGAGCACCCGAAACGTGGTCGGATCGATCTCCGCCCCCGCCGCCGCCAGCGAAGCGGAGAATAGCGCCAACAGCACACCGAGCATAATCGCGATCATCAGTAAACCCCTGTTCATGGCTAACTCCCGTTGCGAGATCTACCCATACCGAAGTATAGCCGCTTCGACAAGGGCGCGCCGAAGTCCAGATCGGCGAAGCGGCGGGCGGCAGAACCTGTGTAGTCGATGATGTTGGACCAGGTCTTGCGCGGTGTAGCGGGGTTGCCGAAGTATTGGGACCGCTTTTCTACCCCCTATCCTGCGCTGCTTCCTGTTTAGGAGGTAGAACGCCCCCAGCAGCGCATCGATTTTGTCCTTGCCGTGCAAGAGCGCGTTTTGCGGGTCTCGCACTTTCAACTGGCTCAATGTTTTGAATGACTTATAAAAGCCAAGCACTTAATCTTCCATGCCTGCTTCAGGCCCAGACCCCAAGACACAACTGCTCAAATTGTTTTTGCTAGACGCCCAAGCACAAAAAAATTCCCGCCCCCCTCTTGACTCCCCGAGATTTGCGCCTATTATTAGCACTCACTTGGAGGGAGTGCTAACAGCTCCCGACGGTATCAACCGAGAAAACCAACCACTCAATTCAGGAGAGAGCACAGATGAAGATTCGTCCGTTGCACGATCGCGTAGTCGTTCGTCGTCAGGAAGAGGAGCGTACCACCGCCAGCGGGATCGTGATCCCCGACAGCGCCACCGAGAAGCCGATTCAGGGTGAGGTGGTCGCCGTGGGCAATGGCAAGGTCATGGACAGTGGCGAAACCCGCGCCATGGACGTCAAGGTCGGCGACAAGGTGTTGTTCGGCAAGTATTCCGGTACCGAGGTCAAGATCGACGGCGAAGAGCTGTTGGTGATGCGCGAAGAGGACATCATGGGCGTGCTGGAATAAGCCGCTGCTCGACGCGAACCCGAATTGATCAAACCCTTCGAATCAAACCTTTCAGACTAAAGGAACCGAAACAATGAGTGCAAAAGAAGTAAAGTTTGGTGATGACGCCCGCCACAAGATGGTATATGGCGTCAACGTACTGGCCAACGCGGTGAAGATCACGTTGGGTCCCAAGGGCCGCAATGTGGTGCTGGAGAAGTCCTTCGGCGCCCCCACCGTCACCAAGGACGGCGTCTCCGTCGCCAAGGAGATCGAGCTGGCCGACAAGTTCGAGAACATGGGTGCCCAGATGGTGAAGGAAGTCGCCTCCCAGACCTCCGACATCGCCGGCGACGGCACCACCACCGCCACCGTGCTGGCCCAGGCCATCGTTCGCGAAGGCATGAAGGCGGTCGCCGCCGGCATGAACCCCATGGACCTGAAGCGCGGCATCGACAAGGCGGTCACCGCCGCCGTCGAACAGCTGAAGAACCTCTCCAAGCCCTGCACCGATGACAAGGCGATCGCCCAGGTCGGCACCATCTCCGCCAACAGCGACGACTCCATCGGCCGCATCATCGCCGACGCCATGCAGAAGGTCGGTAAAGAGGGCGTGATCACCGTCGAGGACGGCACCTCGCTGGCCAACGAGCTGGATGTAGTGGAAGGCATGCAGTTCGATCGCGGCTACCTGAGCCCCTACTTTGCCACCAACCAGCAGAACATGACCGCCGAGCTGGAAGATACCTTCATCCTGCTCCACGACAAGAAGATCTCCAACATCCGCGACCTGCTGCCCGCCCTCGAAGCGGTCGCCAAGGCCGGCAAGTCCCTGCTGATCGTCGCCGAGGACGTGGAAGGCGAGGCGCTGGCTACCCTGGTGGTCAACACCATGCGCGGCATCGTCAAGGTCTGCGCCGTCAAGGCCCCGGGCTTTGGTGACCGTCGCAAGGCCATGCTCCAGGATATGGCCATCCTCACCGGCGGTACCGTGATCTCCGAAGAGGTCGGTCTGTCGCTTGAGAAATGCACCCTGAACGAGCTGGGTACCGCCAAGAAGGTCGTGATCTCCAAGGAAGAGACCACCATCATCGACGGTGCCGGTACCGATCAGGACATCAAGGCCCGTGTCGAGCAGATTCGCGCCCAGATCGAAGAGACCTCCTCCGACTATGACCGCGAGAAGCTCCAGGAGCGTGTCGCCAAGCTGGCCGGCGGCGTCGCCGTGATCAAGGTTGGCGCCGCCACCGAAGTGGAGATGAAGGAGAAAAAGGCGCGCGTCGAAGACGCCCTGCACGCCACCCGTGCGGCGGTGGAAGAGGGCGTGGTGCCCGGCGGCGGCGTCGCGCTGGTACGCGCCCTGCAGGCGATCAAGGATCTTGAGGGCGATAACGCCGACCAGGACGCCGGCATCAGCATGGCCCGTCGCGCCATGGAAGAGCCGCTGCGCCAGATCGTCGCCAACGCCGGCGGCGAGGCCTCCGTGGTCGTCAACAAGGTGGAAGAGGGCGAAGGTAACTACGGTTACAACGCCGCCACCGGAGAGTACGGCGACATGATCGAAATGGGTATCCTGGATCCTACCAAGGTGACCCGCAGCGCGCTGCAGAACGCCGCCTCCGTGGCCGCTCTGATGATCACCACCGAGTGCATGGTGGCCGAAGAGCCCAAGGACGACGCTCCGATGCCGGGCGGCGGCATGGGTGACATGGGTGGCATGGGCGGCATGATGTAATCAGCGCCGTTCGCGTCAACCCATGACGATAAAGAGCCCCGCCTTGGCGGGGCTTTTTTGTGCATATGTGATTTGGATCGCGGAAGAGTTTTGACAATGGACCTTTTAAGGGCTAAATTTAGACTTGTTGGTTTTTTCCGGGAGGGATGTTGTGAAATTATCGAGTCAAATTCGGCCAATCAGCTATTTGAAGGCCAATGCCGCCGAGGTTGTTCGTAACCAGGCACGAAGCCCAGACCCCCTTGTGATTACTCAGAATGGTGAGGCGAAAGTCGTATTGCAGGGTATCGATAGCTACGAGCAGACCCAGGAGACACTGGCGCTGCTAAAGATTTTGGCACTTGGTATGCGTCAGGTGGAAGGGGGTAAGGTTCAGTCGGCAAGTGAGGCTGTCCAGCGGCTTCGTGATCGGCGTCGTGCTGAACGATGATTTACGAGGTGTTGCTGACAGAGGATGCCGCTCGGGATCTGGAGAGCTTGTACGATTACATCGAGTCCCACGATGCGCCGGAAAAAGCGGATTATGTTCTCAGTGGAATTGAGGAGGCGTTTTCGAGTCTCTCGGAGAATCCTGAACGTAGGGCATACCCAAAGGAACTGCTAAGTGTGGGAATTCGAGAGTACCGTGAGATCTTCTTCAAACCCTATCGCATCATCTACAGGGTGATGTCGGGCGCTGTCTATGTCATGGTGGCTGCCGATGGTCGTCGCGATATGCAGATGTTATTGGAGCAACGGCTCATACAGGCATAGACGCTCTGTGCGCAAACAGATCCAAGGCCGAAGTGGGTGGCGGGCAAGTGATCGAAGGTGAAGAGGTGCTTGCTTGGATCGACGGCTGGGATTTGGATAATGAACAGGACGGGTGATGCAAAAATACGCTGTGGTTGGGCCGGAGTGGGGAGGGAGTACTATCTCGCCTACCACGACGAGGAGTGGGGAGTCAATGTCATTAACTTAAGCGCCACGCCAGGTTCCCGCCCTTGATGCGCCTTACTCCGGGGCAGCCCGGAAATCGCTGGGCCGGCATAGGATGTGCCGAATAAAAGCCTTGTCGCTCGGTCGACGGCACATCCTATGCAGAACCAGAAACGGTTGGCGCACCCACGAAATGAGGCGCATCATTCCCGGAGAATGTCATGGTGACTTAAGTTAATGACATTGTGGGCGCGCTACCGTCTTGAGGGAGCGTTGGAGTGAGGTGGATGTGGAGGCGGAGGCCTTGCTGCACAAAGAGCGCTATTAGCGGCTTGATGAGTTGTTGCAGTTGGGTCGGGTAGAGATTCGGGTCGTTCCAAGGGAGCGCCTGTTTTTGCATGGTAACTCTCATGCAAGGCACTGACACCCGCGCTGATGAAAGATTGACCGATTCAATCAGTTACGGGGCTTGGCGCAGCGCGCCAAAGAAGGTTCCCACGCGGCGCGTGGGAACCAGCTTGTAATCGGGCTCAGGACTGCCAGTCCTCATGTTGTTTCACAGTGAGAAATGTTTGCATTTGGGCAAACTTTATGACGCTCGCACGGCTTCAGGATTCCGTAAATGCTTGAACACCTAGAACTAACCAATGTCGGCCCAGCGGCGCAGCTGGAGCTAACCCTTGGCGAGCGATTGAACCTGATCACAGGGGACAACGGCCTTGGCAAGAGTTTTCTCTTGGATATCGCCTGGTGGACGTTGACCCGATACTGGCCCGCTGAGGTGAATCCTCGTCTTTCATCCGGAATGATGGCCAGGCCGTTATATGATGGGCAGGCAAGTATTGGCTTCAGCTTCTCAGGCAAGGCAAAGCTCGAAACTTATGTGAGTGAATTTGATCGCGAGGAACAACGATGGGGTGGCCGGCAAGGCCGACCCGCTAACCCTGGTTTGGTGCTCTATGCCCAAGTGGATGGCAGCTTCGCGGTATGGGACCCGGCGCGCAATTATTGGCGCGCCAATGGGGAAGGGGGCGAGCAGCAACGCCGCCCCGCGTATGTCTTTTCGCCAAAAGAGGTGTGGGATGGTCTGCTGGATGCGGATGATAAGCCCTTGTGCAATGGCCTGGTTAGGGATTGGGCCAGTTGGCAAAAGGAGCGGGGACAAGCCTTTCGGCAGTTACAGGCGGTATTGCTCGCACTGTCGCCGTCAGAGGATGAGCGCATCACGCCAGGTGAGTTGACCCGCATTAGCCTTGATGATGCCAGGGATATCCCCACGGTGCGTATGCCGTATCAACAGGATGTACCAATCCTGTTTGCGAGCGCCGGGCTACGGCGAATTGTGGCCTTGGCTTACCTGTTGGTGTGGGCCTGGGAAGAGCATCGGCAGGCCAGCAAACTGCGGGGAACCGAGGTAACCAGTCAGGTGGTCTTTCTGGTGGATGAAATTGAAGCTCATCTACATCCCCGCTGGCAACGGCTGATATTGAAGGCCCTGCTCAACGTCATGAGGGAATTGACCGGAGAAGCGCAGGTGCAGGTGATCACGGCCACCCATTCACCACTGGTGATGGCCGCCGCGGAACCGCTGTTTGATCCGGCAACGGATGCCTGGTTTGACCTGGATTTCGATCCGGCGAGCCGCCACGTCGCCGTTACGCCACGCCCCTTTGAGCGCAAGGGCGATGTGGGGCGTTGGCTAGTCAGTGAGGCCTTTGATTTGCAGAGCCCTCGCTCGATCGAAGCGGAGCGAGTTTTGGATGAGGCGGCGGTTGCGCTCTCCAAAGACGACATCAAGCGTGACGAAGCCTTGGCCATTGATCACCGCTTGCGATCCGTACTGGGGGAGACGGATTCGTTCTGGATCCGCTGGCGATATGTCGCCGAGAAGCGGGGCTGGCTCGAATGATTCCTGTAGTCCCCCAACCCGAACCCGCCGACTTTGATGCCAAGGTTCGGCAGAAGGGATTGAATCATTTGGCGGAAAAAGGGTATATGCTGGATCAGTCATTGCCAGAGAACTCCAAGGTAGAGCCCTATTGGCGTAAGTGCATGGATCAGCTCTATGCCAGTTATCAGGGTACATGCGCGTACTTGGCGATATTTTTCGAGAAGGTAACCGGGGCCGGTTCGGTGGAGCACTTTGTGCCCAAATCGTCGTTGGCCGGGAAGACCTACGAATGGGATAACTACCGTCTTGCTACCCGCAAGATGAATAGTCGCAAGAGGGCATTCGACGATGTTCTCGATCCGTTCGAGATTGGGGAAGGTTGGTTTCGACTCGAACTCATCAGCGGACGTATTTATCCCAACGGCTCGGTTTCAGAGCACTCCGCCATCCAATCGACAATTGATCGCCTGAAACTGGATGATGGAGAGTGCAGGGCCATGCGCAAAGCCTGGTTCGAAGACTATGTGAAAGGCAACATTTCGGCGGATTATCTGAGGCGAAAATCTCCCTTCGTTTGGTACGAGGCTAATCGACAAGGATTGCTTTAGATTCACCATGAGCAGGGCAGTCGGAAAACGTATCGGTGACAATCTTTACCTGCATGTCACCGCCCTAAGCTTGCTCGATGTCGAGCAGATGGCCCGAATCATCCAGGCGGAGGAGTTTGCGGCTGTTGATCGGGCGCAATCCTACAATCTCGTTCGCCTGAATCTATCCAGTAGCGACATTGCGCTGCTCCATTACCCGCGTTTCTTTGAAGACCCCTTCCCCAGTCTGCTGGAGAGCTGGCTGGTGCAGCCTGATGTGGGCAGGGTCAGCTATCGCACCTATGCCGAATCCCTCAACCCGCCGATTCTGCATCGCAAGGAGTTGTTGCTGCCCGTCGATGATGCTCGTCGCACCGCCTTTGCGGAGCTGACCGCCGCCGCGGAGTCAGTGGGCCTGTTCGATGATCCCAAGCGCATCGGCTATCGGCGGCAGTGGGAGCATTTGATTCGGGAGCGCGGTTATCGGGTCGAGGGTCACCAGTTGTTGCCGCTGGGCAACGAAGAGGCTGCTGAAGCTGATCAGGAGATACCGGAGGGCGTTTCGCCCATCGGCTGGGCGGCGGAGCGGCATCGCACGGCGATGGTCCGTTACGGTTTTTCCGCGCCGATCCAGGCGCTGGCCCGTCATGGGTTTCTGGACGGTCAACACAGCCTGTTCGATTACGGCTGCGGTCGTGGCGATGATCTGCGCGGGCTGCGGGAGAACGGCATTGAGTGTGGCGGCTGGGATCCGTTCTATGCCCCGGACGAGCCGGTACACGCGGCGGATCTGGTGAACCTGGGTTTCGTGATCAACGTCATTGAGGATTTCGACGAGCGGCTGGAGGCGCTGACCCGGGCCTGGTCCCTTGCGCAACGGCTGTTGGTGGTGTCGGTGATGCTGGAGAACAACAACACGCCCCATGCCCAGCGCTTCCGCGATGGGGTGATGACCCAGCGGGGGACCTTTCAGAAGTATTACAGCCAGGGGGAGATCAAGGCCTTTGTCGAGGATGTGCTCGATCAGGAGGCGATCCCGGTTGCGCCGGGGGTGATGTATCTGTTCCGCGATAAGGAGGCGGAGCAGCGGTTTCTGGTTAACCGCTATCGCTCCGCCTCTCGCGGTGTGCTGCGCGATCCTCCGCTCCGGGTCCATGAGCGACCTCAGCGAGAAAGACGAGACCGGGGGGCGGAAAGATACGCCGCCCACCAAGAGCTACTGGACGGGCTATGGGAGCACTGGCTCGGCCTTGGTCGCAAGCCGGACAAGGGCGAGGTGGATGATCTTCTGGATCTGAGCGAGGCCTTCGGTACGTTCGGCAAGGCGCTGCGCTTTCTGGAACAGCGCAAACGCCTGGACCTGGGCGACGAGCGGGTCAGCGCGGAGCTTGAGGGGGCGCAGCGACAACGCCACGACGATCTGCGGGTCTATTTCGCCCTCGACCAGTTCGAGCGCCGCCGCCCCTATACGCATTTGGACCCGGGGTTGAAGCGGGATATCAAGCACTTTTTTGGTAATTACGCCGCCGCCCGTTCTGATGGCATGGCGCTGTTGATGCGGATCGCCGATACCGAGTCCATCGCCCAGGCCTGTGGTGACGCGGCGGAGCATGGTCTGGGGTGGTTGATGCAGGAGGAAGACAAGGCGGAAGCGGCGACCGACGCCCCTTCCAACGCCCCCTCCAAGGAAAGCGGCGCTGGCGAAGCCGAGGCGAGCGCCTTGCAGCTCGATGCGCGACTGGTGGAGCGACTGCCCGCCTTGCTGCGGGTCTATGTCGGCGCCGCCGCCGCGGCCTACGGCGACGTGCGCAACGCGGACCTGATCAAGATCCATGTCCGCTCGGGTAAGCTGACCCTGATGCGTTTCGATGATTTTGAAGACCGGCCATTGCCGCGCATGGAGGAGCGGGTGAAGATCCAGCTACGGGAGCAGCGGGTGGATGTTTTCCGGTATGGCGATGAGTTTCCCGCCCCCTATCTCTATCACAAATCCCGTTTTCTGAGCGAAGAGCATCCACGTTATCCGGAACAGGCCGCGTTCGATGAGGCCCTTGCGGCCCTCGGCCTGCTCGATCTATCCGGCTATGGCCCGCCGCCGCGTCAATTCGAAGAGACCCTGCGCCGCCATCGCTGGGAGGTTGAAGGCTTCGAGCTTCGACGCGCCCAAACGCTACCGAACCTGGATGACCCCTGTGGACGCTACCTGACCTTCCGGCAGCTCATCGAATGCGGCGAAACCCAGGCGCATACGGGGCTTCCGAACCAACCGCAACAGCCGGAAAGCTACACGGCCCTGTTTGAGCTGGCGGAGAAGGTGCTCGATCCGGTGATTGACTGGTTCGGCATGATTCGCCTGACCTACGGGTTCTGCTCGCCCCAGTTGGCGCGCAAGATCCCGGGTCGCATCGACCCCAAAAGAGACCAACACGCCAGCCATGAAGTCAACCGCCTTGGCAACCGCATCTGCGAGCGACTCGGGGCGGCGGTGGATTTTATGGTCGAGGATGAAGACATGCGCGAGGTGGCGGTGTGGGTCGCCGAGAACACGCCGTTTGATCGGCTCTACTTTTACGGTGCCGACAAGCCGATCCATGTGAGCTATGGGCCTGGGCATACTGGGCAGATTGTGGAGATGCGCCCCAGCCGGTCGGGAAACATGGTGCCGCGGGTTGTTTTGGTGGACCAGTTTAGGGCAGGCTGAAGGCGCGACCACCAAAGCCCCTTCCCTCGCCCGCGGCCAGGAGTGCGAAAGCTACGCTTTTACATGGCGCTGCAAAGCCGTAGCCTTAGCATTCCAGGATTTGTGACCGGGCTTTGGTCAATTTCGGCGATTTCCCGAAACCGCTATACCAGCTTTGGCGCCCACGTCTTGGCAGCTCCCGCTGCCCGAAACACTCAGCAAGCAAGCGCTTGCAAGGCGCGCGTTCCCAAGGAGGCCTTGGGAACGCGTTTTCTCGTTTCCACCCGCCGCGTGGGAATGCAGCCGCCCCGCCGCGTGGACACCAAATATGCGGATGGTGGCGTCGCGCCGCCGGTTGATCGGATACGCGGGATATGGCTAACGGTCATGGAGTGATGCACCACCCCGGGAAATGAATCAGCCCAAGGAGTGGCAGTCCTTTGAGGACTGCCACTCCTCGGTAGATTCACAGTA
>JAABSM010000061.1 GCA_011390365.1 Gammaproteobacteria bacterium
CTCTCCGGCACGTAGAGGTTGGTCAGGAGGGGGACGGAGTCGCTCCCATCGAGATCCGCCGGGGAATCGCGCTTATCACCCCAGGCCTTCAACAACTGGCCCGCCTCACGGGCGAACCAGGGAAAGCCGGCGCCGGCGGCCCGCTTACCCATATCCCTGAGGCGATCGATACGGGCGGGCGTGGGCTTGCCGCCCAGCCAGCGGATCGCCAGCAGGCGGAACAACTCCACCCAGGCGTCGTCGGCATCGGATTCCCGGGCGCTGAACCGGCGATCCAGGTCATTTACGTTCAACAGGGTATCGAGACGCAGGTGGAAGTCGCCGAGCACATCGAAAATCGCCGCCCCTTCAGGCTGCCGTTGGTCATTCCGCCGCTCCATCGCCAACGCCTCCTTCGCCAGCGCCCGCGACTCGGCATCCCCTTTTCGACATAGCGCCAGGAAGTGAATCACCCCCTCCCAGCCGCTCAAATGGACCTTGCGCTTGCGCGTACCCTTGCGTTTGACCTCCAATGCGGCATCGAAATGGGTCAGCGCCTCATCGTCCCGCCCCGCCATGAAGGCGGCAATCCCCTGCATCGAGCTACTGAGATAGGGGTCCTTCCGTCCGGCCCTCACGGCGCCCACGAGATCGCCCCGCAAAAATCGGCGAACCGCCATACTGTAGCTCAGCACCCCCTCGCCCAATTGCTCAAACAGCGCTTCAAGGCGCGAGTAGGCGGAGCGATCGTCGCCCAAGTTGCGTTCCGCCTGTTGCGCCAGCGGCAGCAATACCGAGACTCTCAATTGCGGCGACATCAGGTCCAGCCGCTCGCCCAGGATCTCTTCGATCCCCTCGGCAACATCCTCCTGCAACAGAAAATAGTTGCCTCGGGAGTAACCGAGAGCTAGCCGGATAAGCTCTTCGTCGTTGAGCATGCCGGCGAAATGCACATCTCGCAAGGTGCGACGTCGCGACTCCTCGGCGGTGTTGGCGTGATGGAGCGCGCGCACCGGAAACTGAGCGATGGCAAGATCGATGAACCCCTTCAATACCCCCTCTTCTCTCGCCAATTCGGTCAATGGCTCAACGAGATCGGGATGGGCCTTGAAGGTGTTGCCGTTATCGACCAGGAACCCCTCCTTGATAAGACGATCCCGGTCCGCAAGACGCAACCTGCCATAAAAGGCCTTCCCCCGCTCATCCCGCCATTTCATCCCCTTGACGAGATCCATGACCATCGAGAGTTGAATGCCCACGCGATACAAGGCCGCGATCATGACGATGCTTCGCTGTGAGTCGGATAACCGGCGATACCGGGACAACGGATCAGACATGTTATTGCTCTCTCATTGGATGTTTCATCAATAACCCCTCATTCGTCTTTGGCCGGTTCCCAAGCACCGCTTGCGTGCCCGGTCTTGGATGCGGCGCATCCGATTGGTTTGCGGGCCGGGTATAGGTTTTTCGGACCGCGGCGCGGTCAAGACGGCATTCCTAGGCAACGAGACTGTGAAAGTACCGCAAAAATGCTACCGCACCAGGAGGGATAGGGGTTGTGGTGAGGGCAAGAATCAACAACTTGCGCTCAGGTCATGCCCTCACCCCGGCCCTTTCCCAAAGGGAGAGGAAGAATAACGAAATACTTTCACGGCCTCAACGCCCGGGAACGAGTAAAAACGTCGTAACATCTGAAGTTCTAAATGATCTTAAGCCAGCAGGTCAGCTTTATCGAGAACAACCTGAAGAGAGCGAAGAAAATTATAGTGGTTGGAATATCTTTTCTGGAGAAGAAACTGAGGAGTACCTAAATGATTCCGAAAACTGGAATTACGTGCACCTAGGTGCTGTTTTAAATAAGTGTAGTCGTTTTATGGATATGCTAGACCTAGAAGACTACGAAAATGAGTACGTATGGTCTGAAAAAACACAATCGTACAATAAAATATAACAATCAGCTCCAGTTGACGTTTTGGTCTTTGTTCCAATTTGTGCATGGCCTTCCGCCATTGTTGCACAAATTTCCACTACAACCAAAACGCTTCTGAGCTGGCCGTTGGACGAGCCCGGCAAGTTGGCACGGAAGCCGCTATAGGAAATATCTTTCTTGATTAGCAAGATATCTCAGTTGTCTTGGATGCGCCGCATCCCGACTCGGACCGCGACGCGGTCAAGACTGCATTCCCATGCGGCGCATGAGATTGCTGAATCTGGAAAACGCCATCCCGTTCATCCTGAAAATCCCGTCCATCCTGTCTATTCTTTTCCCCTGTTGCCAGGCTCGGGTTTCACCTGGCTTCCCGCGATCATCCCACGCCGTCAAGCCGGTCGTGACTCGCCTCTGAAGAACGGCGGCTTGGCGGATGTTGCTGGCTATGACGCGCGGCGCTATATACTTTCTGGATGATTGATTCCTTGAAGCGTTCTTGCGGCAGATGGGGATCAGTCAGAATCGTCTGGCGCGAGATATCAATGTTTCCCCAGGCAAATCAATGGAATTATGCATGGAAAGCGGGCGATTACTTCAGATACCGCCCTTCGTCTGGCACGCTATTTTGGCACGAGTGAAATAACGCATTCAGGATGACAGTGGAGTCTGATCGAAGCCCCGGAATCGCGGATGCAATCCGCTCCCACAGGTATGGACGTTTCATTTGGGAACCGGCAGACTGGATTTTCGTGCCAAGCCCTGAAAATCCCCCTACCCCCTTGCGATAGGCGGAACCGGTTACAGGGAATAACCTCCGCCTTCAGCCCTCAGCGTGCCAACAGGTGCTCGAAAAGCGGCTCGCTCTGCCCCTTCAGCTTGCGTCGCAATGCCATGCCTTCGTCGCCCAGGGGATCCTTGGCGCGGCCCAGTTGCAGGAGGGTGTCGAAGGTGGGGGGGAGTTGCTGGCGTTCCTCGCTGCTGAAGGAGATTACGCCGGCAAGGGCGGGGCGCTGGATGAGGAGCCAGGCGGGGAACTCTCCCGGCGGCAGTTCCGGTTCGGCGTCGAGGAAGTTCTCCCACCATGCCCGCCATTGGGGGGCGAGCTGTTCCACCAGTTGCTCTGCCGCCTCGCCGAAGCGAAAGCAGAGCAGGAACCAGTCTCGCAACAATGTGGGTTCGTCGTGGAGGTGCTGGGCGGCCAGGGCGTGGCGTTGCCGGAGGGTGACGGATGAACTCCAGTCGGGCTCGGCCTCTAGCGTCTGCATCACCTTGCGCCAGTCGCCGTTGCGCAGGGCGCAGTAGCTAAGGTGCAGCTTGGGCGATGCCTCGTCGAAGGGGCGGTCGGCGAGGCGCTTTTCGAGTCCCTGCCAGAACAGCGCGGCGTAGTCACGACCGGCGGGGCCGAGCAGGTCGTCGATGAGGGGGATGAGCTCCTTTTCCAGGCGGGCCAGGGCCGCCGCCGGGTCGGTTGGCGCGTCCGCCTCGTCCATGGCGAGGGCGAGTCGCTCCAGGCCGCCGAGGTGGGCGTTGCCCGGGTCGACGTCCAGCAGCTTTTCGAGCAGCGCCCGGGCGCTGGCGCCGTCCCGGTCGCACAGCGCCTTGGTGATGTCGTTGACCAGGGCGCTGCCGCCGTTGTCGAGGAAGAGGTCGAACTGCATGCGGTCCTGGGGCTTGGCGAAGCGGCGGTGAAAGAGCGCGTCCCGGCGCGAGTCGGCGCTGAAGCGCAGGGCCTTGTCCCGATCGCCCCAGCAGGCGTAGGCCCGGGGCTCGCCGACCAGGCCGCGGGCCTCGGCGTAGCTCGCCGCCTCTTGCAGCATGCGGCCGATCTCTGCGGGGTCGCCGAACAGGCGCGACTCCAGCTCCGCCGCCTCGCCATTGCGCCAGGCCTGGTAGTCGTCGTAGAACAGCCGCCCCTCCGCCAGCAGCAGGTCGAGGGGGGTATATTCGCCGCCTTCGTCCAGCAGCCGATCCACCGCGTGGATGGTCTCCTTGTCCAATTCCTTCACTCGATCCTCTCCCGCCCCGTGCATCATCGAAAAATCGATCGCGGGGAACTTATCATGGGGCGGAATCGCTGTATACTGTACAAACGAGAGTGAAAGGCGACGAGTAGCGAATCATGAAGGAAATCGACCTGAAAAAGGCGGGTTTGAGCTCTACCCAGCCCCGCAGACTGATTCTGGAGCTGTTCCAGGAGAACGTGGAGGCGCACCTGAGCGCGGAGGATGTCTATCGCAAGCTCCAGGAGAAGGGGGAGTCGGTGGGGATCGCCACGGTCTACCGGGTGCTCAGCCAGTTCGACTCGGCGGGGCTGATCACCCGCCACCAGTTCGACGGCACCACCTCGGTCTATGAGCTGAACATGGGCAAGCACCATGACCACCTGATCTGCAACGAGTGCGGCAAGGTGACCGAGTTCGTGGATGACGAGATCGAGCGCCTGCAACAAAAGGTCGCCGACAAGCTGGGATTCTCCATCGACTCCCATCTGCTCTACATCTTCGGTCACTGCAACGACCCCAATTGCCGCAAGAAAGAGCGCTCTTGAAAAACCCCCGCTCCGGCGATCGTCGCCGCCCAAGGATGCCCCATCGATGAACGATCGGATCAACGATTTGCTGCTGCGTATCCATCAGCTCCAGGAGGAGCTGGAGGATGAGCTGGAGGCGCGACGCCAGCGCTTTCAGTACACCCTGGAGCGCCACAGGGTGCGCTTCGAACGGCAGGTGGTGGAGGTCCACAAGCAGTTCAGAACCAGCGTGCCGCGCTTCGTCATCGATGCGCGGCTGCGGGATCTGCTGCTGGCGCCGGTGATCTACAGCATGATCCTGCCGCTGTTGCTGCTCGATCTGACCCTGATCCTCTATCAGCAGGTCTACTTTCGCGCCTATGGCATCAAGCGCGCCAGGCGCGGCGACTATATCGTCATCGACCGCCACCAGCTGGCCTATCTCAATGGCATCGAGAAGTTCAACTGCGTCTACTGCGGTTACGCCAACGGCCTCTTCGCCCTGGCGCGGGAGGTGGGGGCGCGAACCGAACGCTTCTGGTGCCCGATCAAGCACGCCCGGCGCGTCGCCGAGCCGCATAACCACTACGCGGAATTCTTCGAGTACGGCGATGCCGAAGGCTACCGCCGGTATCGCGCCGAACTGCGCAAGAAGGCCCAGCAGGAGGCATCATGAAACGCGCCCATGCCGCGGCCGAACCCTACATCACCCGCGACGGCTCAGAGATCCGCGAACTATGCCACCCCAATCCGTGCGGCCCGGGCAACCAGAGCCTGGCGGAGGCGCGTATCCCGCCGGGAAAGACCACCCTGCTCCATCGCCATCGCCAAAGCGAGGAGCTCTATCACGTCACCGCCGGCGCGGGCGAGATGCGACTGGGCGAGGCGTGGTTCCCGATTGGCGTGGGCGATACGCTGCGCATCGATCCGGGCACGCCCCATCAGGTGCGTAACGATAGCGAGGAGACCCTGGTGATCCTCTGCTGCTGCGCCCCGGCCTACGCCCATGAGGATACGGAGTTGCTGGAATAGCCCCTGAATATCCACCACAGGGGGCGCAGAGGCGCTTACTATGGAGTGCCGGAGGACTGGCAGTCCTGAGTTCGATTCATGTTCCAAGGTGTTTTCAACACTAACTTACTCGTTCGCCTTTTAGACGGCTCTGTGCTCTCTGTGTGCTCTGTGGTGATTTACTCTTCCCCGCCGCTATCGCCCTGCTCATCCAACCGCGCCTCGTGAAAACGGGTGAAGGCCTCTTCCATGGCGCGGGCGAAGCCGTTGAGGTCGCATAGCGCGGAGGCGGTGAGGCGCTTGCGCATCGCGATGCGGCGGGCGCGCAGGGCGTCGGGGTCGGCGGCGAGCTCGCGAATGCGCGCGATCAGCGCCGCCTTGTCCTTCACCACCAGCTCCCCCATGCCGGCGTGCACCAGGATGCTCTGGCTGACCCGGGAGCGGTGGTTGTCCCCCTCCATGGCGATCACCGGCACGCCCATCCACAATGCCTCGCAGGTGGTGGTGGTGCCGTTGTAGGGGAAGGTATCCAGGCCGATATCGACCTCGCCATAGACGTTGAGATGCTCGGCGATGCCCTGGGTTCGGGCGCGCAGATCGATCCGCTCGCGGGGGATGCCCAGCTCCTCGAACCAGAGGTGATATCGCTCCCGGGTGTCGGCATCCTCCAGCTGATTGGTCTTGATGATCAGCCGCGAGTCGGGGAAGGCGTGGAGCACCTCGGCCCAGGTCTCCACCACCTCCCGGGTGACCTTGGTGAGGTTGTTGAAGCTGCCAAAGGTGAGATGCCCGCGCCGCAGTGACGGCGGCGGTAGCACGAAGGGGGCCTTTTCGTAGCCACGATAGCAGAGAAAGCCGTTGGGCATGCGGTAAAGGCGCTCGCTGGCCAGTTCGTCGGCATCGCCCGGCGGATCGGTGACCGCGTCGATCAGGCGATAGTCCATGTTGTTGAGGCCGGTGGTGTTGGGGTAGCCCAGCCAGGTCACCTGCACCGGCGCGGGGCGGCGGGCGAAGATCAGCAGGCGATTGCCGTCGGTGTGGCCGGAGAGGTCCACCAACACGTCGATACGATCCTTGCGGATCAGCTGCGCCGCCTGGTTGTCGTCGAGCTGGGTAATGGGCCGCCAGCCGTCGCATTGGCTTTGAATGCGCTGGGTCACCTCGTCGGCGAAACGAATGTTGGCGTAGCAGTAGATCTCGACGCGGGAGCGGTCGTGGGCCTCCAGCAGCGGCTCGAAGAAGAAGGCCACCGAGTGGCGGCGAAAGTCGCCGGAGACATAGCCGATGCGCAGCTTGCGCCCCTCGGCGGGCTGCGCCGGCGGTATGGTCTCCACCTCTACCGGCCACTCGAAGCGCTGGCTCCACTCCCGATGTTCGGCGAAGATCCGCGCGTCATCCATGCCCGCGGGGTAGTTGAGGGCGTAGACCAGGTTGGACCAGGCGTCCACGTAACCGGGTTGCAGCTCCACCGCCTTGCGGTAGCTCTCAATCGCCGACGTGATCTCGCCGCCGGCCACCAGGGCATTGCCCTTATTGTTGTGGGGGTCGGCGCTATTCGGCTCGATGCGAATGGCGCTATCGAAGGCCGCCACCGACTCCTTCAGCCGCCCCAGCAGTTTGTAGATGTTGCCCAGGTTGTTGTAGGCCCCGGCAAAATCGGGCTTGAGCCTGACCGCCTCCTTGAAGTGCGCCTCGGCGGCGTCATACTCGCAGCGGGTTTGCAGGAGATTGCCGAAGTTGTAGTGATTTTCGGCGCTGTTCGGATTGATCTTCAGGGACTTCTCGAACGCCCCCCGGGCCTCGTCCAATCGCCCCATGATCTGAAGCAGATTGCCCAGATTGCCCCAGCCCTCGGAATAATCCGGGGCCAGCTCCACCGACTTGCGCAGGTTCCTGAGCGCCTCGTCATAGCGCCGCGCCGCCGACAGGGCGTTGCCGAGGTTGTTGTAGACCGAGGCCAGGCCAGGCTTGATACGCAGCAGTTTCTTGTATTCGACGACGGCGTCATCCGCCCGCCCCATGTCCTGCAACAGCAGCCCCAGGGAGTAGCGCGCCTCGATGTAGTCGTGACGGTGATGGATCGCCTTGCGGTAGGCCTTCTCCGCCTCCGTCATGCGTCCCTCCCCTTGCAGGGCGCGCCCCAGGTTGTAGTGATAGAGGGGGTTGTTGGGGGCGAGATCCCGGGCCTTGGCGATGAGTATCGCCGCCGTGGAGGCACACCCCCGGTCCAGCTCGATCAGCCCGAGCAGGTAGTTGGCATCGAGATGGTCCCGATCCCGGGCCAGGATGCCGCGGTAGATCTGCTCCGCCTGGGGCAGTTTGCCGGCGCGGTGGTACTCCACCGCCAGCTCGATGGACATGGCGCGGGTATCTATGGCCATCTTGGGTGAATCCTCCATAAAGGGCCGGGAAACCGGGCCGGTACAGCCGCGCATAAGTTTTCCGTGCATTTTCACAAATCGGGAAATCTCTCACGGAGGCACGGGGCACACGGAGGGCTCCTCCTTCGTGTGTCCCGTGCCTCCGTGAGAGACCTTGGGCAAACGTTGGCGCGGCTGTACTAGTATAATGCGCCGCCCCGGCTTTGGCGATGAGTGTGCGATTCTCGCGCTGAACGGCAATTCAACGTGATCCGTCTCTCATATAAATCGACCGATTCGGGTACAATCCGAGACGTTACTGTGAATCTACCGAGGAGTGGCAGTCCTCAAAGGACTGCCACTCCTTGGGCTGATTCATTTCCCGGGGTGGTGCATCACTCCATGACCGTTAGCAGGGAAGAGTAGATTCAAAAAGCCCATGGATTGGCTTGCATTTCGTTTAGACAAATAACAACACACTATTATTAAGGAGTTTCATCTTGTCCTCCCCTCTGAAAGTGGGCGTCTTCGTCGACGCCGAAAACGTGAAATTCAACGGCGGCTACCAACTGCGTTACGATGTGCTGCGCCGCTTCGCCGCCCGTGACGGCGGCAATCTGCTTCGTCTCAATACCTATCTCGCCTTCGATTCGGAACGGGCCAAGCATGACCCGGAGTACGCCAAGAAGTCCTACACCTACCAGCAGATGGTGCGGGATTTTGGCTGGAAGGTGATCGTCAAATTCGTCAAGCGCTATACCGACGAGGAGGGCAATGTCACCACCAAGGCTAACGCCGACCTCGACCTGGCGGTGGATGCCATGATGCTGGCGGAGAACCTGGATCAGGTGCTGCTGGTGAGCGGCGACGGCGACTTTCTGCAGCTGGTGTCGGCGCTGCAGAAGCGGGGCTGCCGGGTGGAACTGCTCGCCTTTCGCAACGTCTCCAAGGAGCTGACCCGTCAGGTGGACGGTTACTACCGGGGTTTTCTGATCCCCGATCTGCTGCCCTTCTCCTACGAGCCCCGCAACGATTGGGGCAAGCCTGGCTCCTGTGTGCGCGGCGTCTGCACCAAGTGGTTCCCGGACAAGGGTTACGGCTTCCTGCGCTTCGTTCGCGAACTCTCCCCCAACCTGTGGGTGACCGATCCGCGCGAGCCCGACTCCCCCTATGAGAGCGTCTTCTGCCACGCCAATGAACTGGCGGAGGGGGTCACCCCGGATCTGCTGATGAACCGGGAGACCGTGCTGGATTTCTACCTCAAGAAGAGCGAGCAGGAAGACGGCATGGTGGCCAATAACGTGCGCCTGGTCGAATCCTGACCCATAATCCTGTAAACCGCAGATTGCGCAGATACCCACATATTATATTTAGTAAAAACCGATGGTTGCGCAGCCTGATCGGCTCGCCTGCCGGGTGAAGGCGAAATTATCCGCAACTCACAAATATATCTGCGTTAATCTGTGTAATCTGCGGTTCAAAAGCTGAATATAGGATCATTCCGCCATGGACACCTCATTGCAGCACCACTTCGTCGACTGGTTTCGCGGTTCGTCGCCCTACATCCACGCCCATCGCGACCGCACCTTCGTGATCGTGTTCGGCGGCGAGGCGGTGGCGGACCCGAGACTGCCCGAGCTGATTCATGACATCGCGCTGCTGCGCGGGCTGGGGATTCGGCTGGTGCTGGTGCATGGCGCCCGCCCCCAGATCGAGGAGCGACTGCGGCTGCGTAACGCCGACATGCGCTACATCAACGGCCTGCGCGTCACCGATGAGGCGGCGCTGGCCTGCGTCAAGGACGCCGCCGGCGGCGTGCGGGTGGAGCTGGAGGCGCTGCTCTCCATGGGCCTGGCCAACTCGCCCATGGCCGGCGCGCGCATTCGCGTCGCCTCGGGCAACTTCGTCGCCGCCCGCCCCATCGGCGTGATGGACGGTATCGACTACGGCCACACCGGGCGGGTACGTCGCATCGACGCCCAGGCCCTGCGCGGCATTGTCGAGGCGGGGGCCATCGCCCTCATCCCGCCGCTGGGTTACTCCCCCACCGGCGAGGTCTTCAACCTCAGCGCCACCGAGACCGGTGCCTCCGTCGCCACCGCCCTGGGCGCGGACAAGCTGATCTATCTGATGGAGCAGCCCCTGCCCCTCAACGACGAGGGCGAGCTCTGGACCAATCTGCTGCCGCCGCAGGTGGATGAATTGGTGAGCAGGAAGGATATCGACCCCCGTGTTCGCGTCTATCTGAACCATGCGGCGGACGCCTGCCGCAGCGGCGTCAGACGGGTCCACCTGCTCGATCGCCGGGTCGACGGCGTATTGCTGCGCGAGCTCTTCACTCGCGATGGCGTGGGTACCCTGATTACCGCCAAACCCTACGAAGATACCCGCCCGGCGCGCATGGACGACATCGGCGGCATCCTCGAACTGCTGGAACCTCTGGAGGATCAGGGCATTCTGGTGCGGCGTTCCCGGGAGACGCTGGAGACCGACATCGGACGTTTCAGCGTAGTCGAGCGGGACGGCATGATCATCGGCTGCGCCGCCCTTTATACCTACCCCGATGACGGCATGGCGGAACTGGCCTGCGTCGCCATCCATCCGGAATATCGGGATCACGGTCGCGGCGACGCCCTGCTGGAGTACATGGAACAGCGCACCCTCACCCAGCGCATGACCCGGCTGTTCGTCCTCACCACCCAGACCGCCCACTGGTTTCGGGAACGGGGCTTCGAACCCTCGCCGGTGGACTCCCTGCCCATGGCGCGGCGGGAACTCTACAACTATCAACGCAACTCCAAGGTCTTCGTCAAGACCGTCGCGCCGGCGCGTCCCGACAAGGGCTGACGCGCATTGCCCCAGGACTGGCAGTCCTCCGACCATTCACGGGAAAGCAGCATCGATGAATTCCGATCCGTTCTGGGAACACCCACTGCAAGCACTGAACAACGAGCAGTGGGAGGCGCTATGCGACGGCTGCGCCAAGTGCTGCCTGCACCGCCTGGAAGACGAGGATAGCGGCGAGATCTACTTCACCAACGTCTGCTGCCGCTACCTGGATCAGCAAACCTGCCGCTGCGGCGACTATCCCAACCGCTCCCTCAACGTCCCTGACTGCGTCCAGGTCACCCTGGAGATCCTGAAAGACCCCTACTGGCTACCCGACAGCTGTGCCTATCGTCTGCTCGCCGAAGGTCGCCCGCTGCCCGACTGGCACCCCTTGATCTCGGGCGACGACGACAGCGTACGAACCTCCGGCAACCGCATCTGCGGACGTGTGGTCAGCGAAACCGAAGCGGATGACCTGGAACACCACCTGATCGAGTGGGTGAGGGCCTGAGTTGGAAGTATTAACCGCAGATTTCGCCGACTTACGCAGATTAAAACCCTGAGCCCACTGATCTGGCTTGCAAAGCGTTCCCACCCACGAAACGCCAAGATTTCGGGAACAGCTCACCCGCTTTGCCCTTCGTTCCCGTCGTCCTGGAGGAACGACGCTCCCAGGGATGGCATCGAGGTTGTTATAAACCTTGCCGATTGGCGCCCCTGGGAGCGCTGACCTCCCGGTCAACCTTTCGCCGCATGCCGCAGGCGAGGCGATGCTCGGGTTGATTGCAACCAGGTCAGCAGTTACACGCGCCGTTCACGCCGTTAATCTGCGGTTATCGGCGAAATCTGCGGTTAATGAACCAATATCACCCGGCCGCCGCGGCCACTTCAGCGGTCTTGGGGGAAAAGCGCCCCCCCAGCAGATACTCCGGCCCCGCCTCGATGATCTCCAGCTTCATCTTCTTGCAGAAGCGGCGCTCCTTGTCGTTGGGCTCGGGCAACAGCGCCCAGCCGGCGGGTTCGCCGGCGCCGTAGATGAAGTCGGAGAGGACCATGCGTTCGGTATCCCGGGTCATGGGCACACCGATGAAGAGATATTGCTTGCCCATGCGATACTTCTTGAGGAAGTCGGGGATGGCGAAACCGCCCATCAGCTCGGTGATATAATCCACATAGTCCGCGTCGGAGGCGATATAGGTGGCGTCCGGCCAGGGGCTGCCCATGGGCTTGAAGAGCACCGGCAGGGAGGGATCCACCTCGCTCTGGTCGATCTCCTTCTCGGAATACTTCTCGCCGTCATAGTGATGGATGCAAAAACGGTAATCGGTGCCGGCGATGCGCGCGATACCCCGAATCAGGGTGTGGGGGGTATCCGCGTAGCTCTGCTGCAACTGGGTGTCGCGATTGATATCGACGACATAGGGGGGCTTGATCTCCGCCAGCCAGTCGTGAAACGCGGCGCGGGTCCACGGGATGTCCGCGTAGGTCGCCTCCAGAAACTTATGCACCGCCTTGCGGCCCCGTTTCAGCTCCACGTCCATGGCGGCGCGGGGGAACTCATACATCAGTCGCGGATTCATGGGGCGACCGTTGTTCATCGCCAGAATCAGGCTGTCGCTACCCGCCGGCATGGGCTCGCCGGTCTCCGTGTTGGTGACATCCGCCAGCACCCCCGGCCCGACGTAGGGGACGACCGCCCCGCTCTTGATGCCCTCGATCAACTCCTGAGAAGTGATACTGCTCATTGCTTGCTCCCGTTGGTTTTCTGGTTAACCGGGTAACCAAGCAATGTTCGAGCCATTATCTACCTATACCTTGGACTCGCTTTTTTAACCGCAGATTTCGCGAATTGACGCAGATTAAATACCGAGGCGCATTGCTTGAAGAAATTTCAGCAACAGCACATGGTCTCGGCACGCGGCGCGGGAGCGCCTGCGGATGGGTGACACCGCAGGAGCGGTGTCACCAGCCTCAGCACTCACCACTCACCACTCACCACTCACCACTCACCACTCACCATTCACCACTCACCATTCACCACTCACCACTCACCACTCACCACTCACCACTCACCACTCACCACTCACCACTCACCACTCACCACTCAATTGTAGCCTTTGCTACACAATCCCCAGATACCGCTCCACCCGATAGACCCCGCCAATCACCAGATACTCCTGCTCGCCGCGCAGGGCGTTGGGCAGCAGGCCGGGGAAGTAGAGCAGCTTGGCGAGGGGGATCTGGCCCCTTAAGACATAGTCGCCGAATTCGTCGGCTCGTTCCGGGTTGTCGCTGAAGGAGTTGAGGTTGTTGAGGAGGAGGATCCAGCTGCGCTTGTCCGGATGCGCCAGGATGTCGTAGTAGTCGATGCGGTTGGTGCCGCGATAGAGGGTGAAGTGGGTGCGTCCAGGATAGCGCCGCGCCAGTTCGTATTGACAGTAGGTATAGAGGAGGTCGATCTGGGCCTCCAGGGCGTTGGTGTTGTAAAGACCCTGGGTCTTCTCTTGCAGGTAGGCCTGGTAGTTGTCGCTGGAGAAATCCCCTAGCGGGCCGTGATGACAGCGGGGCAGCAGGCCGAAGCGGGACTCCACCCAACCCTTGAGGATCGCCGCCTCCTTGCCTTCGGAATCAAACAGCCAGCCGCGCAGCAGGCGCAGGTAATCCGCCTTGTGGCGCTTGCGGGCGCTGCGCTGCGCCGCGAATCCCGCCTCTTCGGGCTGATCGAGGAAGAATGAGGCGGTCATGAAGCTCTTGAATAGCTCTCCGCGTTGCCCGGCGTCCGCCACCTCGTCGAGCCGGGCGAAGAATTCGCCATGAAACGCCTCCACCCCGTCGAGCACCAACGGCGCCGGATGCCGCTGAAAGGTCAGTCCGCCGACAATCGCCGGCGGTAGGTTGCAACGATTGATGGCCAGCCGCGCGTACCCTGGCAGACTCTCCTTCATCCCCGATGGTGTGTGTTCGTCCATACATCCAGGCCTCGATTGTCGCGAACCTCACCTTCCCCAATCGGCTGGCAGAGGGATTTTTTCATCTTTAATTTCAGTTTGTTATAAATTTTTTACCAACATGGCACGGCGCATGCAAGCCATGTCTGCGAGGGAACTCCCCTGAGTTCACCAGCCACCACAAGCAAACTGCACTGTTGTAAGGAGATTGAAATGGCACTACGTCAATGCGCTATCTACGGTAAAGGCGGTATCGGCAAGTCCACCACCACCCAGAACCTGGTCGCCGGCCTCGCCGAGCTGGGCAAAAAGGTCATGATCGTGGGTTGCGACCCCAAGGCCGACTCCACCCGCCTGATCCTCCACTCCAAGGCCCAGAACACCATCATGGAGATGGCCGCCGAGGCCGGTACCGTGGAGGACCTGGAGCTGGAAGACGTGCTCAAGACCGGTTACGGCGGTATCAAGTGCGTCGAGTCCGGCGGCCCTGAGCCTGGCGTCGGTTGCGCCGGCCGCGGCGTCATCACCGCCATCAACTTCCTGGAAGAGGAAGGCGCCTACGAGGAAGATCTCGACTTCGTATTCTACGACGTTCTGGGTGACGTTGTCTGCGGTGGCTTCGCGATGCCGATTCGTGAAAACAAGGCCCAGGAGATCTACATCGTCTGCTCCGGCGAAATGATGGCGATGTACGCCGCCAACAACATCTGCAAGGGTATCGTGAAATACGCCAACTCCGGTGGCGTGCGTCTCGCTGGCCTGATCTGTAACAGCCGCAACACCGACCGCGAAGACGAGCTGATCGAGGCCCTGGCCGCCAAGCTGGGTACCCAGATGATCCACTTCGTACCCCGTGACAACGCCGTGCAGCGCGCCGAGATCCGTCGCATGACCGTGATCGAGTACGATCCCAAACACAAGCAGGCCGACGAGTATCGCACCCTGGCCCAGAAGGTGATCGACAACAAGATGCTGGTGATCCCACAGCCTTGCACCATGGACGAGCTGGAAGAGCTGCTGATGGAGTTCGGCATCATGGAAGAGGAAGACGAGAGCATCATCGGCAAGGTTGCCGAGGCCTGAGTGAGACCTTCGCGCCAGCGCCTCGCTGGCGTCGAGGGATCATTTTTTCATCCACCGACCATCCACGGATTAGTGGTGGCGGTTACAGGAGAAAGTTATGTCGAACATGACGCGTGAAGAGACCGAGGCCCTCATCCAGGAGGTCCTCGAAGTCTACCCGGAGACTGCCAAGAAGGACCGTGCCAAACACCTGACGGTCAACGACCAGTCCATCGAGCAGTCCAAGAAGTGCATCACCTCCAACCGCAAGTCCCTGCCGGGCGTGATGACCATTCGCGGTTGCGCCTACGCCGGCTCCAAGGGCGTGGTGTGGGGTCCGATCAAGGACATGATTCACATCTCCCACGGTCCCGTCGGCTGCGGTCAATACTCCCGCGCCGGTCGCCGCAACTACTATGTGGGCACCACCGGGATCAACACCTTCGGCACCATGAACTTCACCTCGGACTTCCAGGAAAAGGATATCGTCTTCGGCGGCGACAAGAAGCTGTCCAAGATCATGCAGGAGATCGAGCAGTTGTTCCCGCTCAACAAGGGCATCACCGTGCAGTCCGAGTGCCCCATCGGTCTGATCGGGGACGACATCGAGGCGGTCGCCAAGAAGACCAGCAAGGACCTTGAAAAGCCGGTCGTTCCGGTGCGTTGCGAGGGCTTCCGCGGCGTCTCCCAGTCGCTGGGCCACCATATCGCCAACGACGCGGTGCGCGACTGGGTGCTGGGCAACCGGGATACGGACACCAGCTTCGCGTCCACCCCTTATGATGTCACCATCATCGGCGACTACAACATCGGCGGTGACGCCTGGGCCTCCCGTACCCTGCTCGAAGAGATGGGTCTGCGCGTGATCGCCCAGTGGTCCGGCGACGGCACCCTGGCGGAGATGGAGAACACCCCCAAGGCGAAGCTGAACCTGATCCACTGCTATCGCTCGATGAACTACATCTCGCGTCACATGGAAGAGAAGTACGGCATCCCCTGGATGGAGTACAACTTCTTCGGCCCGACCAAGATCGCCGAGAGCCTGCGCGCCATCGCCGCCAAGTTCGACGACAAGATCAAGGAAGGCGCGGAGCGCGTGATCGAAAAATACAAGGCCGAGTACGAGGCGGTGATCGCCAAGTACAAGCCGCGTCTCGAAGGCAAACGCGTGATGCTGTATGTGGGCGGCCTGCGTCCGCGTCACGTCATCGGCGCCTACGAAGATCTGGGCATGGAAGTGGTCGGCACCGGCTACGAGTTCGCCCACAACGACGACTATGACCGCACCATCAAGGAGATGGGTAACGCCACCCTGATCTACGACGATGTCACCGGTTACGAGTTCGAGGAGTTCGTCAAGAAGGTCCAGCCTGACCTGATCGGCTCCGGCATCAAGGAGAAGTACATCTTCCAGAAGATGGGCATCCCCTTCCGCCAGATGCACTCCTGGGACTACTCGGGTCCTTACCACGGCTACGACGGCTTCGCCATCTTCGCCCGCGACATGGACATGACGATCAACAACCCCTGTTGGGGCAAGCTCCAGGCCCCCTGGACCAAGAGCGAAGAGACCAGCATGGCGGCGGCGGCCGGCGCCTGATCGGCGGCCCAGCGTCGTAACGCGAATCGGGGCGAGTAACCGCCCCGCCCATGAGCACAACCCCCGGCTCGGCTGGGCGATGCGCCCCGATTCGCGCCCCATTATCCTTAAATAGGCCGTAGTCCACGGATTAGTGGCACGGCAGGAGAAAGACCATGAGTCAGCAAGTCGAAAAAATCATGCCCAGCTACCCGCTCTTCCGCGAGGACGAGTACAAGGAGAACCTGGGAAAGAAACAGGAACTGTTCGAAGAGCGGGTTCCCCAGGTCAAGATCGATGAGATCTTCCAGTGGACCACCACCGAAGAGTACAAGGAACTCAACTTCGCCCGCGAGGCCCTCACCGTCAACCCGGCCAAGGCCTGCCAGCCTCTCGGCTCGGTACTCTGCGCGCTGGGCTTCGAGAAGACCCTGCCCTATGTGCATGGATCTCAGGGTTGCGTCGCCTACTTCCGCACCTATTTCAATCGCCACTTCAAGGAGCCGGTGGCCTGCGTCTCCGACTCCATGACCGAAGACGCGGCGGTGTTCGGCGGTCAGAAGAACATGTTCCAGGGACTGGAGAACGCCAAGGCCCTGTACAAGCCGGAGATGATCGCCGTCTCCACCACCTGCATGGCCGAGGTGATCGGTGACGACCTCAACGCCTTCATCGGCAACGCCAAGAAGGAGGGTCACATCGAACAGGACTTCCCGACCCCGTTCGCCCATACCCCGAGCTTCGTCGGTTCCCATACCACCGGTTGGGACAACATGTTCGAGGGGATCATGCGCTACTTCACCCTCAACTACATGGAGGACAAGGCGCCGGGCAAGAACGCCAAGATCAACATCGTGCCGGGCTTCGAGACCTACCTGGGCAACTACCGCGTGATGAAGCGCATGATGAAAGAGATGGGTGTCGAATGCAGCCTGCTGTGCGATCCTTCCGAGGTGCTGGATACCCCGGCTGATGGTTCCTATCGCATGTACGACGGCGGCACCCCCATCGCGGAGATGAAAGATGCCCCCAATGCCATCGATACCCTGTTCCTGCAACCCTGGCAGTCGGTGAAGAGCCGCAAGTTCGCCAAGAACACCTGGAAGCATCAGGCCAGCGACATCTCGATCCCGATGGGCCTGGAGGCGACTGACCAGTTCCTGATGACCATCTCGGAACTGACCGGCAAGCCGATTCCGGACTCCCTGACCCGGGAGCGCGGCATCCTGGTCGACATGATGACCGACAGCCACGCCTGGCTGCATGGCAAGAAGTTCGCCCTCTACGGTGACGCGGACTACTGCCTGGGCATGACCAAGTTCCTGCTGGAGCTGGGCGCCGAGGTGACTGATGTTCTTTGCAACCACGCCAACAAGCGCTGGAAGAAGGCGATGGAGAAGATCCTCTCCGAGTCTCCTTACGGCCAGGGTGCGTCCGTGCATATCAGCAAGGACCTGTGGCACTTCCGTTCGCTGATGTTCACCAACAAGCCGGACTTCATGATCGGCAACAGCTACGGCAAGTTCATCCAGCGCGATACGCTGCACAAGGGCAAGGAGTTTGAGGTTCCGCTGATTCGCATCGGCTTCCCGATCTTCGATCGTCACCACCTGCATCGCATGACCACGCTGGGCTATGAGGGCGCCATGTACATCCTCACCACCCTGGTCAACTCGGTGCTGGAGCGTCTCGACGAAGAGACCCGCGGCATGGGTACCACCGACTACAACTACGACCTGGTCAGATAGTCTCATGAGTACTGAGGGCTGAGTACTGAGTACTGAGTGACACGCTCACTCGGTACTCCAGACTCAGCACTCAGCACTAGGTACTCAGCACTCCCTAAAGGAGAGACCCAATGCCCAGTGTAATGATTCGATGCTCCGACGCCGGCAAGCTGCTTTTCTACGTCGCCAAGAAGGACCAGGAGGATGAAATCTCCTCGGTAGAGAAGGATTCGGCGGAAGAGTGGGGCGGCGAAGTGGAACTGGCGGATGGTTCGAAATACTACATCGACCCCATCAGCCCGCCACCCAGCTTCCCGACGACCCTTCGTTTCAAACGGCTTTAACCCGACTATTCAACATTCAGGAGAACAACCATGGCTTACGCAATTGTTCGTGACATCTGCACCGCTTGCGGCGACTGCGAACCGGTCTGCCCCACCAAGTCGATCAAGCCCTTCAAGGGGGTCTACATGATCGAAGCGGAATCCTGCACCGAGTGCGAAGGCGACCACGACACCCCCCAGTGCCTGGACGTCTGCATGGAAGACGACTGCATCGTGCCGGCCTAAAGGCGGAAGAGTGAAGTTGGAAGGGTGAAGTTTGAAAGAACCGCTCCCCTCCCCTTACTCTCACACTTCAAACTTCGAACTTCAAACCTTTCTCCCCGGGTGACTTATGAGCCAGAAATCACTGAGTAACGAGATCGCGCTGCGAATCGGGCTCGCCGCCCGTGAACTACCAGAGACCGACGCGGCCCGTCTGCTGCGGGTGCTCAATGACGCCGTCGGCCTGCCACCCACCGCCAAGGCCCTTGCCGAGCTGACCCTGAAGAAGCTCAAGGACGCCGCCGACAATGAACTCGCCGACATCGACCCGGAGGCGCTGAAGAGCGCGTTGTCGATCCTGCGCGGCGAAGCGGACATCAGCCCCGACCCACTGCCCGAGATCGACGCCTATCAGGATGGCGACATGCCCGGCAGCATTCGCGTCGCCTGCGCCTCCAACAAGGGCGAAAAACTGGACGGCCACTTCGGCTCGTGCCAACGATTTCTCATCTACCAGGTCTCCCAACAGGAGCAGCGCCTGGTGGATATCCGCAAGGTGGACCCGGATGCCGCCGAGGAAGACAAGAACGGCTATCGCGCCTCCCTGATCGCCGACTGCCAGTTACTGTTCGTCTCCTCCATCGGCGGCCCTGCCGCGGCCAAGGTGATCCGTGCCGGCGTCCATCCCATCAAGACCCCCAAGGCCGAAGGCGCGCGGGAGGAGATCACCGCCCTGCAAGGCCGCATCGGCCCCGACGCCCCGCCCTGGCTGGCCAAGGTGATGGGCCAAAGCCCCGAGGAGCGGATTCGCTTCGAGCAGGAGGAGGAAGAGGCATGATCAGCACCGAACAACTCGATTCGGTCAAGGCCTGGCTGGCGCAAAACGGCGACAGCCCCTCCCTGGAGACGGAGCTGCGCGGGGCCTTCGACGACCTCCACTTCACCTTCTGCTCCGACGACGACGTGATCTCCGACAAGCCGGTCGCGGAGGTCGCCGGCTACGCCCTGTATCTAGTTGATAGTAGCCAGCACTGCCTGTGCCTGACCACCGACCCCGAGGGCGCCAGCGGCCTGGTGGTCGCCGAGATCGAAGAAGAGGATTGAGCCCTCGTATGGCTCACCACAGAGGGCACAGAGCGCACAGAGAAGATAATTCTGAAATGGCAACGCCAATGAACACCCGACAGGGAGTGCGCTGCATCCTCCCCCCGCTTCTTGAACAGATCCTCCCCAAGGTCGGACTCGCCGGCCAAGCAATCCCCCCCTTTCGCAAAGGGGGGTTAGGGGGGATTTGCCGGACCCTGCGCCAAGACTCGAACCTCACCGCCGCCCCCAACAAAATCCCCCCCAGCCTCCTCCTTCGACAAGCTCAGGCTGGCACTTCGCGAAAGGGGGGAGCTGGCTTGGCGGCGCTATTCGGCATTCAGGGTAACATTAACCTAAAAAGAGCAGTTAGCCACAGAGACACAGAGCACACTGAGTTATTTTCAATAAGTTACAGCACCAGTCTTGCGCACCTTGAAGGTGACCTGGGAAGGTTATGCAACCCTCTGTTTTGTCTCAGTGAACTCTGTGCCACTGTGGCTTCAACTGCCGAATTTAGGATTAACGTTCTGAGAAGCCCGGAAATGCCGGATGCGCTACGCTTATCCGGCCTACGCGAGTTCATCGACGGGTTTACGTCGCCAATTATCCACAAAGCGGTGGCCCCATGATGGCCGAAAGCCGGGAAATCAGCCAGGTACCCGTGGCGGACTGCTCCACCTGCCCCCATCGCGACGATCGCCTCAAAGCCGGTCGCTGCCAGCCGGGCGACGCCTGCGTGAAGGTAGAAAGCGGTCGCCAGATCGCCCGCTTCTTCAACGAAAATCCCGACCTGGCCAAGGAGTACGCAGACGACCCCTTCTGGGAACGGCGCGCCATCGCCGCGCGCCACCTCGCCACCGAACAACTGCTATGCATGCTCGACGACCCGGACGAGGTGGTGCGCCGCGTCCTCGCCTACCGCCTGCCGGTGCAACACATCGACCCACTGATCCAGGACCCCGACCGCGAGGTGCGTATCACCGTCGCCGACCGCCTGCCGGTGGACAAACTCGAGGCGCTGGCGGATGATAAGGACTATCTGGTGCGCCAATACGTCGCCAAGCGCCTCAAGCCCGGGCGACTGTTTCGCATGATCACCGATCCGGATCGGGAGGTGCGCCAGACCGTCGCTCGCCGCATCCCCGCCGAGAGCCTGGGGCTGCTGGCCCGGGACAGGGCGCCGGAGATCCGCATGCTGGTGGCCGAGCGCATCGACCCCGACGCCCTCGCCCCGCTGCTCGAAGACGACAACTGGCGGGTACGGCTGAGCGCCTGCATGCGCGCCCCCATTGCCATGCTGGCGGCGCTGCTCGACGACCCGGATGAGGATGTACGCGCCGTCGCCGCCGAACGCCTCCAACAAGCCGAAGACCAAGAACGAAACCGATAGAGCGATTACCATGGAAGCCAACACCGCCCCCGACGCCCTCACCCCCGCCGCGCTCACCGAGGCCTGCTCCAACTCCGACCCCAAGGCCGGCATCGACGCCCTGGTCGACGGCATCCATCGACTCGCCCCCGAGCTGGATCTGGCCTGCGTCCTCAGTCGCGGCGGCTGGCATCGCCTGGGCGGCGTGGTCGACAAGGACCACCAATCCATCAGCCGCAACATCGTGCAGTGGGTCGATGACGAATGCGGCGGGGACGTGGACGTGTTGATCGCCGACTATCTCAACAGCGGCTACTTCGCCACCAACCTCGCCGGCAAGACCCACTTCATCACCGCCCCCATCGGCGATACCCCCGACGCCTTCGTGCAGATCGAGGTGGAGGAGCTGTGCGAGGTGATCGAGCGCCCGCTGGTGCAGCCCGACTGGTATCCCGATGACGTGGAGGAGTTCCTCGAACCCCTCGACTACCCCCGCTTGGAGCCAGAGCCCGTCGCCGAACCCTACTACCAGTTCCGGCGCATCACCAACATCGCCTCCCTGCTCGCCCTGAAGCCCGGTGACGGCCGCCAGACCCGCGACCTGCGCCGCTTCTGCCACGATTGGGAACACAGCAGCGCCGGCCATACCGAGGATGTCATCTTCTGCCGCCACTGGGTGCTCGGCCTGCGCGAATATGTCGACCAGGAGGGCGACCCCCAGCTCACCGCCAAGCCTGTCTCCACCTTCACCGGAGAGGGCCCGGAACTGCCTCCCGGCGATCGCATCCGCGGCGTCGAGCTCGCCAACGCCATCCACAACTACGACCGCCACATCGGCTACCCCTTCGCCTGGTATTTCATGATGCTCAGCCAGAAGGCCAGCAACTACGCCCTCGCCGAGGCGGTCCTCGCCGACCAGATGGGCGCCTACGAATACCTGCCCAGCCGCGACCTTGCCGTGCTGCGAGAGTGGGAACAGCGGCCCTATGGGGTTTGATCGCGGACGGGATTTACAGGATTCACAACTAAGGGCGCAAAAGCCGCCAAAAGCCGCCAAAAGCCGCATAGAATACGCCCTCCCCTCGTCACGCCGCTCCCGCGGCGTGACGCATCCGATGGCGCTCCCCGCCCCGTGTTACAATCCCCCCAGTGGGAGCGAAAGATGTCATCTCCAAGGCTTTGCTAAAATCCTCTCAACGACAAAATTGAGGAGAAGCACCATGAAGAAACCGGTCGTGATCATCGGCATGGGCGAAATGGGCGGAGTATTCGCACGGGGGCTGTTGAAGCGCGGCCATCCCGTCTACCCGGTTACCCGCAACATGGACATGGCGCGTGCCGCCGAGGCGGTTCCCGACCCCGAGCTGGTGCTCGTGGCGGTAGGGGAGAACGATCTCTATGGCGTCATGGAAGACCTTCCCGAGGTCTGGCGGAGTCGGCTGGGATTCCTGCAAAACGAGCTACTGCCCCGGGACTGGCTGGCCCATGGCTTCGAACACCCCACCGTCGTCGCCGTCTGGTTCGAGAAGAAAAAGGGCCAGGATACCCGGGTGCTGATCCCCTCCCCCATCTACGGGCCGGCCGCGCCGCTGCTGGCCGAGGCGCTGGAGATCCTGGACCTTCCCGCTCAGGTATTGAAGAGCGCACTCCAGCTGGAGTTCGAGCTGGTGCGCAAGAACCTCTACATCCTCACCACCAACATCGTCGGCATGGAGCTGGCCTCCGGCGCCGACGTGACCACGCTGTGGAACGAGCACAACGCCCTGGCGCGGGAGGTTGCGGACGAGATCCTCGCCATCCAGGCCTATCTTACCGGACGGGAGCAGGACCCGGAGAAACTGATCGCCGGCATGGTCGCGGGCATCGAAGGGGACCCGACCCACAAGTGCATGGGCCGCTCCGCCCCAGCGCGCCTGGAGCGGGCGCTGCACTTCGCCAACCAGGCCCACATCAAGGTCCCGCGCCTGCGCGCCATCCACGCCCGCCATGGGCGCCCCAGGGGGTGAGTGACAGGAAAATCAGGAGTTGTAAACGCCCCCGCTTTTACACTATCCTTGAAAACGTGGCAAAGATGGAAAGGGCTCGCATCGGATCGCGAACCCACCTGCAAGGGAAGCAGAAATCATGGATGGAAACCAAGGCAAAAAGCGGATTTATGCCGTCTACCGCAATAACACCTCGCCCCGGCGCAAGCGCCACGCCAGGGTCAGGAAACCACTGGCATCGCTCCCCCACAACCTGGGCGGCGGCCGTTCCCCCCAGACATCCGCAAGGCGTCCAGGCTATCGCCCCCCGTTCCGCCTCCTCTCCTCGGCGATATTGCTGCGCGGGCGGCGTCCCCTTTACATCATCGCTGGCCTTTTGTTCATCTCGCTCAGCGCCACCTGGCTGAGCCATAACGCACTTACCTCCAATCTGGGTCAGACCCAGTCCCGCATCAGCGAGCTGGAGATCGAAAGCGGCGAAACCCAGCGCGAGGTGAAGCGCCTGAGCCAGGCGGTCAATACCATCGACATGCTCTACTTGCAGGTGCGCGAGCTGCGCAACACCTCCCGGCAACTGTCGGAACGTCTCCACGGCATCGCCAATAAGCTCCCGGAAAACGGCGACCTGACCCGACTCCCCGGCCATGTACGCCATATCGACAACCAGCTCGTCCACCTGGAGCAGCGCCTGCTCAAACTGGGCGAGGGCTTCAACATGGCGGAGATGCAGCAGCTGATTGGCAGGATGCACCAGCGCATCGCCGCCATCAACGGCCAGACCGAAACCCTCATCCACCACGTCGCCGACTCCGTCGACGCCCCTTGGCCGGAGCGCCTTCTCTCCCAGTTCGCCGGACGCGGCGGCATCCAAACCCCGAGCGAGGGCCAGGACGACTGGGCCATCAACCTCATGCCCCTGGAAGACCGCTTGCAGGCGGAACGGATCGCCCGCTCCATCGGTCAGGAAGGGCTGACGGTGATGGTGGACGAACGCAACCAGGAGTACCACCTGCGCGTAGTCGGCTTCGAGAATCCCGGCGGCGCGAGGGAGTACCTGCTCTCCAACCTGGAACGAGAAGTTTTCAACGGCGCATGGCTATCGAAGTGGGAATAGCTGACCATCGCCGATTATTTTGTCGCGGCAACCCTGGCGCGGGCGCCCGAGGCGGGCCTTGATCAGGTAGAAGGCATCATCAACGCCGAGGACTCCACCGGCCTCCCCCCCCACCTCGGTGGACCAGCTATTCAGCAGCGCCACCCATCACCACCTGGAGTATCCCAAAACCGTATTGGCCTCGGCCCACGCGGCCCTGCGCCCCGGCGGAGAACTGGTGGTCGTGGATTTTCGCAAGCACCCCTCGGTAGCCACCGACTGGGTCGCGGGACATGTGCGACTCGACCGCGCCGGCATGATCGCCGAGGTGGAACAAGCCGGCTTTCGGTTCGTCGATGAACCGCTTGAATTGCGACAGTTCTTCATGCTGCGTTTCGAGCGGATGTGATCATCCTACGTTCAGCTCTTGAACCGCGGATTACACACGTTGATCACAAATATATCTCTGATGCGGTCGGGTGTTGCACACCCGACCGGAACGTTCGGAGACCCACCGGGTCACGAGGTTAAGCTGCAATTGTATGGATATCCTTAAAGCGAGATCTGGCCCCGCTACTTCTGCTTTCTTTGGTCGCGAAAAGCATGCCATGATGTACAGTATACTGTACAAATTATGGAGTGCGTCATGCACCGACTCATTATCGATCAGAACATCCGACCGATGTCAGAATTTCGCGCCGGAGTCGCCTCATTCATCAAGCAGGTTCGAGAAACCAAGAGGCCGATGGTTATCACCCAGCATGGAAAAGGCGTTGGGGTACTTCTGGATGTTGGCGAATATGAAGCCATGCAGGAGAAGATCGAGCTTCTCGAAGATACTCAGCGCGCGCTATCCCAACTGAATGCGGGAAATGGAATTTTCTCGTTCCCATGCGCCGCATGGGAATGCCGTCTTGACCGCGTCGCGGTCCGAGTCGGGGTGCGCCGCATCCAAGACAACTGAGATATCTTGCTAATCAAGTGCCAAAATGAGCATAACCTGGTCGCCACTGGCCATCGAGCGCATATCCGAAATCGCCGCCTACATTGCTCAGGAAAACCCGCAAACCGCGGAAAACTGGGTGGAGAAGATATTTGATTTGATTGAGCGCCTAGCCGAATTTCCTGAGAGCGGAGGTATTGTCCCGGAGATTAACAATCCAGCCTCTCGGGAAGTCATCAGCGGCAATTATCGTGTCATTTATGATATCGAGGATGAGGGAGCACGAATCCTGACCGTTCGACATGGCAAGCAGATTTTGCCAATTGACGACCTGGATCATTGAGGGAAAACGGATCAGGTCCAGGGGATAGGGGCCGTCTTGTAGGTAGGCATTATTAAAGGGAAACTCGTAGGCTGAGGGAAATCGCGAGATGCCGTCGATGGTACAAAGCGAGACTTGGCCCCGTCATCCCGAAATAACAATCGAGTCTGACCCCGTTGATCGTACGGAGCGCGACCTCCCCTACGGCCTACAGTATTCTCTGTGTACGCTTGCCTCATGTATCGTTCGCGGTTACCCGCTCCTCAATGAGACCAACACTCGCCCTGCCCAGAGATTGCCGATGGGTACAGGTGGGTGGCTAGCCCTTACCCGACAGGGACTTTCACCCTGCAAGATTCGCCGGGCTTCGCCCGGCGCGATAACGTCAAGACTAACCGGCCACCCAAAGTGGTACGGTTTGAGCGTAGCGAAAAAAGCACCGCTTTGGGTGGTCCGAGTTTAGCCGCATGTTAGCTGCCTTACCTGATTGAAACTTCGAGCTTTCTCCCAAGAACTGCCGCAAATTTTTCTAAGGTTGACAGCCTGATATCTTCAGCGTGGTTTTCTATACGAGAGATTGCTGATTTCTTTGTATGTAATTTCTCAGCAATTTCTTGTTGCGTTAATCCAGATTCTTCTCTTGCTTGTTTTAACAATACGCCGATTTTCAAGGACTGATACCCTTCATCAAAGCCGTTTAAGAAGTCTTGATCCTCTGTTTTTCTATTGCTAATGTACTTTTGTAAATCACTCATTCGACTGGCTCCTACGAAGATAATCATATTTACGAGATTCAGCCAGCTTGATGTCTTGCTTTGGTGTCTTTTGTGCTTTCTTTTGAAAAGCATGATTAAGAACAATCAAGCGGTCACCTTCAAGAAACCCTAAGATACGAAAAATGTTCCCTCCTATTTGAGCTCTGACTTCCCATAGGTCATCAGTATTCACAAGTTTCTTAAAATATTGTGCAGGAACAACATCTAATTCTTCAATCAGTTGTAGAACCCACGCAACTTTTTGGGCTTGCTTGCTCTCCAATGAGTCAAGAAACTCTTCCACAGGGGATGATCCCGACTCCGAGCGGTAAAATAGGATTTCTCTCATGCCTCAAGGTTAACATAATTGTTAACCTGCCGCCAGTGATTGATGTGGCGTATGGGTTCCGCAGCTCTCACGGTAGGAGCTCCGATTACCCGGAGCCCCCCGCACAGACCCGGACGTGCAGTTTTCCCGCATCCGGTTCCTCGGTCGTACTCGCTTGCGCGGCGGGCTTGGCTTTCATGATGCAAAGACCGTGTGTACGGGTTTCTCGGTGACTCGCGGCCCAATGCCATTAAGATAAGCCATCGTGGCATCCTCCGGGAATGATGCGCCTCATTTCTTGGGTACGCCGACCGTTTTTGGTTCCGCATAGGATGTGCCGCCGACCGAGCGACATGGCCTTTTATTCGGCACATCCTATGCCGGCTCGGCGGATTTCCGGCCTGCCCCGGAGTAAGGCGCATCAAGAGCGGGAACCTGGCGTGGCGCTAACGGTCATGGAGTGATGCACCACCCCGGGAAATGAATCAGCCCAAGGAGTGGCAGTCCTTTGAGGACTGCCACTCCTCGGTAGATTCACAGTAACTTAATGACATTGACTCGCGGCCGGGCGATGCACAGCTTTTCCAGCGCAACCTTGAACTGGCTCCAGTTGAAGCTCCGCTTCTTCCCGCCCCGCCGGTTGAGCCATTTAT
>JAABSM010000062.1 GCA_011390365.1 Gammaproteobacteria bacterium
CCCAACAGTGTCGCCACGGTGTCGGTGGACCTGACCTGCCCCTCGGGCAACATCACCGCCACGCCGCTGAACGCAGCCGAGGGCGCGCCGGCGGTATTCACCGTGACCGGGGCCGACCCGGGAACCACCTGCACCGCGACCGAGGCGACACCCCTTGGATATACCGCCAATCAGGCCGACTGCGCCGGGGTGGCGCTGGGCGAGAGCTGCACCATCACCAATACGCTCAATAGCAACACCGTCGTGGTCAACAAGGACTTCAGCCCCAACAGTCCCGCCAGCGTCCCGGTGGATCTAGCCTGCACCTCGGGCAGCGTCACGATCACACCGCTACTGGCTTCCGAGTCGATACCGGCGGTGTTCACGGTGACCGGCGCAGACCCAGGGGTTACCTGTAACGCGACCGAGACCATACCCCTCGGTTATACCGCAGATCAGACCGACTGTGTGGGCGTGGCGCTGGGAGGTAGCTGTAAAATCATCAATACCCTTGACAGCGATACCATTGTGGTCAATAAAGACTTCAGCCCCAATAATACCGACAGCGTCCCGGTGACCCTGGACTGCACCTCGGGAACCATCACCCCCTTGTCACTGAACGCATCCGAAAGTGAGGCCGCGGTGTTTACCGTAACCGGAGCCGACCCAGGGGCTACCTGTACCGCAACGGAGACGACAGTACCCGTGGGTTATGTTGCAAATCAGTCCGACTGCGTGGGTGTAGCGCTGGGTGGGAGTTGCACCATCACCAATACGCTTAACAGTAACAACATCACGGTCAATAAAGACTTCAGCCCCAACAGTGTCGCCACCGTGCCGGTGGAGCTGACCTGCACCTCGGGCAACGTCACCGCCACGCCACTGAACGCATCCGAAAGCGTGCCGGCGGTGTTTACAGTGACCGGGGCCGACCCGGGAACCACCTGTACCGCGACCGAGACGGCGCCAGTCGGTTACGCCGCGGATCAGACAAACTGCGTGGGCGTGGCGCTGGGGGGGAGTTGCACTATCACCAACACACTCAACAGCGACACTATTGTGGTCAATAAGGATTTCATCCCCAACAGCATCGCCACGGTGCCGGTAGAGCTGACCTGCACCTCGGGCAACATCATCGCCACGCCGCGGAACGCATCCGAAAGCGCGCCGGCGGTATTCATGGTGACCGGGGCCGACCCCGGAACCACCTGCACCGCGACCGAGACGACACCCCTTGGATATACCGCCAATCAGACCGACTGCGCCGGGGTGGCGCTGGGTGATAGCTGCACTATTACCAATACGCTTAACAGCGCCACAATCACGGTCAACAAGGACTTCAGTGATGACAATACGGCATCGGTCCCGGTGGCGCTGAGCTGCACCTCGGGGACCATCGCCGCCACACCGCTGAGCGCGGCCGAGGGCGCGCCGGCGGTCTTCACCGTCACCGGCGCGGCGCCGGACGCCACCTGTACGGCCACCGAGACCGTGCCGGAAGGGTACGCGCCAAACCAGGCCGATTGCGCGCGTGTCGTCCTAAACGGCAACTGCACGATCACCAATTCGCGCGGTACGACGCCGGTGATGGTCCCGATGATTTCCGGGGGGGCCATGTTCCTGCTTGGCCTTCTGCTGATGCTCACGGGCGTTGCCGCGGCACGCAAGCAAGAGAGCCGCTGAACCACTCCTGCGATTTGCGAAAACCAACCCGAGCGATCGCCGGCAGCGACAGGGTAGGTTCGTCTTGCTGTGGGGAGAGTTGCCTCTATTCTCCTGGATCTGCGCGATGCGCTCCTGAGGGGGGAGCCTCGGCGCCAGAGAAATGATGATCAAGGCCTGCTCAGCTATCGGCCTCCTCCCCGTTCTCTCCAGCCAAAAAATCCCAGCGGCATCCCGGCAGCGCCAACGCCAGCGGGTGCAGGGCGGGAATTGGTTTCTCGCTCCCAGACCCCGTCTGGGAATGCCGTCTTGACCGCGTCGCGCTCCGAATTGTCAGGGCAAAGTGGTCATGCTCCCGGCTGTACTCCGAACGGGGCCGCATCAATATCAAGCGGCGCTTGGTCGCGAGGCGAATTCCGCTATAATGCACTGCATTTTTTAGGACCCTCGACCCCTGGAGTGAATGCCGATATGGATCCGGCCTATATCCTCGCCGCCTTTTTGGGCGGGCTCGGCGCGATGCTGCTGCGCCTGCCGCCGTTGGTGGGCTTTCTCGCCGCCGGCTTTGCCCTCAATGCCCTGGGCTACGGCCTGACGCCGACGCTGGAGACCCTGGCCAACCTGGGCGTAACCCTGCTGCTGTTCACCATCGGCCTGAAATTGGACGTGCGCACCCTGTTGCGCGGCGAGGTCTGGGCCGGGGCGAGCATCCACATGCTGCTATCGAGCCTGCTGCTGGTGCTGATGCTGTCGCTGTTCAAGCTCGCCGGCCTCACCCTGCTCCAGGGGAGTAACTTGCAGACCCTGCTGATCCTGGCCTTTGCCCTGTCGTTTTCCAGTACCGTCTTCGCGGTCAAGGTGCTGGAGGAGCGCAGCGAGGCCCAGTCCTTTTACGGGCGCCTCGCCATCGGCGTGCTGATCATGCAGGACATCTTCGCCGTGCTCTTCCTCAGCGCCTCCACCGGTGTATTGCCCAGCCCTTGGGCGGTACTGCTGTTCCTGCTGTTGCCGGCGGCTCCGCTGCTGCGCCGCTTGCTGGATCGGGTGGGCCACGGCGAGATGCAGATCCTGTTCGGGGTGCTGTTGGCGCTGGTGCTGGGCTATGCGCTGTTCGACGCACTCGGCGTCAAGGGCGACCTGGGGGCGCTGATCATCGGCATGTTGCTGGCCCCCCACGCCGCCTCCGATCAGCTCGCCAAGTCGCTGTTCCACATGAAGGAGCTGTTTCTGGTCGGGTTCTTCCTGTCGATCGGCCTCACCGCTCTTCCCACCCTTGAGTTGGTATGGCTGGCGCTGCTGTTGCTGCTGCTGATGCCGCTCAAGAGCCTGTTGTTCATGGCGATTTTCCGCTTGTTCCGGCTGCGTACCCGCACCACCACCCTGGCCACCCTGAGCCTGAGCAACTTCTCCGAGTTCGGCCTCATCATCGCCGCCCTCGCGGCCAGTCAGGGCTGGTTCGCCCCCGAGTGGCTGGTGGTGCTGTCGCTCACCGTGGCCCTGAGCTTCGTGCTGGCCGCACCCCTCAATGCCGCCAGCGAGCAGCTCTACCACTGGCTCGACCAATACCTGCCCAGCCTGCCGCCGGAGCGGCTGCACCCGGCGGACCGCCCCATCGAGCTGGGAGACGCCCAAGTGGTGATCATGGGCATGGGCAAGATCGGCCGCGGCGCCTACCAGCGCGTTCGCGAGCACTACCGCCTGCCGGTGCTGGGCATCGACAACGACGGCCACAAGGTGCAGCAACTGAAGCAGCAAGGCTATGAGGTGATCGAAGGAGACGCCGTGGACTCGGACTTCTGGGAGAAGCTCATCGCCTGCGACCAGATGCGCATGGTGCTGCTGGCGATGCCCAGCCACCACGGCAACCTCTACGCCCTGGAACAACTGCGCCACCGCAGCTTCAGCGGCAAGATCGCCGCCGTGGTGGAGTACCCCGACGAGATCGAGGCCCTGAAAAAGGGCGGCGCCGACGCCGTCTTTCACGTCTACAGCGAGGCCGGCATCGGCTTCGCCGACGACGCCGCCGCCGTGGCGGGGCTGACCGCCTCCGCCGAGGCCCGGCCGTCCTGCTGAGCCAAGCCGCCGAAGGGCATCGCCGCCAGCAGCACGCCCACGAACACGCCGTAGGCCAGGGTTGTGGGTGAAGGCTACCACCACCCTGGCCAGCATCACGATGCTGGTGCTGGGCGGGTGTCGCGTCCCCGGCGGATGCGGTGATCAAGTCGTTACTGATAAGCTGATGCGGCGGCGCATCATACCAAAGGGGCGGGGCTTGGCCATGGGCGCTTGGCGTACACGCCTGGCCGTGCGGATGCACAGTATCAGGGCCTTGCCCCAGGTCTGGTATTTTTTCCATCAGATGTTTGTGTGGGGCTGATTTCTCGATCCCCCGTGTTTTATGGCTTGACCGTGGGTTTCTGGCGGTAGTAATATTCGTCTAAGCGTATATATCACGCAGCGCGTTCGCGAAGGCGAAGCGCCCATGAGCAGGGGAATGAACCGGTGACAGCGAGAAGGTATCGATGGTGGGGGGCATTCGGATGGCTACTGCTCTCCTGGCTGGTCCCCAGTCTGGCCAGTGGCTTCGAACCTGAAGTGGTTCAGGTTGCCGGCAAGCGTTACGCCATCGTCGGTGAGATCGGCCCGCGCACGCCGCGGAACCACGGCCTGAACAACACCCTGGGGTTCGTGGTGACCGACGAGGGCGTGGTGCTGGTCGGCAGCGGCGCGACGCCCGAGGGCGCGCGCCTGATCGAGGCGGCGGTGGCCGGCGTAACCGAGCAGCCGATTCGGCTGGTGGTGAATATCGGCGTCCAGGACCATCACTGGATGGGCAATAGCCGGTTCGTCGAGCAGGGCGTTCCGATCCTGGCGCTCAAGCGCACGGTGGAGAACCAGCGGCGGCGGACCGGGGCGCACCTGACCCGCATGCGTCAGCAAGTCGGTGAAGAGGCGGAAACGGTATCGCCGCTGGTTGCCGCCGAGCCCATCGATGCGGACCGCCACGCCTTCACCTTCGGCGGCGTGGAGTTCGAACTGATCTGGCCCGGCGATGGCCACTTCGCCGGCGACGCGGTGCTCTGGCTGCCGCGGTCCAGGACCCTCTTCGCCGGTGATTATATCTTCCACGATCGCATGCTGGGGGTGCAGGCTACGTCTCCGGTGTTGCGTTGGCGGGAAGCCTTCCATGCCCTCGCCGCCATGGGGCCTGAGCACGTCATCCCCGGCCACGGCTATCCCGGCGATCTGGCCAAGGCGAAACGCCACACCGGCGACTACCTTGATCTTCTGGTAGCGCGGGTTGGCAAGGCGCTGGAAGATTGGACCGACATGGAAGAGGTCATCGAGGAGATGGCAGATGCCCCGGCCTTTGATGAGCTGAAATTCTTTGATGACTGGCATCGCAGGAATATTCACCAGACCTACCTCCAGATGGAGGGGCAGTAAATGTTTGAAGAGAGAAGTTTGAAGAGTGAAGGGGGGTTGCACCCAGTGGTAGGAGGAGCCTGGAATGATATGCGAGCCCATCGACATTAGGTGCCCCGATTGCGGAGGGCTTGCGAAATTCGAAGAACCGTTTGAGTTCGTGTTGAGTAGTGAGTTTCATCCCGACGATGGTAGGTCAGCGCATCAGTGGGGCGGCTGGGTCGTCCTTGAACGGTTTCCTACCCAGTTTCATTGGAAACCGCCAGCTGGTTCGGAACAGTATCTGCGAGGCGGAGGTGATGCAAGAAGGGGAGGGTATCCCTTGCTAACGAATGGCATGGTTCAATGCTCTCGGTGTTATTCGGATAGAAAACACCGCTTAAATTGGCCCTGCGATGCTTATTGGCAATGGGGGATTCGTGGGGAGGTCTTGTGGGCATGGGGCCGAAAGCATGCCAATGTGATCCTTCAGTATATTAAGGAAGCCAACAGAGGGTCGCAGAGCGTATATGGACTGAGATACATACCTGCAAACTTCTTGTCGGCAAAAGTTCGTGATTCGGTCGTCACAAAAATGGAGCGTAGCTTGGGTTTCTAGGATATGCACATTTTTCGGTGATATTCGCGGAATCCAATCTATCTGCATGGGAGCGGCAAATGAAAAACATCAAGGTACTGGGCTCGGGCTGCAAGAACTGCGAGACCACCGCCAATCTGATCCGCATCGCCGCCGAGCAGGCGGGGGTGGAGATCGAGCTGGAAAAGATCACCGATATGGCCGAGATCATGGGCTATGGGGTGATGTCGACGCCGGGGGTGGTGGTCGACGGCAAGCTGGTGCATGCCGGCGGGCTGCCGGGGCCGGATCAGGTGCGCCAGTGGGTTGCCGATTAGCATGGTTCCGTAAAAGTTTCCCGGTCATCGCGGGTGCGATTCAAATCGATGCGGAAAACCTTTCGGTGGCCACAAAACTTGAAAAGTACGTCATGCCGCACACGGAAGTGCGGCATCCAGCGGCAAGGATGCCTTCCATGGCGCGGCAGATTCCGGTCTTCCCTCTGCCTTCGCGGGGGCAGGCTATGGCCGGAATGACGGTGCCTATAGCCAAACACATCAGTTTGAATCGCACCCGGCCATCGCCGATACCGCCGGAAGGTAAAAAACGCTTGATGGCATAGACATATTAAGCGCGGAACGGGCTAATCACATGATTTCCAGAGATAAAAGTTCATGAACATGCATCCATTCGATACTCTCCCGCTTGAATCGGGCGGAAGAGTGATCTTCACCCCCTGTCCCGGCACCAAGGGTGTCGCGCTGACGGATGCCCTTGCGCAACTCAGACAGGCCGGTGCTCAGGCGCTTATCACCCTGATGCCGACCGATGAGTTGGCCGAATATGGGGTAAGCGAACTACCCAGGGAGTGCGACCGGCAGGGCATGCGCTGGTTGCATATGCCGATAGAGGACGATGCCGCGCCGACCGCCGATTTTGAAAAGGCATGGCGGATATGCCGGGAAGAGATCCACCAGTTACTGGATCGTGGGGGTAGCTTGGCGATCCACTGCAAGGGCGGCTCCGGCCGTACGGGGTTGATGGCAGGGATCATCCTGGCCGAGCGGGGGCTCGATCCGCAGCAGGTCGGCGAGCGGGTGCGTCAATTGCGGCCCAAGTCGCTGCGACTGCCGGCCCACGTCGATTATCTCCATAGCCATGCGGCGCTGGTCTCCGATGGGCATATTTGAGGCCCTCGCCGACCTGCTGATCTATCGATTGGCCGAACTCGACCCCGCCGATCACCTGGCCGCCGCGCTGCATTTCTTCGTCATGGACGTGACCAAGATCTTCGTGCTGCTAGCGGCGGTGATCTACGTGATGGGGCTGTTCCGTGCGCTGCTCTCTCCCGAGCGGGTGCGGGAGTATGTGCGTGGACGGCCCGACTGGCAGGCCCGGGGCATGGCGGTCTCCCTGGGGGCGGTGACCCCTTTCTGCTCCTGCTCCTCGGTACCCCTCTTCATCGGTTTCGTGGAGGCGGGCATCCCGCTCGGCATCACCTTCTCCTTTCTCATCGCCTCGCCCATGATCAACGAGGTCGCGGTGGTGATCCTGGCCGGTATCCTCGGCTGGAAGCTGGCGCTGCTCTATGTGGCGGCCGGGCTGGCGGTGGCCTGGATCGGCGGCCTGGTGATGCAGCGCTTCAAGCCCGAGCGTTGGGTGGAAGAGTATGTCTGGAAGATCCAGATGGGCGAGATGAACCTGCCCGAGCCCGACCGTTCCCTGCGCGGGCGTCACAACTACGCGCTCGGCGAGGTGAAGGAGATCGTCGGTCGCATCTGGAAGTGGGTGCTGATCGGTATCGGCATCGGGGCGCTGTTTCACGGCTTCGTGCCTGAACAGTGGGTGAGTGAAAACCTCGCCGACGGTGGCCTGCTCGACGTGCCGCTGGCGGTGCTGCTGGGCATTCCACTCTATTCCAATGCCACCGGCATCATCCCGGTGGCCGAGGCGATGCTCGGCAAGGGCGTGGCCATCGGCACCACGCTGGCGCTGATGATGAGCGTCGCCGCCCTGTCGCTGCCGGAGATGCTGATCCTGCGCAAGGTGATCCGCTGGCCGGCGCTGGCGCTGTTCGCCGGGGTGCTGGCGGTGGCCTTTACCCTGGTGGGGTGGGGATTCAATCTGGTGGGGCCGCAAATAGGGTGAACGTTCAGGCTGTTTTTGACGCTCTCTCGGATGCCTCGCGCCGCGGTATCGTGCTCTTGCTGATGGGTGAGGGGGAGATGTGCGTGTGCAACATCCATGCGCGCCTGGGGATGTCCCAGCCCAAGGCCTCGCGGCATCTGGCGGTGCTGCGGGAGGCCGGTCTGGTGACGGCGCGACGCCAGGGCAAGTGGATGCACTATCGCCTGCACCCCGGCATGCCGCTGTGGTGCTACCGGGTTCTGGAGGGGATGCGGGACGGCACTCCCGACGCGGCGGAGGCCGACGCGGAAGAACGGCCTTGCGAGGCGCCCGAGGCGACCCTCCGGCCAGGGGAACGCGCTTCATGAAGCCCTTTACGCAGGAGGCGTCGCACAGGCCCCTTTCCCGGGAGTGTTATCCGGTTGTGTTGGCAGTTCCCTCATGGATCGCCGAGCTGCGCTCGGCTGTCCCGTTATGCGACATCCTTCTGAAGGTGGAAATATACCAATGACCGATGCGTGGCTGCGCCCGATCAACCCCCGGCGCCGACAGACCTGAAAATCAGAACCATGGGAGACCCATTATGCCTGACCGCTTGAAGACCATTTTTACACGCACCCTGATCCCGCTGCTGCTGATGGCGCTGATTCCCTTCACCGCCTCCGCTTCGCCCGGGTTCCTGGTGGACTCCGACTGGCTCGGCGAACACATCGACGACGACAACCTGCTGGTGCTGGAGGTCCGTTACCATCCCCACCGTTACCTCACCGTCGGCCACATCCCCGGTGCGGTACAGGTGCAGCGCTTCAAGGATCTGGGCGACAACCACGCCGCGCCGCTGATGCGTTTTCCCTCCCGCGAGGCCTTTCAGGCGACGCTGCGCGGCTGGGGCGTCAACGATGACTCCACCCTGGTGCTCTACGACGACGCCAACACCGCGCTGGTCTCCCGTCTCTACTATCTGTTGGCGCTCTACGGCTTCGACATGTCCCAGGTCAAGATCCTCAACGGCGGCACCCTCGAATGGAGCGTCTTCGAGGAGATGAGCCAGCAACCCGAACCGGCGCGCGCGCCCGGAAAGGTCACCCTCAAACCCGCCAACCCCGATATGTCCGTCGAATGGACCGACATCTACGACGACGTGGTATCCCGCCGCGACCCCAATGTCATCCTGCTCGACGCCCGCCCCCATGCGATGTACACCGGCGAAGTGATCCAGCACTCCATCATGGGTGGCCACATCCCCGGCGCCATCAACGTCGTCAGCCTCGACGGCGCCAGCAACCAGAGATGGAAACCCGACGAAGCCCTGCAAGCCCTCTACCACGAAATCCCCAAAGACAAGACCATCTATGCCTACTGCCACGACGGCTTCCGCATGAGCCTGGCGTGGATGCAGCTGAAACATCTCGGTTACAAAGATGTGCGACTCTACAACGGCGGCTGGTCGCATTGGGGGAATACCCTCACGCTGCCGGTTGTCGAGGGGGAAGAGGCTTATGGGGTGGATTTTCAATTGTGAAGCTTGAAGGGGGAAGTTTGAAAGGATGGTGGCGGAGGGTTCCTGGTGAATAACGTCATTTGGAGATTGAGGCTTTAGCCGGTCACCAAATTTCAAACTTCACTCTTCACACTGCTAACTTTGTACACCGGGAGTATAAAAAATGACCCAAAAAATCGGCATAAATGGCTTCGGCCGCATGGGCCGCCTGGGCCTAAGAGCTGGCTGGGGCCGGCCTGAGCTGGCGTTTGTTCGCGTCAACGAGATCGCCACCGGCGCGGAGGGCTCGGCGCATCTGCTCAAGTTCGATTCGGTGCATGGGACCTGGACCCATGAGACCGGGTTTGAGGGGGATGCGATGGTGGTGGATGGGCGGAAGATCGCCCACTCCTCCAACGCAGCCATCGGCGACACCGACTGGTCGGATTGCGATATCGTCATCGAGGCCACCGGTAAGCACCACAAGAAGCCTGACACCCTTCAGAACTATTTCGACCAGGGTGTGAAGAAGGTGATCGTCGCCGCGCCGACCGAAGGGGCGTTGAATGTGGTCTATGGCATCAATGACCATCTCTACGAACCGGACAGGCACCACCTGCTCACCGCCGCCTCCTGCACCACCAACTGCCTGGCGCCGGTGGTGAAGGTGATGCACGAGAAGATCGGCATCGTCCACGGCTGCATGACCACCATCCACGACATCACCAACACCCAGATTATCGTCGACAAGGGCCACAAGGACCTGCGCCGCGCCCGGGCCTGCGGCAACTCCCTGATCCCCACCACCACTGGCTCCGCCAAGGCGATCACCAAGATCTTCCCCGAGCTGGAAGGCAAGCTGAACGGTCACGCCGTGCGCGTCCCCCTGCTAAACGCCTCCCTCACCGACTTCGTCTTCGAAGCCCCCCGCTCCGTCACCGCGGAAGAGGTGAACGGCTACTTCAAGGCGGCCGCCGAGGGCGAGCTGCAAGGCATCCTGGGCTATGAGGAAAGACCGCTGGTCTCGGTGGACTATGTCAACGATCCCCGTTCTTCCATTGTCGATGGGCTCTCCACCATGGTGATCGATGGAACCCAGGTCAAGATCTATGCCTGGTATGATAATGAATGGGGATACGTGAACCGACTGATGGATTTCGCGACTGTTGTCGCGAAATCCATTCAGTCGGAAGTTTGAAGAAGGAAGTTCGAAGTTTGAAAGGGTGGCCATGAGGTGAAGCCGGATATCCCGGAAAGGTGTTTTGAAGTTGCGCGCCGTGTCGTGAAGCTTTGTCAGGCTTTGGATGCCAAGCCCGGGGTCTCACGAGTGCTGGCGAATCAACTGCTTCGATCTGGAACCTCTATTGGCGCCAATGTGGAGGAGGCACAGGTTTCGCAAAGCAAGGCTGATTTCATCAGCAAATACAGTATCGCGTGCAAGGAGGCTCGCGAAACCCATTACTGGCTCCGTCTTATCGCGGTCAGCGAGATTATGCCAAAGACTCGCCTGAAAGAGCTGACGACCGAGTGTAACGAAATCATCGCGATTCTTGCCAGCATCATCCTGAAAATGCGCAAGGAAAGTCAGCAGACTCCTTAACCCTCTTCGAAACTCATCCATATAAGCTCCAATATGCCGCCTTTCAAACTTCCCCCTTCAAACTTAAAACTTCGGATGGCGTCCTCATCAAGCCTTCGGAACTACCTAACCGTAACCGCCGGCTACTGGGCCTTCACCATCACCGACGGCGCCATCCGCATGCTGGTGGTGCTCTACTTCCACATGCTCGGTTATTCCCCCTTCGAAGTGGCGATGCTGTTTCTCTTCTACGAGTTCTTCGGCATCGTCACCAATCTGGTGGGGGGGTGGTTGGGGGCGCGGATCGGCTTGAATCTGACCATGCACATCGGCATGGGGCTACAGGTTTTCGCGCTGAGCCTGCTGACGGTGCCGGATGCCTGGCTGGGGGTGGCGTATGTGATGTTCGCCCAGGCGCTGTCGGGGATCGCCAAGGATCTCAACAAGATGTCGGCCAAGGCGTCGGTGAAGAGCATCGTCAAGGAGGGGGGCGATAGCCGGCTGTTCAAGTGGGTGGCGGTGTTGACCGGTTCGAAGAACGCGCTGAAGGGGGCGGGGTTCTTTGTCGGGGCGGGGCTGCTGGATTGGATCGGCTTTCGCGGCGCGCTGGCGGTGCTGGCGGGGATGTTGTTGCTGGTGCTGATCGTCACCGCGCTGCTGTTGCCCTCGGGCGTGGGCAAGATGAAGTCCAAGCCGAAGTTTTCCGAGGTCTTCTCCAAGGTGGCGGCGATCAACCGCCTCTCGGCGGCGCGGTTCTTTCTGTTCGGCTCCCGGGATGTCTGGTTCGTGGTGGGGCTGCCGGTGTTTCTCTACGAGGTGCTGGGGTGGAGCTTCTCTCAGGTGGGGGCCTTCATGGCGCTGTGGGTGATCGGCTATGGCGTGGTCCAGGCCAGCGCGCCGCGGCTGCTGAAAAATGTCCACAAGGCGCCAGGACCGGGCGGCGGCGCGGCGCGAATCTGGGCCTTCGTGCTGGCGATCTTTCCCGCCGGCATCGCCCTGGCGCTGCACCAGGGCTGGTCGCCGGCGATCGTGCTGGTAGTGGGCCTGATCCTCTTCGGCGTGGTATTCGCCATCAACTCCGCGGTTCACTCCTTCCTGATCCTTGCCTACTCCGATCAGCAGCAGGTCTCCATGAACGTCGGCTTCTACTACATGGCCAACGCTGGCGGTCGCCTCACCGGCACCGTGCTGTCGGGGCTCATCTACCAGACCCAGGGGCTGGAGGGCTGCCTGTGGTGGTCCGCCGGACTGGTGCTCGCCGCCGCGCTGCTATCGTTCGGGTTGCCGGAGTTGGAGGAGAGAGATGCCTCGGCGGCCTGAGGCGCTTACAGGAAACATGCGATCAGGTCATTGAGAAAGCGCCAGCCCAGTTCCGTGGGGCGTATCCGTGCCGGGTTTGTGCGCAGCAGGTCCCGGCGTACGGCCTGTTCCAGTCGACTCTGCATCCCGTGCAGAGGCAGACCGCTGTGTGCGGTAAAGAGCTCCGGGGCGAAGCCGTCGCGCAGGCGCAGGGCGTTGAGCATGAATTCGGCGATCAGGGTGTTCTGGTCGAGAGTGCGCTGTTCCCGAATAGCCGGGGGCGTGCCCGCGTGGGCCATGTACTTGTTCGGGTCGGCGAGACGGCGGCGGCGAACGATGCGATCGGGTTGGGTGATCTTGCCGTGGGCGCCCGCGCCTATGCCCAGATAGTCGCCGAAGGTCCAGTAGTTGAGGTTGTGGCGGCAGGCCTCGTTGGGTTGGGCGTAGGCGGAGACCTCGTAACGACGGTAGCCGGCCTTCGCCAGAAGCTCTTCTCCCATCTCCTCCATCTCGGCGACGGCGTCGTCATCGGGCAGCTCTTCGGGCGGGGCGCGAGACAGCTCCGTGCCCGGCTCCAGGGTCAGCTGGTAGCGGGAGATGTGCTCCACCTCCAGGGCGATGGCCTGGCGCAGATCGGCCGCGGCCTGGGGGACGCTCTGGCCCTGCAAGCCGAACATCAGATCGAGATTGATGCGTTGGAAGCCGGCGGCGCGGGCGCGCTGCACGGCCTGGAGTGCCGCGGCGCCATCGTGGATGCGCCCCAGCCGTTGCAAGGCGGGGTCATGAAAGCTCTGGACGCCAATGGAGATGCGATTGACGCCGGCAGTGCGATAGCCGGCGAAACCCTGTTCGTCCACGGCCCCGGGGTTGGCCTCGATGGTGATCTCGGCATCGGCGGCGATGCCGATGATTCGGTCCACGCCTCGCAATAGCCTCTCGATCAGCGCCGGCGGGAAGAGGGAGGGCGTGCCGCCGCCGATGAACAGGGTTGTCAGCGACCGTCCAGAGGCGAAGGGGGCCTCCCGGTCCAGGTCCGCCAGCAACGCCGTGATGTAACGCTCCAGTTCCGGATGCCTGGCGGCGTGGGAGTTGAAGTCGCAATAGGCGCATTTGCGCAGGCACCAGGGGAGGTGGATGTAGAGGGCCAGGGGGATGGTGGCTGGATCAAGGGGTTGGGTAGCAATCAAAGTTGGTCACTCGGCCGTTTTCTCGGTTATGGACCTCGCAACCTGCGCCGAAGCTTGGATGGCTTCGCGTCGTGGGGGATAGTTCCCGATTTTTCGCGCCCTGCCCGTGTTTCGTCGTTCCCTACCGCGGGTTCTGAGGGTCGACGAGGCCGTGGCGCAGGGCCATGAAGGTGAGTTCCACGTCGGTCTCCACGCTGAGCTTTTCGAACAGGCGGTGGCGATAGGTGCTGACCGTCTTGGGGCTCAAGTGGAGGGAGTCGGAGATGTCCTGGTTCTTCATCCCCTGGATGATCATCATCAGCACCTGCATCTCGCGCTGGGAGAGGGTGCGAAACGGCGAGTTGGGGTTCTGGCCGTTGAGGGTCGCCAGGGTCAGTTTCTGGGAGACCTCGCGGGAGACGAAGGGCTTGCCGTTGGCGACGGTCTTGATCGCCTCGAACATCTCGTCGGCGGGACAGCCCTTGTTGAGGTAGCCGATCGCCCCGGCCTCGTGCAACTTGCTGGGGAAGGGGGAGTCCGAGTGGACGGTGACGGCGATGACCTGGATCTCCGGGTGGCGTTGGCGGATGCGGCGGGTCGCCTCGATGCCGCCGATGCCGGGCATGCTGATGTCCATCAGCACGATGTCCGGCTTGAGCTGATCGGTGAGGCGGACCGCCTCTTCGCCGGAATTCGCCTCGCCAACGACTGCAATGTCTTTATGGTCTTCCAGGATAAGGCGCAGGCCGGTGCGGACCAGTTCATGGTCGTCAACTAACAGGACTTTTGTCATGGAAGGAAAACCGGCTTCGTTATTCGACTTCTGAAGTAACGCAACTTACCATAAAAACGATCTCTTGGAAAAGCGAAGGAGAGTGACGTGGGAAGATTGATGGCAAGACGACTGGCGGCGATGCTGCTGTGCTGGCTGGCGGGGCTATCCCAAGGCTGGGGCGGCGAGAGCGTGACCCTGGCGGCGGGGGATACCGAATTTTATCTTGAAGTGATTGGTGAAAAGGTTGGGGAACGAGTCGGCGAGGGCGAGCCGCGCCTGCTGTGGCTGCCTTCGGAGTACGGCTTGCAGGGCGAGCGGGAGCGGGCGATGGCCGAGGGCGTGGCCGAGCGGGACGTGGAGGTATGGCTGGCGGATCTCCATGCCAGCTACTTCATTAACCCCGGGCGCAGCAGCCTCAACGAGATGGCGGTAGAGGATGTGGCGGCGCTGATCCATGCCCTGCACGAGCAGGCCGCCCCCCTCTACCTGCTCTCCTCCGGGCGCGGCGCGGCGCTGTTGCTGGGGGCGGTGCGCGAATGGCGCACCCAGCACCCCGAGGCGTCGCCCCTGGGCGGGGTGATTCTGCTCCATCCCAACCTGGCGGTGGACTCGCCGGAGGCGGGGCGGGATATGGAGTATCTGCCCATCGCCTCCGCCAGTAATCTGCCCATCTATCTCATGCAGCCCACCCATTCGGCCAAGATCTGGCATCTCAGCGGGTTGGTGGAGCGGCTGGAGGCGGGCGGTTCCGACCTCTATCGGCATGTGCTGCAAGATGTCAGTGACGGCTTTGAGGTGCGTGGCGACGCCACGCCCCGTGAGCGGGAGGTGCGCGGGGAACTGCCGCGCATGTTGGTGGCCGCGATGGAGCTACTGGATCCCTACAACGACGAAATTCGTGGGGTGCCCGCGCCGGATATGGCCCTCGACCTGCCCGCCTGGAAACAGGTCAAGGAGGCGGGTCTGCACCCCTTTCGCGGCGACCCCCAGCCACCGGAACTGCGCCTTGCGGACATGCGGGGACGGATCCATGACTTGAGGGATTATCTGGGCCAGGTGGTGCTGGTCAACTTCTGGGCCACCTGGTGCCCGCCCTGCGTTGAGGAGATCCCCTCCATGGGGCGTCTCGCCCAGCGTCTGGGCGAGCGGGGTTTTACCATCCTCGCCGCCAATCTGGGCGAGCCCCGGGCTCGGGTGGCGGAGTTCCTGGAGACCACCCCCGCTGATTTCCCGGTACTGCTGGACGAGGGGGGAGATAGCGCCGCAAGCTGGTCGATTCGCGCCTATCCCACCAGCTTTCTCGTTGATCGAGAAGGGATCATTCGCTACGCCTATTTTGGCGCCTTGGAGTGGGATAGTGATAGCGTGATCGAAACGATCGAGCCGCTATTGCAGCGGTGAGCATCAGCGCTAACGTTAAAATGTGAAGTGTGTCACATAATTGGTTCATCCATAACGAATCGGCTACTGGGTAAAAATGATCATTCGTTCACAAAAAAACTGAGCGATCGATTATCTGCTATGCTCTCGTAGTTGTATTGACGCGACATTCATCCCGCCGCCGCATGGGGCTGGATGGAAGGGGATTACAGGGAGTTACACCATGAATGGATATGGTGGCCGGGTAACGGGTGCAACCTAATGAAAGAGAGTGTTTTTGACGGCCTTAAGGCTGAAGCTGATAACAGTGTCACGGAAGGAGTTACGTTGATGCTGGTAGATGACGATCAGTACAATCTGGAATTGATCAAGGCCTACATGGCGGACTATGGTTTTCGGGTGATCACCGCCAGCGATGGAGAGGAGTGTCTGGTCGCGCTGCGGGAGGAGCGGCCCGATCTGATACTGATGGATGTCAGAATGCCGCGCATGGATGGCATTACCGCCTGCGCCAGCATCAAGGCGGACTCCAGAGTCCGGGATATCCCCGTGGTGTTCCTTAGCGGAGATCAGGATGCCGCCAGCAAGGTCAGTGGCTTCAAGGCGGGCGGCGTGGATTACATTACCAAGCCGGTGGAGGAGGCGGAGCTGCTCGCCAGGGTCACTACCCACCTCAAGCAGACGCGAATCTACAGCAATCTGCTGAAACGGGTGCGCGCCTACGAGGAGCGCTTTGGTCCGCTGGATCCCGACAGCAATGGCGACAAGGAGGCCGCTGCCGCGCTGCCGGGGCGTCATGTGCAGCGGGTCTATCGCGCCTGCGAAATCCTCCTTGAGGACTTGCGGAGCCCCCCTTCGCTACGCGACCTGGCGGTGCGGGTAGGCACCAACGCCAAGAAGCTCTCCAAGGATTTCCAGATCCTCTACTCCATGACCGCCTTCGAATGGCTGCGGGAACAGCGCATCCAGAAGGCCGCCAAGCTGCTGCGGGATAGCGACCTGTCGCTGGAGACGGTGGCCCAGTCGGTCGGTTACAGTAGCAGCGCCAACTTCTGTACCGCCTTCAAGCGGCGCATGAACGTCTCGCCCATTCGCTATCGCGGCGGCCGGTCGGATTAGCGCTGACGAAGACCGCGCGCGGCTGTACTAGCTCGCCGGCGGAAATACCGGTCGCAGGCCGCCGAAATGAAGCCGCGTTCGGGGCGAGGCGGGGCGGCGATAGGCGCGGCGCTTTTGCAGCGGCTGGGAGTGGATCGAACCCCCGCGCACCACCCCCAGCGCCTCGTCAAAGGCCTCGCCGCGACAGAAGCGATCCGGCGAGGGCTGGAACTGGTCGTAGGCGTGGTAGGCGTTGGCGCACCACTCCCACACCTTGCCCGTATCCTTGAGCAGGTTGAGGCGCGCCGCGCTCTCCCACTGGTATTCGTGCTGCAATACCGCACCCTCCCAGGTATCGCCCTTTGTCGACAGCCAGTTGACGTAGGCGGCGGCTTCGTGACGGTCGATGCCGGAGACGGGGGCCGCGGGCGTCAGGTCGCCGGGGCCGCTTAGCGAGACGCCGTACCACTCCCCCTTGGCATCTTGCCGCCAGTGCAGCGGCGACTGATGGCGGGCCGAGTCGCCGGGGGACTCATCGCTCCACAACTCCCGGCGCTGATAGCCGCCATCGTTGATGAAGGCAAGGAACTCGGCGTTGTTCACCGGCCGGGCGGCGATGCGGAAGTTGCTCAACTGCACCACCTGGGGCGGCAGTTCATCGTCCACGGCGGCGGGATCTTCGCGCTTGCCGCCGACGCGGTAGTGGCCCTGGATGACGGCGACCATCTCCGCGGCGGGATCGCGGGCGCGCAGCGGGTGTTCGACCTGATAATCGGGATCGCAGGTGACGATGCGGCGTTCCACCAGGGCCGCCAGGATGCGTTCGTAATCCTTTCCCGCCTCGCGCAGGATGTGATGCGCCAGGCGTCCGTCCTCTACCGCGGGGTGGCGGGGGAGCAGGCCGGGGTTGGCGAGTCGCGCGAGGTTTTCATCGAACACCTGGGTCGCCCACTGGATCAGGTGATCCCGGGGCGGCAAGGCCGCCAGGGTCTCCTGATCCGGGTTTTCGTGCGCGAAGATGGGGCGCACCCGTGCGGTGATCGCGTCGTCGCCCTGGATCCACTCCCGCAGCGCCACGGTTTCACGAAAGACCGCCTTGCCGAAGAGCCAGGCCACGGGGACGCTGAAGGGGGTGTAGCGGTGGTAGGCGTCGGCCTCGGGCATGTTGCCGAAGAGATCCAGCAGCATTTGGTGGAGGTGGGCGAGTTGGCCGTAGAGTTGATGCAGGCTCATGGATTGTCCGGGGTTTGCAGCAGAATGCGGGTATAGTCGGGGTGCCAGAAGGGGTCCTTGAGGGTACTGGCGCGGGCGCGCTCCATGGCCTCGCGGGCCAGCTTGCGCTGTTCGTCGCTTCCCCGTTGCAGGGTGAGTTCGATCAGCGTCGCCGACGGCGAGGGCAGGGGGGCGGCCTCGATCAGGGGCTTGCCCTTCATCCCGGGCAGGGCGGCCTGAGCGCCGGGGCGCCAGCCGCCCTTGCCGTAGTGGTGTCGCCAGGCGTGGGCGATGAGCTGGTCGATGCGGCGATCCAGCTTCGCCCCGTCAGGGGCGGCGTGGCGACGCCAGTCGGCCAGACCCTGGGCGACGAAGACGTAGTCGCCGAGCTCCCCCGCACCGGCGGGGCCGCGCTCGGTGAGGGCGCGGTGGAGACGCCCCGCTTGCCACATCTCCTCCATCAGGAACGCCGCCAGTCGTTTGGCCGCGTCGCGGTAGACGGGGTGGCGCGGGTCATTCTCTTGCAGGGTGTCGAGGGCGTCGCTGAGGGCGCTCAGCAGCAGGCCGTTCCAGGCGGCGATGCGCTTGGTGTCGTGGGGGTGGGGGTTGCCCCGGGCGGCCTCCGCCAGCTTGCGCGTCGTCGTCGCCTCCCATTCCGGATCCGCCGCCGCGCCGGGCAGGGGCAGCCAGCCCTCTTCGAAAGCGGGAGGCCCTGCCAGGGACCAGCGCTTCACGGCATAGGCCCGCTCCTGGGGCGTTAGCCGCGACGCCAGCTCCTGTTGCGTCCACAGATAGGCGGCGCCTTCCCGATGCCGGGCGTCGATGGCGGAGATGGCGGCGCTGAAGCCGCCACTCCCGTGGGCCATGCCGTTGAGGGCGAAGTCCAGGGTGTGGTATGCGACCTCGCGGTAGTCGGGCGCGTCGAACTGGCGCGCCGCCGCGAGATAGAGCCGGGCTTGCAGGGCCTGGTTGTAGAGCATCTTTTCGAAATGGGGGGTGCGCTGATCCGGGTCGGTGGTGTAGCGAAAGAAGCCGCCGTTGAGGTGATCGCGCATGCCAAGCCCGGCGGTGCTCTCCAAGGTCAGTCGGAGCCAGTCGTTGAAGGCCACATTGTCGTCTCCGGCCAGCGGCACAAGGGCCAGATACTGGGGCGCCATCGGGAAGCGGCTGCCCTCGCCGATGCCCCCTTGCAGTTCGTTGGCTAGTTGCAGGGCTTGCTGGATGAAGCGCGCCTTGAGCGCCTCGGCGGTGAGCGCCGGGGCCGACCTGGGCCTGCTCAGGACCTGGCTGAGGGCGTGCAGGCGGGCGTTGTAGGCGAGATTGTCGGCATCCTCCTTCCAGCCGGCGACGATCTTGTTCAGGATCGCCTCGAAGCGCTCGCTGGGGGCGTAACTGAGGCCGGTCAGGGGGTAGCCCTCGGGGGTGAGGAAGACATTGAGGGGCCAGCCCGCGGCACCGAAGTTCTTGCGCACGAACGCCATCAGATATTCGTCCAGGGCAGGGTTCAGCTCGCGGTCGATCTTGACCGGGATGAAGTGCTGGTTGAGCAGTCTGGCGATGGTCGGGGAGTTGAAGCTCTCCCGTTGCATGACGTGGCACCAGTGGCAGGAGAAATAGCCGCTGGAGAGGAAGATGGGTTTGCCGCTGGCCTGGGCCTGTTCCAGGATCTGTTCGCTCCATGGCCGCCATGCCACCGGGTCGTCCCCATGCAGGGCGAGATAGGGGGAGGGGTGGTCGCGCAGGGCGTTGGCCTGGGCGAGGGTGTATGTCACCATCCACAACGTCAGCGCGGTGACGATGGATGCCATGCGCGGGTATGGCAGGGCCATGGTTTTTTCCCCCTTCAGTGGTCGGCGTGTTCCAGCACCAGTGCGATGAGCGGGTTCACCTCCGCCTCGGGGTCCGACAGGGTCTCGCCGATGGGCGGCGCGTCGGCGCGGGGGCGTCGATTAAGGGCGTTGAGGCCGCGCGCGGTCAGCACCGCCCCCTCGAAGCCCTGATAGCTCTGGCGCTTGAAGCGGAGATAGCGCTCCTCGCCAAGAAAACCAACCGTGGCGAAAAAGATGTCATTGCTGTAGTCGCTGGCCGGTCGCCCCTCCCGATCATGGGGGCTGATATCCCGGGCCAGCGGAAAGTCGCGATAGAGGGTGGCGAGGATCGCCGCGCAGCAGCGGTTGAATTGATGGAGGTTGGACATTGACCTCTAGTGCAGCACCTGTTTTTTCTCGATGGGTGAACTGAATAAAGATTGCATGTACGTTAAAAGCGTCATCTAGGCTTGGTGTTCATCAAAATGAACATAGGTGCTGCACTAGTCGTCGAGCTGGCGCAGGATGTTGCGCGCCACGTTGCGCTGGTCTTCGTTGCCTTCGGCGAGCACCTCATAGAGCAAGTCCCGCGCACCCTGCTCATCCTCGCAGGCCCGTAACTCCTGGACCTCCCGCAGTTTGGCGGTGATCGGGTCGTTCCCTTCCGTGCTCGCCGCGCTGATCGGGTCTTCGCCATCCGCGGCAGCCTTGTTGGGAGCGTTGGCCTGCCGCGCCTCCTCTTCCTCGATGGCGTCGAGTTCCTGGTCCAGCTCCTCCGGGGTGAGCGGGGTATAGCGCTCGGGATCTGGTGCGTAGTCATGGCCGGCGTAGCCAGGCCCCGCGGCGGCGGCAGCGGGCGGGCCGCCGCCGGGACGGGGCGCGGGCGGTTGAGGGGCGTCACCGGCGTCGGTGGCGTCTTCGTCACCTTCATCCTGCTTGCGCACGAACAGCGTGGAGAACAAGATGCCCGCCTCGAACAACAGCCACATGGGCACCGCCAGCAGGGTCTGGGAGATGACATCCGGCGGCGTCAGCAGCATGCCGATGACAAACACCCCGACCACCACGTAGGGGCGTTTCTCGCGCAGACTCTCGGGGGTGGTCATGCCCATCCACACCAATAGGATCGTCGCGATGGGGATCTCGAAGGCGACGCCGAAGGCGAAGAAGAGGGTGAGGACGAAATCCAGATACTTGGCGATATCCGTCGCCACCGTTACCCCGTCCGGGGTAGCGCCGATAAGAAAGGCGAAGACCAGCGGAAAGACCACGAAGTAGGCGAAGGCCATGCCGGTGTAGTAGAGGATGGTGCTGGAGACCACCAGCGGCACGACCATGCGTTTCTCGTGCTTGTAGAGTCCCGGCGCGATGAAGGCCCAGAACTGGTAGAGGATGAACGGCATCGCCAGGAAGATCGACACCATCAGGGTGAGCTTGAAGGGCGTCAGAAAGGGGGAGGCCACCTCCGTGGCGATCATCGTGGTCCCTTGCGGGAGGTGGGCCATCAATGGCGCGGCGACGAACAGGTAGATGTCGTTGGCGAAATAGAACAGCGCCAGAAACAGCACCGCCACCGCCCCCACCGCGCGCAGCAGGCGGTCGCGAAGTTCAAGAAGATGGGCGACGAAGGGCTGTTCCTTCAATATCTCGTTGGCGTCCCGCCCGGAATCCTGACTCATGCCTTGGTGTTTTCTTCACTGGAGGATTGGGATGGGCGGCGGGCATCGGAAAGCTGATCCCGGGTCTCGTCGGCGGTCTTGCGGGTCTGATTGCCGAAATCACTGAATGCTTCGCGGGTCTCTTCCACGGCGTCTTCCAGCGGATTGAGACTCTTCTTCTGCTCTTCGAGCACCCGCTTGAGCTCTTCCGCCTTGATCTCCCTGTCGATTTCGGTCTTCACCGAGGTGAGCATGCCGCGTGCCTTGCCGACCCACTTGCCCGCGGTATAGGCCAGCTTGGGCAGACGTTCCGGGCCGACCACGACCAGCGCGATCAGCACGATGAACATCAGCTCCCAGAAACCGATATCAAACATGGAGTTGTACTACCGAGTCGGCGTGATGATCAGGCGCGGTCCTTTTCCTTGTCCTTTTCCGTCTTGGGGTCGTTGATGACCTTCTCCTCGTGGTTTTCCAGGCGTGCCTTGTCCGCTTCGGCCTCCGAGTCGGCCATGGATTTCTTGAAGCCCTTGACCGCGCCGCCCAGGTCGGAGCCAATGTTCTTCAGCCGCTTGGTGCCAAACAGCAGCAGTACGATTACCAAAACGATCAACAATTGCCAGATACTGATTCCGCCGACGCCCATGCTAGATTCTCCAGTTGCTATGCGTGATTCCGGTCCGCTGTCGCGGATGTTGCGGGAAGCGAAGCAATGATACATGAAATCGCCCCTTCACAGAAAGAAGGCGTCGTAAAAACCCCTCTCCCGGCGGGAGAGGGGTTGGGGAGGGTGCAAGGGTGATGCGAGAAACCCTTCTCCGCGGGGTCCATGACAGATCGGATCAAAACCTTTACCCGACTGGCCTAGTTGGTCGGCAGGCGGGCGTAGAGCAGGGTGACGGAGTTGGCGGTCTGAAGCACCTTTTCGGTGTAGATCGCCACCGTGTAGCTGGAATAGGCGCCGCTGTCGATGGTCTCGAAGGTGGACTGGAGGATCTTCCAGTAATCGCTGATGCTGTTGAGGTCGTTATTGATCTCGGTGGTATTGAGGGGCGAGCTCTTGAGTTCCGCCAAGGCGATCTCGAATTCGCTGGCCGCCTTGAACAGGCCGGCGCGGATCGAGGCGTCGCGGATGCCGTAGGCGTGCAGCATGTAGAACTTGCCCATGCGCTGGGAGAGCATGCGTTGACGTCCGGCGATGTTTACCAGGCGACCGGCGGGGGTGGTGGAGAGCGCCTCCAGGTCGAGCACGACCTGATGGGAGGCAGCGAGCAGCGCCTCGTTCTGCGCCACCAGACGGGTCAGTCCGGCACTGTCCGCCTCTCCCTCGGCGGCGCGTTGAAATGGGCCCCACAACTGCTCCACCTGGCTCAGGGATTCCGTCACCTCGGGGCTGCTGGCGTAGGCCTTGAGGTTGTCGAGCTGGGTCTGATAGAGGCTCAGCGCCTGGTGCAGCTGCTGTTGCGCATCCTTGCGTTCGACGCCCAGCAAGATCTGGGTGTAGGCCTTGACGATGCGCTGGGTCAGCATGCGCTGACGCCCGGCCTGGTTGATCGCCTCGCCGAGGTCTTCGATGGGGGCGGCGGGCGCGGAGGTCGCCGCCAGCAGCGTCGAAAGAAACGCAAAGGCGAGGATTTTCGAGAGTCTGACGAACATCTTGGGTCTCCTTATCTTGAACGGCAATGGGTCGCTTGTAATTGGTTTTTGAGATCTGGCGTGCGCCATTGCGGTGCATGTTAACACGCTTGCCCATGGTTTGGGTGCGTGGTGCGTGGGACATCCATGCCGCGGCCACACCAGGGGTTTGCCAACAGGGGGGTGTTTGCGTCTTACAGACGCGAAGATCGGGAACTGGAATCTGGCGCGACGCAATCGGGCTTGATGCCCCGACCTTCCTGGCCGTTCGTATGGGGACTTTGGGGCGACGCTATTCCGGCTATTGCTGGGAGAGGGAATAGCGCTCCATCAGGTAGCACAGGCAGTCCTGGCGGATCACCTCCTGGTTGAGGGTGAGCATCGAGGGCATGATCGGCTCCCGCGGTCGCGGCTCTCCGCTTTCGACGACGAAGTGCTCCTGTTGCACCTCATTGCCTGCCTCGTCCCGGGCGATGACGGGGATGCGTCCCTCGCCGACGCGGCCGAAGGTGGCGCCCCGCGGCAGTGCGCCATTAGGCGAGATGGCGATAATTATCCCGCACGGATCATTCGCCCTTGGCGGGGTGGTAATCATGGCAAGCGATGCAGGTTAGCGCCACTGCCTGCTGTTTATGACATGCGGCGCAGTCGTCAAGGGCGGGATAGCGAATCCCGCTTTTGACGGCGTCGGCGTCGGGTTGGTGGCAAAGCAGGCAGGCTTCGCGATTCTGCGGGCCGAGGTGGGGACGATGGTCGAAGCGGGTGCGGCCGTCGCCGAGCCGTTCGCCGCGTTGGCTCCGCCATTGCGGGTTGTCAGAATCCAGACGATGGCATTTGGCGCAGCCGCCGGGGGCGTCTTCGGCGGCGAGCCTGGCGCTGAGCTCTTTCGGCAATTTGCCACCGCCAACCCTTTCGAGCCAGCTTCGCAACAGCGGGTCGCCATGGCCGGCGGGGCGGTAGAAGAGGGTAGCGCCATCCATGTACCAGCCACCGAGCGGGGTGCGCTCCTCGGGGCGCAATGAAGGTGACTTAGGTGGCTTGAGTTCATCGGGGGTCTGCTCGGCGAGCAGCCAGGCCTCATCCTCCGGGCTATCCTCCGCCCCCAGCAACAGGGCATCGTCCTCTTCGAGGGAGGCGTAGTCCCCCAACAGCAAATCCTCCTCTGTCGTCGGTTCATCAAGCAGCAGCGCCTCGCCGTCGCCGAGGAGCTCTCCAGCCAGCAGGGCGTCATCGGATGGCTGCGAGCCGGACAGCAACGCGTCGCCGTCATCGCCAAGCAGGCTGTCGCCGCTCGCCTCCGTCGATTCATTTTCCGGAACCAGGAGCAGGGTGTCATCGCCCGCCTCCGATCCGGCATCCTGGGGCTGGCCGTTGTCGACCGGCGCGGCAAGGTCCCTGGCGGCGGATCTCAACCGACCCGCACGATGGTCCCGCAACTCCTGCCGCAACCCCGGCAGCCACTGATCGACGAAGGTCCGGAGCAGATCGGGGGAGAGGCCGGCGAGTTGCGCGGACAATCTTCCGCGAACCGGTTCGTCCGCCGTTTTCAGTCGCTCGCTCAGGGCCTGCTGCCCTTGTTCGCGCAGATCGGCGAAGCGGGCCTTGATCGCCCAGGCAAGGCGAGCGACCGCGGCCAGCTGATCAGGATTCGCCTGGCGCAGATCGAGCCAGTCGAGCTCCCCTATCCGAGCGTAATCGGCGGCCATCTCGGCATCCGCCTCGATCAGACGCATCAGCAGGGGCAGGGGTGCGCGGTCGGCGAAGGCGGGCCATGCGCCCATGGCGAAGCCATTGGCCTCCAGGGTCTCCTTGTCCAGCCCGGGCAGACCGAGCAGCGGGATGCCGCGAGGTCCGGCAAGGGTGTCGCCCCAGACACGATCATCATGGCAGGCGGCGCAGGCATTGGCATAGCTGGCCGATCTCATCAAGCCGACCGGACTGGGGGCGTGGCAGGTCTCGCATTGTGCGGGGGCGCGATCGGCGTAATTCTCGTCGATAAAGTGCTTGCCGTGGTGGGAGGCGTGATCAAAGGCGATGTGCGCGTCTCGCCCCCCCAGGGTGACGGATGGATGGCCCTGGATGCCCGGGCCAAGATCGGCATGGCAGGCCTGGCAGACGCTATCCTCGATTCGGGTGGCGTCGAAGTCTCGACCACGGTGTTCCCGATGGCAGGCGCTGCACTGCAAGTGTTCCGGCGTCGCTGCAACTGGGGAGTTGCTGGCTGCCAGACCGTGGGGACGCATGGGTTCGATGCCCCGATCATGGCAGGCGATGCAGCGACCGCGATCCTCCCGCGCGTCGCCCCGCCAGGCGGATAGCGGCCAGTGCCGCCACTCCTTCTCGGCGGCGCCGTGACACTCGGCGCAATCCTCTTCGAACAGGGCATGGGCGGAGGAGAGCGGGCCGGCGGAGAGCCAGTCGCGCCAGCCGCCTCGATCCACCATCAGCAGCGCCAGAGCGGCGGCGAGGGCGAGCACCGAGAGGATCAGCCAGCGTCGAAAATTGAAGCGGGCGCGGCGCGGCATGCAGGGCGCGCCACGCTCGCCGCACTCCCCGCGCGGTCCAGGACCGGCGGCACAGGGGCCGCCAAGGGCGGCGGGACGGGTGCAGTGCCAGCGATCGCCTTCGAGGCGAGGCACGCAGGCCGCGCCGCCGCTGCACTCCCCGCTGGGCAGGGGGCCGCGCGGGCAGGGGTCGTCGAGGCGACCGCAGCGACGGCGCAAGGTCACCCGATCATAGGGTTTGGGGGTGCGCGGATTGCTCCCGCCCGTGCTCATCGTATGCCCCCGACGAAGGCGTAAACGGTCAGCACGTGGATCACCACGAACAGCGCCAGCGCGGCGGCCGGCGGGATGTGCCACAGCAGCCAGTTGCGCAGCAGCCACTGCTGGGCGTGGATGTAGTCGAGCTTCAGCTTTTCGTCGAGGCGCGCGCGGATCGCCGCCAGACGGGCCGTCTCGGCGCTGGCCAATAGCCGCTCGTAGTCGCGAATGCAGCGTTCCAGTCGCTGGCGGGGGTGGTCGGATGCCAGCAAGTGGGGCCAGCGATCCCGAGCGCCCGCCAGCCAGCCGCGCAGGTGCTTTTCATGGAGCTCGGCGAGACCGCGGCGACCGCTCTCCGCGGTCGCCTCGATGGTCAGGGCTTCGATCTCCCGGCGCAGCTCGGCGATACGCGGCGCGATGTTGTTGTAGGTGATCTCGATACCGGTACGGCGGATACGCGGCGGCAACAGACGACTGATCAGAATGCCGGCGAACCCGCTCGCCAGCGTTAGCGAAACCAGCAGGTAGAGGGTGCCGTCGAGCATGCCGGAGGGGAGGCTGATCCGGGTATGCAGCAGAAACAGACCGGCGACAAGCAGACCAAGGTAGAGATGGAGCTGGGTCCAGGCGGAGACGCGCCCCAGCGGCAGGAAGGTCAACTTTTTGCGCGGATTGAACAGCAACAAT
>JAABSM010000063.1 GCA_011390365.1 Gammaproteobacteria bacterium
ATTGGGATCTGCGATGGCGAGTCAAGCCTCGCGCTCCGCGGTGAGTGCCTGAAGTCAGCCTGCCTCGGATTCCGCTAGCCATCAATGCTGTCCGATTGACGATTCAAGGACCCGAAATTGCTCCCATCCCCATTCCACTCTCCCCAAGCCTTCCGCGACACCTTCGCCACCGGCCTGGAAAACATGCTCCGTGATCACCACGAGCTGGGCGTCTTCATCCTAGTCATTGCCAACGCCGCCTTCGACCCCGAACTGGGCGAACGTCTCAACAAGCCGTTGCACCAGCGCTACCGCCTCCTCAAGGAGCGCTTTCAGAACAGCGACCCCAGCGAACTCGGCGCACCCGATGACGTCACCGTCTTCCGCCGTCTGCTCGACAACGGACTCGATCAACCCCCGCCGGTCCTCTTTCGCCAGGCAGGCATCTGGGAGCTGCAATTCAACCGCCTGCGCTCCTTCCGGCCCCTGCGAAACGCCGGAGCCGCCGCCCCGGGACTGCGCCAGCCTTTCGATCCCAATGGCTTCCACTTCGCCAAGCAATTCCTGCAAAAAGAGATCATCTGGCAAGGCGAACTACTGGGAAGGGAGTGGCGACTCTTCTACAACAAGTTCCCCTTCGTCGACCTCCATGGACTGCTGGTCCCCGAGGCGGACGCCGGCCTGCCCCAGTATCTCGGCCCCGGCGAACTGGAGGGGTTATGGCGACTCACCCAAACCCTCGCCCAGCATCTGCCCGGCATCGGCTTCGGCTACAACGCCGCCGGCGCCTACTCCTCCGTCAACCATCTTCACTTCCAATCCTTCCTGCGCGACGCGCCTCTGCCCATCGAATCAAGGACCTGGCGCCACGCCGGCGGCGACACCCCATACCCGTTGCCATGCGAGTATTTTCGGGATATCCAAAGCGCCGGGGGGTACCTGGAACAGCTCCACCAAAGGGGGGATCACTACAACCTGCTCTTGCGCCCCCAAGGCTGCTACATCATCACCCGTGCCCGCCAGGGTGAAGTCGAGCTGCCCAACTGGAGCGCCGGTTTCGCCTGGTACGAACTCTGCGGCGGCTTCACCTGTTTCGATGAAGAGAATTACCGGAACCTCGGCGAAGTCACCTTGAGTAAAGCGCTGGCGAGCTTCGGTCCCATTGAAGACGCCCGCTGATGGCTAGGCAGGCGATCTTGTCGCTTGGAGATGTAATGGATCCTGCCTCGCCGGACGGGTTTTGCAAACCCGTCCGCGCCATTGCCTGATCAAAGCCAAGGGCCAGAAGCCGGCACGGCTCAGTAACGATAGGGACGGGGTTGCAAGCCCCGTCCCGCTATGAGTTTAGCGTGCTCAGGGTGGTGGCCACTGTAAAAATGGCTACGGATGAGATCATGCGCATCACGATGGAACCGGAATGAAGATCACCACCTGAAGGCCTCTTCATGTCAGCGATAACAGCGCCGAGACCAGCAACTCCTCGTCGTAGTAGGGTGCGCCGCGGCGGGTGATGAGGCGGGTTTCGATCAACTCTATGCCGTGGCGCTGGAGGAGGGCGTCGGAGGGGCGCTGGGATGCTTCGCCGTGTTTGTCATCGATCAGCACGAAGTCGAGGAAGGGCTGTCTCCCCGCGGGTGGTTCGGCGGGGCCTTGACGGTCGCGGGCCAGTTGCTCCAGGAGGGTCGTCAGACCTCGGTCGGTGGTCATGCCCAGCTGTTCCGGGTCCGTGCCGCGATTGGGGATGTAGACCTTGGGGTTGGGGTTGGCGGCGATGGCGGCGGCGACGCCGTCGGGCAGCAGGTTGGCGATGAGGCTGGTGTAGAAGCTTCCTGGCGGGTAGCAGATGAGGTCCGCCTGTTCGATCAGCTTGCGGTTCTTCTTGCGCAGGGAGGCGCGGGCCGGCTTGGGGTTGTCGAGGCTCTGGCATAGCTCCAGGGAGCGAATGGGGGCGGGGATGGGGGCCACCTCCTTGCCGGTGAGGCCATGCTGGCCGATGATGCGTTCGCCGTTTTCCAGTACCGCCATCAGGTGGAGGTCGTCGTTGACGATCGCGCGCACGGTTCCCAGCACGTTGACCAGCTTGGAGAAGAGGAAGATGATCGGGTCCAGATGCTGGTGGTTGTTGAGGTAGCCTCCGGCCAGGATCAGGTTGCCGATGCTTGCCCCGCGCAGGTCGAAATCGTCGGGCATGCGCTCCAGAAAGTAGCCCAACTGGTTGCGGATCAGGCGGCGCATGGGGTTGGAGATGTGGGCGATCAGCGGATCACTGCCCTTCGCCATCTCGCCCAGGCGCTCTTTCAGGCGCGAGTTTTTTTCGCGCTTGGGGAAACGGTAGGTGAAGAGCTCGTAGACCTCGGGGTGGCCGGTGACGCTCTCGTCGGCGAGGGCGACGAGGCGGCTGCGCAGGTCGCCGAGGGAGGGCATGCCGAAGGCCTTGCGCAGCTTGGCGGAACTGCCGCCGGAGTCGAACGGGGTGACCAGGTGGATCGAGTTGTGGGTATAGCCCTTGAGGATGCGGCTGAGATCGGTGAGGGCGGTACCGCCGCTGAAGAAGAGCAGGGAGGGGCCGAGTTCGGGGGCCTTGCGATAGCGGCCCAGCTTGAGGGGGTCGGGTATTCGCGCGAGATGGGTGACGGGGAGGTTGGGCATGGAGAGAGGCGAGGTTACATGCCGGGCCGCTCTGCGTGGTCCATATCCAGCGACAGACGCAGCTTGCGCAGGCGTTGGGCGTGGGCCTCCTCTTCCGTCACCAGTTGCTGGCAGAACTCGATGTCGTCGGGGTCGCGCAACCGCTCCAGCAGGGCGGTGTAGTTCTCCTTCGCCTTGACCTCCTGGTTGATGGCGAAGTCTAGCGCCTCGGCTTCGATGGCGGCCTTCAGTAACTGGGTGGTCTGTTGCATGGTGGGGCTCCTGCGAACCGCGGGCGGGTCTGCGCGAATAGGACGATTGGCGGAGTTTATCACAGTTGCCAAGCGGTTGGAGAGCGGCCAGCAAGGCGATTGCCGGAAATCTTTGCGGCATGGGCGGGGCTGACGCGGGCTGTTCGCTGTCTGGCGGGGGAGGTTCACGGCGAATTCACTTTCGATCCTTCGGCGGGTTTGCGAGAATGGGGGGAATCATGGCCAGCAATTTGCAGTAATTATGGAACTATACAGTTTTGTGGATTCGGCGGCGTTGCTTCTGATCGCCGCCTCGATCGCCGTCGCGCTGTTCAAGCACCTTGGTCTCGGCTCGGTGCTGGGGTTGCTGGTGGCGGGTGTGATCGTCGGACCCTATTCGCCAGGGCCGGCGATCGCGGAGCATGTTCAGGTCGAGGATATCCGCCACTTCACCGAACTGGGGGTGGTGCTACTGCTCTTTCTAATCGGACTGGAGATGAAGCCCAGGCGTTTGTGGGCGTTGCGGCGAGAGGTCTTCGGCCTCGGTTCGTTGCAGATCCTCCTCTCCGGATTGGCGATCGCCATCTACTCCTCACTGTATGCGGCGAGCTGGAAGACCGCCCTGCTGATTGGCCTCACCCTGGCGCTGTCGTCCACCGCCTTCGTGATGCAGATCCTTCAGGAGCGGGGCGACATCACCAGCCGCCACGGTACCACCGCCTTCGCCATCCTGCTGATGCAGGATCTGGCGATCGTGCCGTTGCTGGCGATGGTGCCGCTGCTGTCCGATCGCAGCGCCATCGCGTCCGAATCCATGGGGGAGCAGCTATCGATCATCCTCGGCATGTTGCTGCTGGTGTTCGTCCTGGGGCGCTATCTGGTGCCCCAGGCGCTGGAGCGGCTGATGCGCCAGTACAATCGCGAGGGCTTTACCCTGGTGGTGTTCATGGCGGTGTTGCTCGCCGCGGCGGCGATGCACCACGCCGGCCTGTCGATGGCGCTGGGCGGCTTCATGATGGGCATGTTGCTCTCGGACAGCCGCTACAGCTACCAGATCCAGGCCGCCATCGAGCCCTACAAGGGGCTGCTGATGAGCCTCTTTTTCGTCGCCGTGGGGATGTCCATCGACCTGGGGGCGATCGCCGAGTCGCCGCTGATCTTCGCCGAGCATGTGGCGGCGATCATTCTCATCAAGCTGGCGGTGATGTTCGCGTTGGGCATCTGGTTCGGTCTGGGGCGGGCGGCGGCGACCCGGGTCGCGTTTCTGTTGGCCCAGAGCGGCGAGTTCGGCTTTGTGCTGTTCGGCAGCGCCAAGGCGCTGGGGGTGATCTCGGATACCACCTTCGTGGTGGCGGTGGCGGCGATTTCGGTGAGCATGCTGCTGACGCCGCTGCTGGTGCGCCTGGGGGATCTGCTGGCGGAGCGTTACGAGCGCAAGTCGGGCGCGAATCGAGCCGATCGCTATCAGTTCAGCGAGGATAGCGACAGTCGTCGGCGGGTGGTGATCGGCGGCTATGGTCGCGTCGGTCACGCCGTGGCGACGATTCTCCACAACAGCGGCATCCCCTTCGTCGCCTTCGATACCAACCCGGTACACGTCTCCCAGGGCAAGGCGGACGGCTATCCGGTCTTCTATGGCGATATCGGTGACATGGAGCTGCTCGCGGCGCTGCATCTGGAGCGGGCCGGGCAGGTGGTGCTGACCATCGATCACGGCCCCACCGCCTTGCGCGCCGTCTCCCACATCCGCAACTTCAGCCCGACGATCCCGATCATCGCCCGGGCGCGGGACATGGAGGCGAGCAGCGCGCTGGAGACGGCGGGCGCCACCAGCGCCTATCCGGAGATCCTGGAGAGCAGCCTGCGTCTCAGCGCCGAGGTGCTGCGCATGGCCGGGGTTGGCGGCGCCGAGGTGCATGAGCTGTTTGGCGAGGTGCGGCGTAGTGATTATGCCCAGGTCAGGCGGGATTAGTCCTGTCGCGCGGGGCGTTGTGTTTGCAAATCACACCCGGTTATGCAAAATAGCCGGTTCGGTCGAATTCGGGGTGGCCGGGTTCGTGTGCGGATTGATTAGCGGGGGGCAGGATGTTTCAAGGTAGTTTGGTTGCGTTGGTGACGCCCATGACCGCCGATGGCGCGGTGGATTATCCGCGTCTGCGGGAGCTGCTGGATTGGCAGATCGAACAGGGTACGGACGGCATTGTCGCGGTGGGGACCACCGGTGAATCCGCGACCCTTCCGGAAGATGAACATTGCGAGGTGATCAAGCGCATCATCGATCATGTCGCGAAGCGGGTGCCAGTGATCGCCGGAACCGGCGCCAACTCCACCAGCGAGGCGATCCGCCTGACCCGCTGCGCCGCCGACGCCGGCGCCGACGCCTGTCTGCTGGTGACTCCCTATTACAACAAGCCGACCCAGGAGGGGCTCTATCTCCACCACAAGGCGGTGGCCGAGGCCGTCGATGTACCCCAGATCCTCTACAATGTGCCGGGACGCACCGCCTGCGACATGCTGCCGGAGACCGCCGCGCGTCTCGCCGCGGTGGACAACATCGTCGGTATCAAGGAGGCGACCGGCGAGATCGAACGGGTGGTCCGCATCCGCCAGGGCGCGGGCGAGGGGTTCGACATCTTCAGCGGTGACGATGCCACCGCCCGGGAATTGGTGCTCGCCGGCGGCCAAGGGGTGATCTCGGTGACCGCCAATGTCGCGCCGAAGGACATGCACGACATGATCATGGCGGCGCTGGCGGGGGACTCCGGGCGCGCCGCCGAAGTGGATGCCCGTCTCGCGGGTCTGCATCGGGATCTCTTTCTGGAGGCCAATCCGATCCCGGTGAAGTGGGCGCTGGCGGAGATGGGGCGGATCGATACCGGCATTCGCCTTCCCATGACATGGCTCTCCGAGAGTCATCACGAGGTGCTGCGCGCATCCATGCGGCTTGCGGGGTTGCTGTGAGGGCGGCATCCCGATGGTTCACTCAATAACTTTACCGATAAAGCGAAGAATACAATGAAAGCAATTCGTTACTCCCTTATCGCGGGTCCCGTGCTGATTCTGGCCGGGTGTGGTACCACGTCGGACGCGCCGGTCTTCGAGGATCGCAAATACGAATACAAGAAGGAGTCTTCGGTGGGGCGGGACCTTGAGGTACCGCCCGACCTGACCAAGACCAGCATCGGCGCCTCCCTGAGCATTCCCGGCGGCGACGCGGTCACCTATTCGGACTACGATACCACCCGCCAGCTGCCGTCCCAGGCGGATGCCAACGCGGTACTGCCGAGCGTCGAGGGCGTTGAGGTCAAGCGCGACGGCGATCAGCGCTGGCTGGTCATTCACCAGCCCCCGGCCAAGGTCTGGCCGCGAGTGGTCTCCTTCTGGCAGGAGAACGGCATCCTGCTGGTGGAGCAGAACCCGGCGCTTGGCACCATGTCCACCGACTGGCTGGAGAATCGCGCCGACATCTCCAGCGACTTCATAACCGATACCCTGCGCGGCGTCTTCGACGGTCTCTACAGCGCACCGACCCGGGATCAGTTCCGGGTGCGTCTGGAAGAGGGGCGGGAGCCGGGAACCACCGAGCTCTACCTTACCCATCGCGGCGTGATCGAGGAGTTCGTCACCGGCGCCAACAAGGAGGACGAGCAGGGTGTATGGCAGCCGCGGGAGACGGATCATCAGGCCGAGGCGGAGATGTTGCGGCGTCTCATGATCTTCATGGGCGTCGCCGAACAGCGGGCCAGCGCCCAGTTGGCGCGGGGCCAGGACGCCGTGCCCCGCTCGCGCATGGTCAAGGGGCAGGATGGTCTCTCCCTCTCCATCGCCGAGGATTTGCGCCGTAGTTGGCGGCTGATCGGCGTCACTCTGGATCGAGTGGGTTTCCTGGTGGAGGATCGCAAGCGCGACGAGCAATACTACCTGGTGCGCTACGACGACCCCCTGGCCGGTCAGCGGGAGGAGGGCCTCCTCTCCAGACTCAAGTTCTGGTCCGACGACAAGGTGGATGAAAATACCCTGTTTCGCATCCAGCTTATGGAGCAGCGCGGCGGTACCCGGGTGCTGGTGGGCAACGAACAGGGCGAGCGGCTCACCAGCAAGACGGCGGAGCGTATCCTGACCCTGATCCATGAGCAAATAGACTAGCAGATCGACTGAAGCAAGGATCCCCATGCGCTTCATCTCCCTCGGCAGCGGCAGCCGGGGTAACGCGACGTTGATCGAATCCGCCGCCGTTCGGGTGCTGGTGGATTGCGGATTCGGCATCCGTGAGATGGAGCGACGCCTGGGGTTGGCCGGGGTCGATCCGGCGAGCGTGGAGGCGCTGCTGATCACCCATGAGCATGGTGATCACCTGCGCGGGGCGATCCCCTTCGCCCGCCGTCATGGCGCGCGTCTGCTCGGCAGCAACGGCACCTTTCGCGGTATCGATATCGACTCAAGGGTGCGCTTCGAGGCGATCAATCCCCATGCCGACGGGATTCCACTGGCGGATATCACGGTCCACCCGATCCCGGTCCCCCATGACTCCCGGGAGCCGGTACAGTATCTCTTCGCCGCCGACGGCAAGCGGTTCGGCATGCTCACCGACGCCGGCTCGATAACGCCCCATGCGGTGGAGCGGTTGCGGGGCTGCGATGCGCTGATGCTGGAGTGCAACCACGATCCGGATATGCTGCGCGACGGGCCCTATCCCTGGTCCCTCAAGCGGCGGGTGGCGGGCGACCACGGCCACCTCTCCAACCGGCAGGCCGCGCAACTGCTGGCGGGCCTCGATACCGCCCGCCTGCGCTGGCTGGCGGCGGCCCACCTGTCGGAGAAGAACAACCGACCGGAGTTGGCGCTGCGTGCGCTGCTGGAGGTGGATCATGGGTTGGAGGAGCGGATTCGCATCCTCTCCCAGGATCGGATAAGCGACTGGTGCGAGGTGTGATGCTGGGGTAGGGTGTTTGAGTGCTGAGTGGCTAGTGCTGAGTGGCTAGAGCTGAGTGGCTAGTGCTGAGTGGCTAGTGCTGAGTGCTGAGCGCCTAGTGGCGGGCCGGGCGGCTGGCGCGATAGGGCGGGGTGTGTGTTCAGATCGCGGATCGGAACTACGCAATACATATTTTTTTCGGCTATTCAGAATTAACAGGTGGAATAAGTCATGTCACTGATCAAGGCGTTTCGCGGATTGCGTCCTACCCCCGGCTATGAAAGCGAGGTCGCCGCGCCTCCCTACGATGTGATGAATCAGGCCGAGGCCCGCGCCATGGTCGAGGGACGCCCCTGGAGCTTCCTGCACATCTCCCGTCCCGAGGTGGATCTGCCCCAGGGCACGGATGTCTACTCGCCGGAGGTCTACGCCAGGGCGGCCGAGAATCTGGCGGTGATGCGGGACAAGGGGGTGCTCGCACAGGATGAACGGGACAGCTACTACGTCTACCGCCTGACCATGGGCGGGCATGTCCAGACCGGCCTGGTGGCCGCCGCCTCCGTCGCCGCCTACGATAGCGATCGCATCAAGAAGCACGAATTCACTCGCCCCGCCAAGGAGGATGATCGGGTACGCCAGATCGACGCCCTCAACGCCCAGACCGGCCCGGTCTTTCTCGTCTATCGCGCCCAGGCGGCGGTGGATGAGCTGCTCGCCCGGGTGGCCGCTGAAACGTCGACCCTGGATGTGACCGCACGGGATGAAGTCAGACACGAACTCTGGGTGGTGGATGACCCGGCGTTGGTGGAACGACTGGATGGGTTGTTCGAGGGGATGGACGCCCTCTACGTGGCGGATGGCCACCACCGCTCCGCCGCCGCTTCCCGGGTCGCCGCGGCAAGGCGCAAGGAGGGAACGGAACAGGAGTCGGACTACTTTCTGTCGGTGATCTTCCCCCACGATCAGATGAACATCTTGCCCTACAATCGCGTGGTGCGGGACCTCAACGGCATGGACGCGGAGGCGTTTCTGGCCAGGGTTGGAGAGGCCTTCGAGGTGACCGCCAGCGACCAGCCGGTGGCGCCGAACACCACCGCCACCTTCGGCATGTATCTCGATGGCAAGTGGTATCACCTCGCCCTCGACCCCCAGCGGGTGCCGGCGGATCCGGTGGCGGCCTTGGACGTGAGCCTGCTCGCCGATCGTCTCATTGAACCGCTGCTCGGCATCTCCGACCCGCGTCGCGACGAGCGCATCGACTTCGTCGGCGGCATCCGCGGCCTGGGCGAACTGGAGCGGCGGGTGGACCGCGGCGAGATGGCGATTGCCTTTTCCATGTATCCTACCTCCATGGAGCAACTGATGGCGGTGGCGGATGCCGGCGAGGTGATGCCGCCCAAGTCGACCTGGTTCGAACCCAAGCTGGCGGACGGGCTGGTCAGCCATCTGCTCGAATAAGCTTCCCGCAAGGAGGGAAAGATGAACGTAATCTATGGTTTGATCCCGGGCATGATCCTGCTCGGCGTGGTGGCGGTGCTGGTCTTCTTCTGGGCCGCCAAATCCGGCCAGTTCGACGACATGGAAGGGGAGGCGAACCGCATCCTGATGGACGACGACCTCGCCGATGTGGAGCGTCCCCCCAAGGAAGCGCGCGCGGCGACGGCGGAGGCCGAGAGCGATGAAAAGCCCGACGCCAAGCCCTGAAGTCCGCTCCCGCCGTCATGCCCCGCCAGACCCGCCGCGCGGGTGCAATGTCATTCCGTCGAGGTATCGCAATGCCTTGGGCGGCTATTGCCCCGGCGTTATCTTGATGCCATCGCGTGCGCGCGAATCGTGACGCGGCCTCGGTTTGGAGTACAGCCCCGGCGCTGTACGATAGCCCTTCACACGCCAAGGCGTATGCAATGGCATTAATTTAGCGGCGCGCCAGGTTTCCGCCCTTGATGCGCCTTACTCTGGGGCAGGCCGGAAATCGCGGACCGGCATAGGATGTGGCGAATAAAAAGCCTTGTCGCTCGGTGCGACGGCATGTCCGATGCAGAGCCAAAAACGTTCGGCGTACCCACGAAATGACGCGCATCATTCCCGGAAAATGCCACGATGGCTTATCTCAAGTTGCGCGCCCCGCAGGGGAGCATACGGATATTGGCCCGGGCTAATGAGCAGGGGGCGTCGAACCCTGAACAGGAGCCGAATTCAAGGCGGGCAGTCCTCCAGGGACTGGCCGTCCCTCTAAACGACAACGCCTGGGAGCAACTCTCATGACCCCAGAATTCTGGCATCAACGCTGGCGGGCCGGCCAGATCGGCTTTCACCAGCAAGAGATTCACGTCTACCTCAAACGCTACTGGCCCGCGCTCAAGCTTGGCGGCGACGAACGGGTCTTCGTGCCCCTGTGCGGCAAGAGCTTGGATATGCTGTGGCTGGCGGAGCAGGGACATCGGGTGATCGGTGTCGAGTTGAGTGAAAAGGCGGTCGCCGACTTTTTCGCCGAGAACCATCTTCAGGCGGTGCGTAGCGAAGAGGGGCCGTTCGTGCGCTGGCGATGCGATGAGATCGAGCTGCTGCAAGGGGACTTCTTTCAACTCGCTCCGCAACACCTGGGTAGCTATCAGGCGATCTATGATCGAGCCTCCCTGATCGCCCTGCCGCCGACCATGCGCGTCGACTATGTCCACCACATGGTCAGCCTGTGCACCGACGGGCTCCGCGGTTTGTTGGTGACCCTGGAATACGATCAGGCGCGCATGGACGGTCCGCCTTTCTCCGTGGAGGGGAAAGAGGTGGAGAGGTTGCTGGGGTCGCGATTTCCGCTGAAGGAGCTGGAAGGGATCGATATCTTGCAAGAGGAGGAGCGCTTCCGGCAAAAGGGCCTGACGCGGCTGGTTGAGCGGGCCTATCTCTTCGGCGGCGAAAAAATTCTTTCCGATTGACGAATTTCAACGCCGATCGTCGAAGCCGCGGTTATAGTTAATCCCAGATACAGACATCTCCTCCTACATTTATCGGCTCTGTATCTTTAGACTCCGTTATGAGTTGAATCGCCCCATGTCCCCCGTGGGGCTTTTTTTTGCGTAGGGCTTTCAGGCGCTTCTCGCCTCCTCTTGCCGCCAGCGCTCCACCAGAGCCGCCACTTGCGTCGCCGCCTCTGGCAAGGACTCGGCCACCGCCGGCGATGGCTGCTCGCCCCAATCCAGTGATTCCGGCTCGATGCCGATCAGCGCGCGTCGACGCGGAAAATGGCCGGAGAGGCGTGAGATATCCAGCAGATCCTGCAAGCCCACTTCGTGTACGCTGCCGCGAGCGCTGGCGAGGTGGCGCTCCAGCTCATCCCCTTCGAACAGACTGATCGTGCCCGGCGCGGCGCCCATGCGCGCCGCATCCGCGACGATCAGAAAGGCATGGCTGGCGATGGCATCCGCCAGGGTAAAGCTGAGGGTGCCGCCATCGAGCAGCGTCACCCCCGGCAGCGGCGGCTGCCGCCGGCCCAGCTGCTGGACCAGATGCACCCCGGCCCCCTCGTCGCTCAACAGGGTGTTGCCTATGCCCAGAATGAGCGTGTCCGGTGTCGGCGGTTGGCGATGATCCATGGCGGTGGGGTTCCTCTGTTTCTGCTATGCTACTCGCCATGCATTCTACCACGATGAAAAGGGCGGTGATTCCCCTGTGTCTGATGGTCGCGGCGCAGGCCGCGGCGAATGACGGGGAGGGGTGGCAATGGTACGTCGAAGGGCATCTGTTTCACTATCGCATCGACGCCGCGTTCGCCCGTTCTCCCGGTGATGACTACTATCCCGCCACCCTCCCTTCCGAAAATGCCGGCGAACTCCCCGTCGCCCCCCGTGCCGAGTCGCCCTCCCAGCAACCCGGTTCGCAAGCGCCCGCCCACAGCCAGCCGCGGCCCCCTCAACCCGCGCCGATGCGGGAATACCGCTACAGCGGCGACTATCTGTTGCTAAGCGCTCAGCGGGGCTTGCTCAACGAGCCCGATCGCCGGCGCTATCTCCAGCTCTCCCTCGACGCCATGGACTATCGCAATCGCAATGCCTATGACGAACAGCGGGGCCGCCTCGCCCTCTATCACGAACAGTGGCGCAAGGACCGGGGCTGGCAACTGGGGCTGGGCTTTGTCCACGACCAGCGCGGCGGCGAGGTCTACCACAACACCCTGGATATTTCGGCTTACGCCTATCGCTCCTTTACCAAAACCAGCCGCAGCAGCCTGAGCCTGGCGCTGGAGTACGCCGATTACCACCTTTCCGTCGCCGATCCCCACGACAGGCTCGACGGCCTCGACAGCGAGTTGACCCTAAGCCACAAATGGCTGACAAGCTGGCCGGGCGGTCCACCTGGCTATTGGCTGGTCGAGGGATCTGGCGGCATGGCGGACAAGGGGCGGGGGGTGTATGACTCGCGTCGAATCGGTTGGGGGCTGGCCTATGAAAAGCCCTTCGCCAACGGCGGCGAACTGACCATCAGCGCAAGCCAGCAATGGACCCGTTACCCGGCCAGGGATGGACGCCCGCTGGGCAACCAACTGGCGGAGGAGGACGAACGCTCCATCGTCGTGGAGTACTCCCACCCCCTGGGTAAACACCTCACCCTTCGTCTCTCCGGCGAATACACCGAGATAGAGACCAACCGCGGGGCACTGGATAGCCGCCAGAGCGGGCTCTTTCTGGGCTTGGCCTGGCGGCGATGAGCGCTCGCCGGGAGAGGGGGATCACAAGCTAGCGCAGCACCCGCTAAATAAGCAATAACACTATTTATATAAAAATCAATATCCTGTGCACCGCATTATTCATGGTCACTTGGCGGGTGCTGCACTAGAGCGAATAAACTCCACCCTTTGCGTTATCCCGCAAAAGAGTTCATAGGCGATGGTGCCGGCCTGGTCGGCGATGATCTCCGCTGGCAGGCCCTCACCCCATAGAATGACCGGGTCGCCGACTTTTGCCTCGGGATGCTGGCGCAGGTCAAGGGTGATCATGTCCATCGAGACGCGACCAACCAGGGGCGCGATGCGTCCGTTGAGCAGGGTAGGGGTGCCGGAGGGGGCGTGACGGGGGTAGCCGTCGCCGTAACCGATCGCGGCGACACCGATGTCCATGGTTTCGGGGCAGCGCCAGCTCGCGCCGTAGCCGATGGTCTCGCCCTGGGGGATACGCTTGATGGCGATGAGCTGGGTCTCCAGGGTCATTACCGGGCGTAGACCCTCTTCGGGACCGGTGCGACCAAGAAACGGGGATGCGCCGTAGAGCATGATGCCCGGGCGGGTCCAGCCGCCGTGGCTGGCGGGCCAGCCGAGGATGCCGGCGGAGTTGGCGATGCTGATCTCCGCCGCGGCGGGGAGGATCTGGCGGAAGGTCGCCAGTTGCCGGTCGGTCATCGTATCGCCGCGATCATCGGCGCAGGCGAGGTGGGTGAGAAAACCGGGTGGCGAGGCGATACAGGGGAGTTGCCTTAGTCGCCCCAGGGCGTCATGGACCTCATCCGGCGGCAATCCGGCTCTATGCATGCCGCTGTCGATCTTGAGCCAGCACTCTAAATCACCGGCGGGATGCTGTTGCTCAAGCCGTTCGATCTGCTCGCGATGGTGAATCGCCGGGCGCAGGCGATGACGGATCGCCAGCCTGAGTTCATCCGGGTCGTTGAAGCCCTGCAGGATGGTGATGGGCTGGCGGAGACCCGCCTCGCGCAGCGCTACCCCCTCCGCCATCCGGGCTACCGCGAAGCCGGGGGCGAGATCGGTGAGGGCGTGGGCGACACGCAGCATGCCGTGACCATAGGCGTTGGCCTTGATCACCGGCATGGCCCTGCCGCCTGGGGCCGCGGTCATGGCCAGGCTCAGATTGTGCCGCAGCGCGGAGAGGTCGATATGCGCCCGCGGGCCAACCGCCATCAATAGCCCCCGTCGTCATAGCCGTTGTAGATATCGTCGGCGAAGTTCTCGAACTTGGTGTACTTGCCGAGGAAGGTGAGGCGAACCTTGCCGATGGGGCCGTTACGTTGTTTGCCGATGATGATCTCGGCGGTGCCCTTGTCGGGGCTGTCTTCGTTGTAGACCTCGTCACGGTAGATGAAGACGATCACGTCCGCGTCCTGTTCGATCGCGCCCGATTCTCTTAGATCCGCCATCTTCGGGCGTTTGTCGGGTCTTTGCTCCAGTGAGCGATTGAGCTGAGAGAGGGCGATTACCGGTACGTCCAGCTCCTTGGCCAGGGATTTGAGGGAGCGGGAGATCACCGAGATTTCGTTGGTGCGGTTGTCGCTCATGCCGGGCACCTGCATCAGTTGCAGATAGTCGAGCACGATCAGCCCCAGGTCGCCCTGCTCCCGTTTCAGGCGCCGAGCGCGGGCGCGCACCTCGGTGGGGCTGAGGGCCGGGGTGTCGTCGATGAAGAGGGTGGCGCTGGAGAGCAGGCTCACCGCCGAGGTGAGTCGCGGCCACTCGTCGTCTTCCAGTTTACCGGTGCGCACCCGGTGCTGATCGATGCGCCCCAGGGAAGACATCATGCGCATCGCCAGGGAGTCGCCGGGCATCTCCATGCTGAAGACCGCTACCGGGCGTTTGACCTGAATGGCCACGTTTTCCGCGATATTCATCGCGAAGGTAGTTTTTCCCATTGACGGGCGCCCGGCGACAATGATCAGGTCCGACGGTTGCAGGCCCGAGGTCATGTCGTCGAAATCGGTGAAGCCCGAGGGAACGCCAGTGATCGCCTCCTCTTTCTGATAGAGGGTCTCAATGCGATCCACCGCCTTGGTCAGCAGGTTCTTGATCGGGGCGAAGCCGCCGCCGCCCCTGGCTCGCTGGTCGGCGATTTCGAACACCTTTCGTTCGGCGTCGTCGAGCAGTTCGTCGCTCTTGCGGCCCTCGGGATTGAAGCCCTCGTCGGCGATCTCGTTGCCGACCCGAATCAACTGCCGTAACACCGAGCGTTCGCGCACGATGTCGGCATAGGCGCGAATATTGGCGGCGCTGGGGGTCTCTCGGGCGAGGGTGGCGATGTAGGACGCGCCGCCGGCGTCTTCCAGTTTGCCGACTCCGGCGAGGGCCTCGGAGAGGGTGATGATGTCGCAGGGCTTGCCCTCTCCGGCGAGTTCGGCGATCCCCTCGAACAGCAGTTGATGCTCCTTGCGGTAGAAGTCTCTGGCGACCAGGCGATCGCCGACCTGGTCCCAGGTGGCGTTGTCGAGCATCAGACCGCCAAGTACCGACTGTTCGCTTTGCAGCGAATGGGGCGGCAGGCGCAGGCTGTCGGGGGAGTGGTCGTATTCCGGCGGAAAATCCGCGTCCGGCTGCTGCATGGGTCAGGTTTCCTGTGACGATCGCTACATAGGGTAAGGCGAGTCGGCGGAAAAGTCATCCCGTGCTGAAGAGGGTCGAGACGGGGGTAAGGGAGATCGGGTGCTGCCGCGCACAAACCTTCCGCGCAGTTTCAGACCCGCGAAAATCCCTCCCAGCGGCACGGAGCACACAGAGAAACCCTTCTCCGTGACCTCCGCCCCTCCAAGAGAGATCGCTTGAAAACCTTGGTGCGGCGGTAATGTTCCGGCCCGCGTACGGGCCGGCTGGCGAACGTTGCGGTGGCGCGTCGCCGGAGGCGCCGGCGCGGCCCGAAGGGTACTGGCCCGGCGTCGCTCCGGGCCGACGCTCAGTTTTCCGGAACGATGTGCAGCTTGAGGGTGGCGTCCACGTCGGAGTGGAGGTGCAGTTCGACCTCGAACTCTCCGGTGACGTGGAGCGGCCCTTCTGGCAGGCGCACCTCTTTCTTGGCTACTTCCACCCCCGCCTGGGTGCAGGCGGCGGCGATGTCGGCGGTGCCCACGGAGCCGAACAGGCGGCCCTCGTCGCCGGCCTTGCGGGCGACGGTGACGGACATGCCCTCGATCTTCTCCTTGCGCGCCTCGGCGGCGGCCAGGGATCCCGCTTCCTGTTTTTCCAGCTCGGCGCGGCGGGCCTCGAAGACCTCCTGGTTCGCCTTGGTGGCGGGAACGGCGCGCCCGGTAGGCAGCAGGTAGTTGCGACCGTAACCGGATTTTACCGCGACCTTGTCGCCCAATTCGCCGAGGTTTTCGACTTTCTGCAAAAGAATGACTTCCATTTTTATATCCCCTGTTATCAGGTTTCAATCGTTTGGAGGCGTCTCGTCCGCCGCTTTCCTGGCGGCGAGGCGACTCCTGAAATCGAGCCAGGCGTCCGCAAGTCCCGCGGCCGCCAGTAGGGTGGCTGTCTGGAGCATGGCAATGAACAACAGCAGGTACATTGTCACCAGCCAGCCGGTGTTGAGTTTGCGGATTCCCACTGCACCGTGGGCCAGCGCCAGCCCCTGAAAGAAGCAGCCAGCCAATAGCAGCAGCGCGAGGAAGTCGGCGCTTCCCGCCCCCTCGCCATCAAGCGATGCCAGAGCCAATGCCGCCAGCGTCGCCGCCGCCAGCGTGCGCGGCAGGCGCAGCCCGTGGAACTCGCTTCTGAAGCCCCCGGGGTTGTACAGCATCGCCTGCCACCAGCGCGCCAGCAGCAGGGCGATGGCGCTTTGCAGGAAGAAGCCCACCGCCAGGATCGCCGTCATCCACTCGGCGAGTACAGCCATTACCCGCTCTCTCCCCGCGGGGTCGAGCAGATTCGCTTCGGCGAAGGCCTTTTCCAGCGGCGCCAGCGTGCCGCGCCAATCGGCGCCGCCAGGAATCAGTAGTGGCAGCAGGATCAACAGCGCGCCGACAACCAGCGCCAGCATCAGGGTCTGGGAGAGCGAACGGCTGAATCTCAGCCAGGCCGCCAGCGCTACCATCGGCAGCCACTGCAGCAGCAGATAACCGGATACCGCGAAACCGTTGCCCACCGCCATGAACCCGAGGGCGCCCGCCGCCAGCGCCGCCAGCAACAAGGCATCGGCGCCGGCACGAAAGCCCTTGCGCAACACGATCAGCGCCACCGCCGCGCTCGACAGCAGCGCCAGCGGCGGCATCAACAGGCTCAGCAGCCCCAGGCCGCTGATGCCCATTACCGCCCGCGAGCGGTTGCCCATGATGAACTCGGCGAGGAGTCGCATGGCGTGTCAGTGGCTTGAATCCATCGCCGCGGACGAGCCGGGGCGTTGCAAACTCAGTGCTTGTCGGTGTAAGGCAGCAGGGCCAGGTAGCGGGCGCGCTTGATGGCGGTCGCCAGCTGGCGCTGATACTTGGCCTTGGTGCCGGTGATACGGCTGGGCACGATCTTGCCGCTTTCGCTGACATAGGCCTTGAGCAGGTTGAGATCCTTGTAGTCGATCTCGGTGATACCTTCGGCGGTGAAGCGGCAGTATCTCTTGCGGCGGAAAAAACGGGACATGGTATTACCTCGTATTCAAAGCTGGTGGATCGGCGGGGCCGTTATTCGTCGTCGTTGTCGTCGTCCGAATCGGAGCGGCGACCCTGATCGTCATCGCGCTCATCCGGCTTTGACAGCGGCGATGCCTCGGTCACCGGACCCTTCTTGGAGAGGACCAGGTTGCGCAGTACCGCATCGTTGAAGCGGAACGCGTTCTCAAGCTCTTCGAGGGTCGCCGCGTCGCATTCGATGTTCATCAGAACATAGTGCGCCTTGGGTAGCTTCTGGATCGGATAGGCCAGCTGACGACGGCCCCAGTCTTCCAGGCGGTGGATGGCGCCGCCGCCGGTTTCGATGGTGGAGCGGTAGCGCTCGATCATGCTCGCGACCTGCTCGCTCTGATCCGGGTGGACCAGGAATACGATTTCGTAATGTCTCATCAAGTAGTGCTCCTTACGGATTGAAAAAGCCTCCCGCCCCAGACAAAAGAATCACGGGCGGTGAAGCAAGGAGTCGCATCGAATCATGGAGGGATTCGAGCCGGGAAAACAGGGCATGATACAAAAAAAACTCGTCACTGGCAAAGAATGATTTCACGATTGTGACGTTGCTGATGCGAAGTGTGCGAGATGCCCCGTTTTTGTGTAAAATTCCGCTCCAAATTGGCATCAGTCGACGCAACAGGGGGAGGCGCATGGCGCGCTCAGCGTTATTGTTATCGGGGTTGATCCTGATCGGCGTGTCCGGCTGCCAGACCGGCGGTGGCGCAAGGGAGGAAGTTGCGCTCGAACGGCGCGACGTCCACGGGGTGGGCGCGATATGCGGTATTGACGAACACCGGCACGGGTTGGAGGCTTCGCGCTTCGGCGAGGGTGCGATCCGGGAGCGGGCGGGCAAAGCGGACGCCACCCCTTCGGGTGATCTTTGGTCACGCATGCGTCGGGGCTTCCGGCTTGATGGCAAGGACCACGAACGGGTCCGCCGGGAGATCGAAAGGCTGCGCCGCTATCCCGAGGATCTTGCCAGGTTCGCGGAGAACGCCCGGCCATTTCTGCGCTTCATCATGGATGAGCTGGCGCAGCGTGACATGCCGATGGAGCTGGCCCTGCTGCCGGTGGTGGAGAGCGGCTTCGATCCCTTCGCGGTGTCGCCCGGCGGCGCCGCTGGCTTGTGGCAGTTCATGCCGGCGACGGGGGAGTGGGTCGGGCTTGAGAACACCCCCCATTATGACGGACGGCGGGATGTGATCGCCTCCACCCGGGCCGCCCTCGACTACCTGCAAGACCTCTCCCGGGAGGTTGGGGGTGACTGGGGACTGGCGTTGGCCGCCTACAACGCGGGTATCGGTAGGGTGCGGGCGGCGATGCGCAGGAACCGAAACCAGCAGGCCCCAGTCGACTACTGGTCCCTCGATCTGCCGCGGGAGACTGAGCGATACCTGCCCCGGCTCTTGGCGTTGGCGGAAATCGTCGCCGAGCCCCAGCGCTTTGATGTCGTCTTTCCCTCGCTGCCGGATGAGCCCTATCTGGCCGAGATGAGCCTGGATACCATGCTGGACCTCGGTGTCATCGCCGATCTCGCCGGGGTCGGCCAGGAAGAGTTGAGGCGTCTCAATCCGGGATTGCGCCAGCCCCTGTTCGATCCGAGCATTACCCCGACCCTGCTCCTGCCGGCGGAGACGAGTGATCGTTTTGCGCGCGAACTGGCGCGGTTGCCGATTGATAAGCGAGTCGAATCGGTGCGCTACCGGGTGAAGAAAGGGGATACCCTGGGGGGCATAGCTCACCGAACAGGGAGTAGCGTGGATGCGATTCGGCGCATCAATGGGCTGCGCGGTGATATGCTGAAGATCGGTCAGCTGCTGGTGGCGCCGGTGCTCCCCAGAGAGGGGCGGTCGAAGCTGGCCGAGGCCCAGCGGGATGAGGCGGGCGGGCTGATCCACGTCGTCGAGGAGGGGGATTCACTGTGGACGGTGGCGCGCAAGTACCGTGTCGGGTACAAGAGCCTGGCGGCGTGGAATCGCCTGCCGGTGAAGTCGGTGTTGCGCCCGGGGCAGGAGCTCGATATTCGAATCTAGCGGATAATTAGAAATCGGGCTTGCAATGAGCGGGGCGGGTGTCTATAATACGCAGCCTCAACATTGATGCGGGGTGGAGCAGTCTGGCAGCTCGTCGGGCTCATAACCCGAAGGTCGTAGGTTCAAATCCTGCCCCCGCTACCATTTCCAAAAGCCCCGTCCGTCGGGGCTTTTTGCTAACTGTTGGAATGGGCCTTTAGGCCCATTTTTTGTTTCACCCGCCGGTAAGGTACGAGGGAGATGTCGTCAGCGCCTGAATCCTTGCGAGTCATCATCGCCAGCGTCGTCGAACCCATGGGGTACGAGCTGGTGGGTGTCGAGTACCGCACCGCTACCGGCGGAGGGGCGTTGTTGCGTGTCTATATCGATACCGACGAGGGCGTCAAGCTGGATGATTGCGCGGCGGTGAGTCGTCAGTTGAGCGCGTTGCTCGACGTCGAAGACCCGATCGGCGACGCCTACGACCTGGAGGTCTCTTCGCCCGGGCTCGATCGGCCGCTGTTCAAGCCAGAGGATTTCGATCGTTACAAAGGTCACCTGGTCAAGGTGACGCTGCGCGAAAAGTTCGACGGGCGTCGGCGTTACAAGGGTCTGTTGGGGGGTATCGAAGACGGTTACGTGCTGGTGGATGCGGACGGCGAACGCTGGGAACTGCCACTGGAGTTGATTGATCAGGCGCGGCTGGTGCCGGAATTCTGAACGGGACGAAGTGAACCATGAATAAAGAGATTCTGCTGGTCGTCGAAGTTGTTTCCAACGAAAAGGAAGTCGACAGGGGCATCATCTTCGAAGCCATTGAAGCGGCTCTTGCCTCGGCGACGCGAAAGAGGCATGGCGGTGAGGTCGACGTGCGCGTGCAGATCGATCGCGCCACCGGCGACTACAAGAGTTACCGGCGCTGGCTGGTCATCGACGAACTGCGCGACGAAGAGGGGGTGGAGTATCCCGCCGAACGCACCATGCTCTCGGATGTGGCGGAGCGCCGTCAGCCCGGCGTCGAGGTCGGCGACTACGTCGAAGAGGAGATGGAGTCCATCGAGTTCGGCCGCATCGCCGCCCAGACCGCCAAGCAGGTGATCGTGCAGAAGGTGCGCGAGGCCGAGCGGGCGAAGATTGTCGAGGCCTATCAGAGCCGCATTGGCGAGCTGGTCACCGGTCTGGTAAAGCGTGTCGATCGTGGCAACATCATCCTCGATCTGGGCGGCAACGCGGAGGCGATGATCCCCCGCGAAGAGTCCATTCCCAAGGAGGCGGTGCGCACCGGCGACCGGCTGCGCGGCTTGCTCTTCGATGTCCGTTCCGAGGCGCGCGGCCCGCAGCTGTTTGTCAGCCGCTCGCGACCGGAGTTTCTGATCGAACTCTTCAAGCTCGAAGTGCCGGAGGTGGGCGAGGGGCTGATCGAGATCATCGCCGCTGCCCGCGATCCCGGCCAGCGCGCCAAGATCGCGGTGCGCACCCGCGACCAGCGCCTCGATCCCGTCGGCGCCTGCGTCGGCATGCGCGGTTCCCGGGTGCATGCGGTCTCCAGCGAGCTCAACGGCGAACGGGTCGATATCACCCTGTGGAACGAGAATCCCGCCCAGTTCGTGATCAACGCCATGTCGCCGGCGGATGTGGTCTCCATCGTCATTGACGAGGACTCCCACTCCATGATCGTGGCGGTGGAGGAGAGCAACCTCTCCCAGGCCATCGGCAAGGGCGGGCAGAATGTGCGCCTCGCCAGCGAGCTCAGCGGCTGGGAGCTCAACGTCATGAACGAGGTGGAGGCGGCGGAGCAGAGTGAAAGCGAGTCCCGCGCCCTGATCGAACACTTCATGGCGAGCCTTGGTGTAGACGAAGAGGTGGCGGTAATCCTGGTTCAGGAGGGCTTCTCCTCCCTTGAAGAGGTGGCCTACGTGCCCATCGCCGAGATGCTGGAGATCGAGGAGTTCGATCAGGGTATCGTCGAAGAGCTGCGCGCGCGGGCCAAGGAGGTGCTGCTGACCCAGGCGATCGCCCAGGAGGAGGCGCTGGACGACAAGCGTCCCGCCGAGGATCTCCTGAACATGGAAGGCATGGATGAAGAGACCGCCTTCAAACTGGCGGCTACAGGGGTCACGACTATGGAAGAGTTGGCCGAGCAGGCAGTGGACGACCTGCTGGACATTGACGGCATGGATGAGCAACGCGCGGCGCAGTTGATCATGACGGCGCGTGCGCCTTGGTTCGACGAGCAATAGGCACGGAATCTAACCGGGGAGGATCCTCCAGATGAGCGATGTAACGGTAAAACAACTGGCGAGTGACGTGGGTACGCCAGTGGAGACCCTGCTGGAACAGCTTGGCAAGGCTGGCGTCAACAAGGCCGGCGGCGATGACAAGGTAACCCCCGATGAAAAGGAGAAGTTGCTCGTCTATCTCAGGCAGAGCCACGGCGCTGGCGACGCCGAGCCGCGCAAGATAACCCTCAAGCGCAAGACCCACAGCGAATTGCGACTGCCCGGCGGCGGGACGAGAACCTCCCCGCGTGGCGGCCCCGCGCCGCGTGGCGGCAAGACGGTCTCGGTGGAGGTCAGGCGCAAGCGCACCTACGTCAAGCGGGATCAATCCGCCGCGGAGGCGCCGCCGACCGTCATGGAAGAGGCGGAAAGGGCGCGCAAGGCGCTGGAAGAGCAGGCTGAGCTGCAACGCCAGGCGCAGGCGGAAAATGAGGCTCGCAGGGCGGCCGAAGAGGCCCGCCGCAAGGCCCTCGAAGACGAGAAACGCAAGGAAGAGGACGCCCGCAAGGCCGCCGAGGAAGAGCAGCGGCGAGCCGCCGAAGATGCCTTGAAGAAGGAAGAGGAGGCCGCCGCCCGTGAGGCTGCCCTAGAAGAGGAGCGTGAGCGGCGCAAGCTGGAGAATATCGCCAGCCCCGGCAAGGCCAAGGGCAAACCCAAGAAGGTTAAACCCATCGTCCCGGTGGTCCCAGAGGAACCGGACGAGCCGCCCTATGTCGCCGAGATCGAGGAGAAGGTCACCAAGGATCTGGACAAGAGCGGCAAGCGTACCCACCACAAGCGGGAGGACGAGAAGAAGGAGCGCGCCGAACTGCACGTCGCCGCCAATCAGCGTGGCAAGCGCCGCAACAAGGGCGACAAGCGCCGCAGGTCGGGCGCCCCGTCCAAGCAGGAGTCCCAACACGGCTTTCAGAAACCCACCGCGCCCGTTGTCCACGAGGTGGAGATCCCGGAGACCATCACCGTCGGCGATCTCTCCCAGCGCATGTCGATCAAGGCCGCCGAGGTGATCAAGGTGCTCATCAAGATGGGCATGATGGTCACCATCAATCAGCCCCTCGATGCCGATACCGCCACCCTGGTGGTGGAGGAGATGGGCCACAAGCCGGTGGCGCAAAAGGATCAGGACGTCGAGACCAAAGTGCTCAACTTCCTCGACGAGGGCGAGCAGGGCGAGGCGGAGCCGCGCGCGCCGGTGGTCACCATCATGGGACACGTCGACCACGGCAAGACCTCTTTGCTCGACCACATCCGCGCCACGCGGGTGGCGGCAGGCGAAGCGGGCGGCATCACCCAGCACATCGGCGCCTACCACGTCGAGACCGACCACGGCATGATCACCTTCCTCGATACCCCGGGCCACGCCGCCTTCTCGGCGATGCGCGCCCGCGGCGCCTCGGCGACCGATATCGTGATCCTGGTGGTGGCCGCCGACGACGGCGTCAAGCCCCAGACCATCGAGGCGATCCAGCACTCCCGCGCCGCCGGGGTGCCGATCATCATCGCCGTCAACAAGATGGACAAGCCAGAGGCCAACCCTGACCGCGTCATGCAGGAACTCTCCCAGCACGAGGTGGTGCCCGAGGGCTGGGGTGGTGACGTGATGTTCGTGCAAGTCTCCGCCAAGACCGGCCTGGGTATCGACAACCTGCTGGAGGCGGTGCTGCTGCAAGCCGAAGTGCTGGAACTCAAGGCGGTCAGAGAGGGCCACGGCCGCGGCGTTATCGTCGAATCCTCCCTCGACAAGGGACGCGGTCCCGTCGCCACCGTTCTGGTCCAGTCCGGCACCCTCAAGAAGGGGGACATGCTGGTCTCCGGTCAGGAGTTCGGTCGCGTTCGCGCCATGTTCGACGAGGCCGGCGGTCAGATCCAGGAGGCCGGCCCCTCCATCCCGGTCGAGGTGCTCGGGCTCTCCGGCGTCCCCAACGCCGGCGACGACGCCCTGGTGGTGCCTGACGAGCGCAAGGCCCGGGAGCTGGCCGAGTCCCGCGGCGAGAAGAATCGCGACACCCGTCTCGCCGCCCAGAAGGCGGCGCGTCTCGACGAACTCTTCGCTAGCATGGGCGAAGGCGAGATCAACTACGTCAACCTGATCGTCAAGGCCGACGTCCAGGGCAGCGTCGAGGCGCTCAAGGAGTCGCTGCTCAAGATCGAGGCGGACGACGTCAAGGTGAAGATCGTCGGCTCCGGCGTTGGCGGCATCAACGAGTCGGATATCAACCTCGCGCTGACATCGGGGGCGGTGATCATCGGCTTCAATGTGCGTGCCGACGCCGCCGCCCGGCGCGCCGCCGAAGAGCAGGGCGTGGACATGCGCTACTACAGCATCATCTATGAGATCATCGATGATGTGAAGAAGGCGATGTCCGGTCTGTTATCGCCGGAAGTGCGGGAAGAGATCATCGGCCTGGCCGAGGTGCGGGATGTCTTCCGCTCCTCCAAGTTCGGCTCCATCGCCGGCTGCATCGTGCTCGAAGGCAACGTCAAGCGGGAGAACCCGATTCGCGTGTTGCGCGACAACGTGGTGATCTACGAGGGCGCGCTGGAGTCGCTGCGTCGCTTCAAGGACGACGTCAACGAGGTCAGGGCGGGTACCGAGTGCGGTATCGGCGTCAAGAACTACAACGACGTCAAGTCCGGCGATCAGATCGAGGTCTACGAACGCTACGAGGTGCAGCGCGAGCTGTAAGGCCGGGCCATGCCTCGTGAATTCAAACGGACCGATCGCGTCGGCGCGGAGTTGCAGCGCGAGCTCTCGGAGCTGATTCGCAATGAACTGGGCGACCGGCGCTACGCCATGGTCACCTTGCAAGAGGTGCGGGTGGTGCGGGACTTCTCCCACGCCACCGTCTACTTCACCATCCTTGGCGATCAGCTCGACCGGCGCGAGACGACCAAAGAGCTCAATCATGCCGCCTCGTTCTTGCGCCATGAACTGGGCCGGCGCATGCGCATTCGCACCGTCCCCCAGCTCCACTTTCAGTATGACGAATCCGTCGAACGGGGCGCCGCCCTCTCCGAGCTGATCGATCGTTCGGTGGCGAAGCCGGGCGATGATGGCGAGGCGTCGGAAGGCTGATACAACTTCGGCGCGGCTAGTACAGCCGCGCCGAAATATCGGAAACAACCGCTCAGGCACGGTTCGCCTGAAGGCTTGACCTCCAATGTTTCCGTTACTGATGCGCAGCGGTATTAGCCGCCTTTCTCCTGTTCGTCCGCGGGCCGAGGCACTCGCCGGACCCAGAGTCCAATCCACATCAATTCAACTTCGGAGTATCCAGCATGGGTAGAAGGCGCTTCCGCGGCCGCAATGTCAACGGCATACTGCTTCTCGACAAGCCGCTGGGGATCACCTCCAATCACGCCTTGCAGAAGGTCAAGCGCCTTTATCGCGCCGCCAAGGCGGGGCATACCGGCAGTCTCGATCCCCTCGCCGACGGCCTGCTGCCGATCTGCTTCGGATCCGCCACCAAGGTCTCCGCCTTTCTGCTCGACGCTGACAAGCGCTACTGGACCCGGGTGCGGCTAGGGGTCACCACCGCCACCCAGGACGCGGAAGGGGAGGTGACCGACGAGCGCCCCACCGACCATGTCACCGAGGCGGCGTTGCAAGAGGTGCTGGGGCGCTTTCGCGGCGAAATCCAGCAGATCCCGCCGATGTACTCCGCCATCAAGCACAAGGGTGAGCGGCTCTACCAGCTCGCCCGCGAAGGCAAGGAGGTGGAACGGGAGCCGCGCAAGGTGACGATACACGAGCTCAAGCTGGGCGCGGTGAACCTGCCCGAGTTCGAACTCGAGATCCACTGCTCCAAGGGCACCTATGTGCGAACCCTCGCCGAGGATATCGGCAACGCCCTCGACTGCGGCGGCCACGTCACCGCGCTGCGCCGCACCGGCGTCGGCCCCTATTCCAGCGATGACATGGTCACCATGGAGCAACTGGAGGCCCTGGAAAAAGAGGGCGCGGAGGCCGTCGACGCCCTGCTGCTGCCGCTGGAGAGCGGCCTGATGCACTGGCCCCAGGTCCAACTCAACGCCGACAGCGCCTTCTACCTCAAACAGGGTCAGGCGGTGCTGGTTCCCAATGCCCCGACCGATGGCTATGTGCGCATCCATGATCTGGACGGATTCCTTGGCGTAGGCGAGATCCTCGATGACGGGCGCGTTGCCCCGCGGCGATTGCTCTAGGCGTTTATCAGGGTAATCAAAACCACAGAGAACACAGAGCGCACAGAGTGTTGATGGGAACACAGGCCGCATGTTCACGGTTCTTTTGGCGTTTTGGAGTACAAGTACAGCCCTGGGGCTGTACGATCGCCCCTCACACGCCAAGGCATGTACTCCATGCCCCCTCAGAGGCCTCCGCCTTCCGGCCATCCGGTCAGCTGCCTGATCCGGGGTTTCCAGGATGACCACCCTGCTACGCTTTATCCTGATTCTTTTCGCCGCGCTTCTTTGCAGCGCCCTGCTCAACTACCCTCTCCACCTGCTCGTTGGCGAAGAGACCGACCCCCACCACCTGCTCAACACCGGCGCCAAACTCCTCGCCATCCCGATGATCGTATGGGCAGCCAAGGCCGGTGGCG
>JAABSM010000064.1 GCA_011390365.1 Gammaproteobacteria bacterium
ATCGAAGAGGCGGTGGCCGCGGTCTACGCCGAGATGGTCGCCAACGGCCTGCCCGACAAGGGTGAAGAGAAGACCGGCCTGCGCATGGGGGCCTGAGGTTATTTTCTGGGCCGCTGATTCACGCGCATGAATGCGAACAGATGTAGGCCGGATAAGCGTAGCGCATCCGGCAACCCGCTGAGTTTTGGTGGATGCGCTGCGCTTATCCACCCTACGGACTACTTCCCCTCCAGAAAATTCCGCAACAGATCATGCCCCTGGCGGGTGAGGATCGACTCCGGGTGGAACTGCACGCCCTGGATGTCGTACTCCTTGTGGCGTACGCCCATGATCTCGTCCACGCCGCCATCCTCGTGCTGGGTCCAGGCGGTGACCTCCAGGCAGTCGGGCAATGTGCTGCGATCGATCACCAGCGAGTGGTAACGGGTTGCCTCGAAGGGGTTGTCGAGTCCACTGAAGACGCCGGTGTCGGCGTGCCAGATGGGCGAGGTCTTGCCGTGCATCACCTGACGGGCGTGGATGATGTCGCCGCCGAAGGCCTCGCCGATGGATTGGTGGCCCAGGCAGACCCCCAGGATCGGCAGCTTGCCGGCGAAGGCGCGAATGGTCTCCACCGACACCCCCGCCTCCTTGGGGGTGCAGGGGCCGGGGGAGATCATGATCCGCTCCGGCTTCAGCTTGGCGATCTCCTCGACGCCGATCTCGTCGTTGCGGTAGACCCGCACCTCGGCCCCCAGCTCGCCCAGGTACTGGACCAGGTTGTAGGTGAAGGAGTCGTAGTTGTCGATCATCAGCAACATCTTCAGGTCTCCCCTTCACAGGTATTCTGGTCGAGCCCGGCCTCGGCCAGGGCCACCGCGCGGAAGATGGCGCGGCCCTTGTTCATGGTCTCTTTCCACTCCAGTTGCGGCACCGAGTCGGCGACGATGCCGGCCCCCGCCTGGATGTGCAAGGTGTCGCCCTGGATGACCGCGGTGCGAATGGCGATGGCGGTGTCCATGTTGCCGTTCCAGGCGAGATAGCCCACCGCCCCGGAGTAGATGCCCCGTTTCACCGGCTCCAGTTCGTCGATGATCTCCATGGCGCGAATCTTCGGCGCGCCGCTCACCGTTCCGGCGGGGAAGGTGGCGCGCAGCACATCGATGGCGCTCATGTCGCCGCGCAGCTTGCCGATCACGTTGGAGACGATGTGCATGACATGGGAGTAGCGCTCCACCAACATCTTGTCGGTGAGGGTGACGCTGCCGATCTCCGCCACCCGGCCGGTATCGTTGCGGCCCAGGTCGATCAGCATCAGATGCTCCGCCAGCTCTTTGGGATCCGCCAGCAGCTCCGCCTCCAGCGCCCGATCCTCCTCTTCCGTGTGACCACGACGGCGGGTGCCGGCGATGGGGCGCACCGTCACCTGGCCATCCTCCAGGCGGGTGAGAATCTCCGGAGAGGAGCCCACCACATGGATCTCGCCCAGGTTGAGGAAATACATGTAGGGCGAGGGATTGAGGGAGCGCAGCGCCCGGTAGAGGTCGATGGGTGAGGCCTGGAATGGGATCGACAGCCGTTGCGACAGCACCACCTGCATGCAGTCGCCATCGAGGATGTAGCGCTTGGTGCGTTCTACCGCCTCCTTGAAGCCCTCCTCGGTGAAGCCGGAGATGAAGTGCTCCTCTTCAATGGTACGGCTGGCGGATTTCGGCGCCGGCGGCGTCAGGGGTTGGCGCAGACGGCTCGCCAGTTTAGCCAGCTTTTCCCGCCCCGACGCCAGGGTCTCGCCGGCGCTGGGATCGGCGTGGACGATGACATGCAGCCGCCCGCGGAGATTGTCGAACACCACCAGCTCATCGCAGACCATCAGCAGGATATCCGGGGCGCCGATGGGGTCCGGGTTGGGGCAATCCGTCAGCTTGGGCTCGATATAGCGAATGGTATCGTAGCCGAAATAGCCGATCAGGCCACCGTTGAACTTGGGCAGTCCCGCGATCTCCGGCGCGCGATAACGCTGGCGGAAGGCTTCGATGAAGGCGAGGGGGTCATCGCTGGTAAGGGATTCGACGCCCTCGCCGTCCCGTTCCACGCTGATCTGAGTGCCGGCGACCTTTAGCAGGGTACGCGCGGGCAGGCCGATGATGGAGTAACGCCCCCACTTCTCGCCACCCTGTACCGATTCAAAGAGACAGGAATAGGGGCTGTCGGCCAGCTTGAGGTAGACGCTTAGCGGGGTGTCGAGATCCGCCGGCACCTCGCAGGCGACGGGGATGCGATTATAGCCCTGTTTCGCCAGGGCATCGAACTGTGCGGAATCCATGGTTCCTCCAGGCAAGTCAAGAAAGTGAGAAGACGAGCGGAAACGCGCTCAGGCCCGCCATCGGGTACCGGTCTTCAACGTCTTGAACTGCTGGAGTATGAACATCGTCCGTTTTGCCTTGTTTGGGCGCAATGGGTTGGGCGAAATGTTTGGCGGAGGGGGTGGGATTCGAACCCACGGAAGGTCGCCCTTCAACGGTTTTCAAGACCGTCGCTTTCAACCGCTCAGCCACCCCTCCGGAAACTCGGACCCGGTGTCTGGCCCGGTTCCTGTTTTCTGGCCGGGTAGGATAACCGATCGGCTTGTTTTTGGCCAGATCTGCTTGCAGGCTTGTGCGCGGCTAATGTGGTGTCAGCGGTTCGCTTGGAACTGTTGTTAGCTCCACATGTCTGTGTTCTACGTCATTGGCCTATGAATTTCTGCTGTTTTGAGGGATACTGTTCATAATGTCAGTGGTCAGTGGTCAGTGGTCGGTGCGGTAGCGTATGTCTGGTTAAGAATTATTGAAATGAGTACCGAAAGCAAAATCGAGTGGACAGAGCAGACATGGAATCCTGCTACCGGTTGTCAGAAAGTGTCTCCCGGATGCAAGCACTGCTATGCTGAGGTAATGGCAAAGCGCCTTCGAGCTATGGGGGCGAACGGCTATGAAAACGGCTTTGAATTGACATTGCACCCTGGGCGACTGGGGCAGCCTTTGCGGCGGAAAAAACCTACCCTTTACTTTGTGAATTCGATGTCCGATTTATTCCATGAGGATATTCCAAATGAATTTATCGAGCAAGTCTTGGAGGTGATAGCCTGTACCCCCCAGCATACTTATCAGATATTGACTAAGCGGGCACAGCGGCTACCAGAGTATTTTGCGGATAGGGCGTGCCCTGCCAATGTGTGGTTAGGTGTTACGGTGGAGGATAGGAGCTATGGCTTGCCCCGCATCGACCATCTTCGCGAGGTGTCGGCGACGGTTCGTTTCGTTTCCGTCGAGCCGTTGCTTGAAGATCTTGGCCCTGTTGACTTTAATGGCATTCACTGGGTGATTGTTGGCGGAGAATCAGGCTCGCAGGCGAGACCCATGAGAGCGGAGTGGGCCGAGAGCGTTCGATACTATGCAAAGGCTGTCGGGGCGGCGTATTTTTTTAAACAATGGGGTGCATGGGGGGCCGATGGTGTCAGGCGTGCGAAGCAGTCGAACGGAAGGAAGCTCAATGGCGCGGTTTATGATGAGTACCCTATGCATGTTTCTTGAGGACGCCTTCCGCAATCTTTCTGGCAAGCCCCCAAGCCCGTTGATCCCGGTTCGAGACCGCGAAGATGAACGAGTAGAGTGGGGCGTTTCTGTTCTTCAGCATCACCGGCGGCGCGACGAAGCTGAAGATTTCCTCCAATCTGCCTTTTACCCAGGCCTGGAGTTCTTCAGGGTTTACTCTTTCAAGTAGGGGGTTTTCCTGGCTCTCGTCGAAGAGATCTTGCTGAGGTGGTTGGGGTTTGGGTTTGTAAAGGGCTTGCTTCCACTGACTGGTTCCCAGTAGCCGATTGATCGTGGGTTCCCATTCCGGGATGATTTTGGCTCCATCCCTTGGGGTCATGCGTAGCAAAACGGAAAGCGGGAAGAGAAGCCAAAGGTCGATTTTTCCACTCTTTGCGACTACGTCAAGGGTACTCCAGTCGAGTTCCGTGTTGTATGGGTCAACGAACAGTACCGCCCTGTCGTATCGACCAAGGCGTCGGCAAAAGCGGGTGACGAACTCATTTGCATCAGCTGAGGAAACTGTGATGGATTTTCTTGAGTGCTGGGCCTTGAGCTTTTCCAAGGCATCGACATGATCTTGGTTAAGGTCGTTGAAGTGGTATCGATGGAAGCTGGGGCGGGTCTCCAAGGCTGTGACGACGGATCCTTTGAGGTCCTCCAGGGGAAAGGGGAAGAGGCTTTGTTCTCCCTCTTTTTGCTTGTAGTTTCTTATGCTCCCGGTTCCCGCGAAGGCGTCTGCGTAGTGGAGCGTAAGGCCCTTGTTTTTCAGGGCTGTACAGTAAGCTAACAGGTAATCTTGTAGTATTTCGAGCTTCTTTTGTGTCCAAGGCCCGCCAAATTCGTGTGTCATGAGGTGCTCTTGTGTTGTCGTTGCGGTAACGTTTATCTCGAAGAGATTCTTTTGTTTTGTGGTTTATATATTGTAACGATACTGTTCTCCGGATCAATCGTTTTTGCTCTCGAATGTGTGGTTGGAATCCCCTTCAGAAAAGTTTTGTGGCTGACGGGTTCGAGTCAAACGGTGTGCGACGGCGCATAACCTTGCCATGATTTGCTTTGCGCCTCCCCCAATCTGCGCGACAATAGCCCCCCATGCTGTCCCGTCTCTACCAAAACCACGTCCTCGCCAACCTCACCTTCGCGCTGGTGCTGGTGATGGGGTTTGTCTCCTATCTGATGATGCCGCGGGAGCAGGACCCGACCATCAATTTCAACTGGATCAGCATCACCTGCGTGTTGCCGGGGGCGGCGGCGGCGGATGTGGAGCAGCGGGTGACGGAGGTGCTGGAGAAGTACATCCGCGGGGTGTCGGATATCAAGTTCGTCTCCAGCGTCAGCCGCGAGAGCATCGCCGAGATCCTGGTGCGTTTCGAGGAGATCGACGAGCGCACCTTCGACAAGCGTACCGCGGATCTGCGCCGCGAGATCCAGAACGCCGACGACGAACTACCGGACGAGGCGACCACCCCCTTCGTGTTCGAGATCACCACCGCCAACGCCTATCCCAGCGCGGTGGTGGCGGTGGTGGGGCGGGCGGATGACGAGAATCTGCGCGCCCAGGCGGAGGCGCTGAAGAAGGATCTGGAACAGCTCAAGGGGGTGGATCGACTGTTGGAGACGGGCCTTCACGATCCGGAACTGCAAGTGCTGTTCGACCCGGATCGCCTGGAGGAGCTGGGGGTGCGCCCCTCCCAGCTATCCGATACCATCGCCCAGAACTTTCAGGATCTCGCCGCCGGCAACGCCCGGGTGGAAGATCGCAAGTGGCTGTTTCGCATCACCGGCAAGGTGGCGGATCCGGACTATCTCGCGCAACTGCCATTGCTGGGGCATGAGCGGGAGCTGACCCTGGGGCAACTGGCGGAGGTGCGTCGCGGGCGTGAAAAACCCCGGCAGTTGGTGCGCTACCAGGGGCGACCGGCGGTGATGCTGGCCGTCACCAAAAAGGAAGGGGCCAATACCCTGGAGCTGGTGGGACGCATCAGCGAGTTCGTGGCCGAGCGCAACCGCTTTCGCGAGGGCACCGGCGTTGATCTGGTGCTGATCGATGATCAGACCCAGATCACGCGAAGCGCCCTCAATGTCATGCAGAACAACGCCCTGCTCGGGCTCGGGCTGGTGCTGTTCGTGACCTGGGTCTTTCTCGGTTCGCGTATCGCCTTGCTCACCACCATCGGCATCCCCTTCATCCTGGCGGGCACCTTCTGGGCCTTGAGCAACCTGGGCCAGACCGTCAATGTCTCGGTGCTGCTGGGGGCGGTGATCAGCCTTGGCATGCTGGTGGATGACGCGGTGGTGGTGGTGGAGTCGATCTACTACCGCTTGCAGCGGGGTCTCGCCGGTGTCGACGCGGTGCTGGAGAGTCTGCGAGAGGTGGTGTCGCCGGTGACCACGGCGGTGCTCACCACCATGGCCGCCTTCTTGCCGCTGATGCTGCTGCCCGGGATCCTGGGCAAGTTCATGATGGTGATTCCGCTGGTGGTGACCATCGCGCTGGCGATCAGTCTGGTGGAGGCCTACTGGATGTTGCCCTCCCATGTACTTGGCGCGCGCATCGATTTCGATCGGCCGTCCCGGCTCCAGGCCTGGCGTACCCGCATGCTGCATTGGCTGCGCATTCGCTATACCCGCTTGTTGCTCAAGGCGATGCGCATTCCCAAGACCCTGCTGACCCTGGCGGTGGGGCTATTCCTCGCCTCTTTCCTGGTGGTGATCGCCGACGCCATCAAGGACCCCTTTACCCCCAAGTTTGTCGAATCCCTGGCCGAATCCTACGTCGGCGAGGTGCCGCCGGGGGAGGAGATGGCCAGGGCGCAAGAGCGGGCCGATACCCTGCGCGCCTTCTATCCTACCGACACCCTGAGCTTCATCGCCGAGAACGGCATTCACATCGATTTTTTCGCGTCTGACCCGATCCGCCTCTTCTATGTGAACGTGACCATGCCCGCCGGTTCGCCGCTGGACGTGACCATGGCGAAGGTGCTGGAGATCGAGGCGAAGGTGCGCGCCAACGTATTGCCAGGGGAGGTACGCAACATCCTCAGCTACGCCGGCCAGATGTTCAGTGAGACCGCGCCCTTTTTCGGCGATCATTATGGCCAGGTTCTGGTGGCCCTGACGCCGGACAAGAACGGTTTGCGTAGCGTGGATGAGATGATCGGATCGATGCGCGAGCAGGTGACGGGCACCCCGGGTCCCAGCAAGATCACCTTCCTGCGTCTGGCTGGCGGGCCGCCCACCGCCAAGCCGATTCAGGTCAAGGTGCGCGGCGAGGAGATCGACGAGATCCGCGCCGCGGTCCGCGATATCAAGGGGATTCTGGAGCAGGATCCGGCGGTGCGCGATATCGCCGATGACGACAGCCAGGGCCAGATGGAGGTGCGTATCCGCGTCGATCAGGATGCCGCCCGCCGCGCCGGCATCCCGCCCAGCGAGGTGATGCGCACGGTGCGGCTGCTGATCGACGGCGAGATCGTGGCGGTGATGCAGGACGGCGGCGAGGAGCTGGAGGTGCGGGTGCGCGCCGAGCGGCGGGTGCTGGAGAGCATCGACCAGCCGGGACGCTTCACCCTCGCCACTCCCAACGGCGGTCGTATCCCCCTCGCCGAGCTGATCGAGCGGGAGATCGCCCCCAGCCTGGGCAATATCCGCCACTACAACTTTCGCCGCACCATCACCGTCGAGGCGGATATCGACAAGGCGCGCACCGATACCGTCACCGCCAATAACCGGATCAAGGAGGAGTGGGACAAGATTCGGGATCGCTACCCCAACGTGGACCTGGATTTCTCCGGCGAGCTGGACGATATCCAGGAGACCATGGATCACATCCTGGTGCTGTTTCTGTTCGGCATCGGGCTCATGTATCTGATTCTGGGCACCCAGTTTCGCAGCTACTTCCAGCCGCTGATGATCCTGGCTACCGTGCCCATGGCCTTCACCGGCGTGGTGGCGGGGCTGGTGATTACCCAGAACCCCCTCAGCCTCTTTACCATGTACGGCGTGGTGGCGCTGGCGGGGATCGCGGTAAACGCCGCCATCGTCCTCATCTCCGCCGCCAACCAGCGCCTGGAGCGGGGCATGAGCGTGCTGCATGCCACGGTTTACGCCGCGCGTCGGCGGGTGGTGCCGATCCTGATCACCTCCATGACCACCGTCGCCGGGCTCTTCTCGCTGGCCACCGGACTCGGCGGCAAATCCCTGCTGTGGGGGCCGGTCGCCACCGCCATCGTCTGGGGGCTGGTGGTGTCGACCGTTCTCACCCTGTTCGTGGTACCGCTGCTCTATCGCATCTTCATGGGGAGGGGGCGTAAAGGCTGGAGCTGATCGCACCGAGGGGGCATTGACCGGAGAGCCGCCGGTGAAGCTTGGCTGGAGGTCGAGGCTTTGCCATGAAGGATCATCAAATCCGCTGGTTCCCACGCGCCGCGTGGGAAACCCTTTTCGGCGCGCTGCGCCGTCCGCTCAGGTCATTGAATTTACGACCTTTCATCTGCCGGGGTGCCAGACCCTTGCATGGGAGTTACTGCGAAACGACATCCGCGCTAGGTTGTGGGAGCGGTTTGCAACCGCGAAAACGGAACTCGATCAAAGCTGCGTAATCGCGGATGCAAGCGGCTCCCACAGGAGGGGGGCATTTTTTGGGGTGAAGCCGCCACTCAATGTCATTAACTTGAGCCACCATGGCATTCTCCGGGAATGATGCGCCTCATTTCGTGGGTGCGCCGACCGTTTTTGGTTCTGCATGGGATGTGCCGTCGACCGAGCGACAAGGCTTTTTATTCGGCACATCCTATGCCGGTCCAGCGATTTCCGGGCTGCCCCGGAGTAAGGCGCATCAAGGGCGGGAACCTGGCGTGGCGCTCAAGTTAATGACATTGAGCCGCCACTCCTGGGCGCGAACGAAGCTTGACGAATCACGCGTCATCGTCCTTCCGAAAAGGCTCATCAAAATAGTCTTCGAAGTAGCCTGCATCAGGCTCTCTTCTCAAATGCCTGGAATATTGGGATAGCGCATGACCTTCCCGCTCCAGCAATAAACCCAAGTCCGCTGCCCGATAACATATTTGAGTCACCAAGTTGGCGATATCCTCCTGGCTGTGAAGGCCATCCTCCAGGGCATAATGGATGGATTGTTCGACGGCCTTTCTAAAAGATTCCGCGGGGTTTTCCGCGTCGACGATTGCCAGTGCATCTTGGGTTGCAGCCAGGAGTCGTTGCGCCGTCGCTTCTGAAACCTCGAGTTTTTGCGCGACCTTCTCTTCCGGCCATTTTTTCTTGATGGCGGTTTCCAGCAGTTGCGCATCCCGGGGCATCAGTTTGTCATAGCGTTCATTGACGCCTAAGTGGTCTTCATAGTTCGCGTGGCAGCGGTATGCTTGGGCATCTCTTCATCCTCCTCTCTTGCCGTGGGACAACGGCGGCACACCCGGTGAGCTCGCCAGATCTTTCGTCCGCGCACGCCGGGTCTGCATGATTGTTTGGTCGCCGTAGTTGATAGGGTTATAGTGACAACGGTCGGTTGTGGGCAAAACCTTGGTTCACTCGCGACAGGCACGCCCTCGACAGGCGGGGATATTGGGGATTTTCCCAATATCGCAGAACAAGCGGGAAGGTTACAATCGCCGTCGCGACGAAGCTCGCCTTGGCCCCTGGCAGACAAGTGCCCATGTTATATGTGTCTTTCGCGCCGGAATGGGGCGTAGTGGCGAGATTGATGATACGATTCGTCGACCCAGTCCCGGTTTTTGGAGGTAGTTTTCCGTGAAGATGTTCTTTCGTTCCATCGCGCTTGCGTTGTTGCTCTCGCTGTCCGGCGCCGCCATCGCCACCAATGGCTACTGGTCCCACGGCTACGGCCCCAAATCCAAATCCATGGCCGGCGCCTGCGTGGCGATGGCCTTTGGCGCCATGTGCGCGGCATCCAATCCCGGCTCGCTGGCGGTGGTGGGCAACAGGCTGGAGATGGGCGCCTCTCTGTTCTCCCCGGATCGCGGCTTTACCGCCGACGACAACGCCATGATGCCCCCTTACGGTGCGGTAAATCCCGGTGAGTACAACAGCACCAACAGCATGTTCGTGATCCCCCACTTCGCCTACAACGTGCGACTGGATGACGACAGCACCTTCGGCATTGCCATTGGCGGTAATGGCGGCCTCAACACGGAATACAACAGCGCCGTGTTCGGCAACTTCAGCAACCCCATGGGCGTGGCGAGCAGCCCCACCAGCATCGACATGAAGCAGATGTTCGCGGGCATCACCTATTCCCGCAAGCTGAATGAGGCGCACTCCATCGGCATCTCGCCGATCCTGTCGCTCCAGACCCTGGAGGTAGAGGGGCTGGAGCCGTTTCAGGCCTTCTCCCTGCATCCGGATCACGTCACCAATCGCGGCAGCGATCTCTCCTGGGGCGGAGGCCTCAAGGTGGGCTGGCTGTGGCAGGTCAATGATCGCCTCAACATCGGCGCCTCCTATCAGTCCCGCCTCTACATGACCGAGTTCGACGAGTACAAGGGGCTGCTGGCGGAGCAGGGGGACTTCGACATCCCGGCCAACCTGGATGTCGGTTTCGCCTACGATGTGCGCCCCGACGTCACCTTCTCCTTCAACTACCAGCGCATCGAGTTCAGCGACGTGAATGCCGTGGGCAACCGCTCCGACCTGGTCTTCCAGCCTGGCGCGACCCTGCTCGGCACCGACAACGGCCTGGGTTTCGGGTGGGATGATATCAATATCTACAAGCTCGGGGTGCAGTGGGAATACGACTCCGAGATCACCTTTCGCGCCGGCTACAGCTATTCGGATGAGGCGGTGCCGGCGGGACAGGCACTGTTCAACATCCTTGCCCCGGCGGTGGTCAAGCACCACTACACCTTTGGCGTGGGCAAGAAGCTGGACGCGGATTCCGAGTTGAATATCGCCTTCAGCTATGCCCCCAACGAGACGCTTGGTGGCACCAATCCCAATACCGGTCCTCAGACGGGGAGTATTGAGATGTCCCAGTGGGAGATCGAGGTGGGTTGGGGGATGCGCTTTTAGGGGCCCCGAGTAACTATCGCCAGAAGCGCAGCGGCGCAGATTTGGGGCCTGGAATCTGGCGCAATACCGCGGCGCGCGCGGCTTGACGCGCCAAAGGATCCCTGCTGGCGAGTCAAGCCTCGCGCCGCTGTGGAATGGCCAAAGGGTAGCTCGCCGAAATGAGGGCCGAAGCCATGTCTTCGGTATTTGGCATCTGCCGTACGAGTAGCGCCTTGGGCAAGGATTCGTAATCCCTTCGTCGGGAGGTTGGGGCCTTAGCCGGGCCGATTGCTACCCGCTGCCCGCCAGGGGCATCCGCCTCCGGATAAGGTTTTTCCCGGCATGAGTCAGGCCCGCTGTTCCCGACAGCAGAGGCCTCGCAGGGTGCGGGCGATGAGGGAGAAGAGACCGATGCCCAGCAGCACCGCGCCGGTGAACTGGTTGAGGCCGTCGGAGTAGCTGATTAGCCAGCCGCCGATCAGCGCCAGTGTGAGTGGCGCGAACGCCGGGGCTCGCACCGTCTTGCCCAGAGGGCTGCATTTCAGGTAACCGCAAAGCTTCATCGTTGATACCTCCTGGATGAATCGCCGTGGTGTGTCGCCGGAATCTGTGGGTGGCGACTTGGTGTATTAGAAGTTCATAATATGCGAAAGTTCCCGTCGCGCATTTTATTCTTTCGTTGGCAAAGCGCGTTGATAATTATCAATCCGGCATTGGTTTCAAGGTAAGGCGATTGGCAATTGTTGCAGGCGGGGAGGCGTGGTACCTTTTGCCTCTCTCAAACAGGAATCACCACGCCCCATGTCCCACCCTCCGTTTCGTTCCATCGGCCTGATCGGCAAGCACGGCGATCCGGGGATACGCCACACCCTGGAACGTCTGATCGAGTTTTTGCGGGAGCTGGGTCGGGAGATCTGGCTGGAGGAAGAGACGGACCGGCGTATCCCCGGGCTAGGCGTGGCGCCCCTCTCCATCGACAAGATGGCCCGTCGCTGCGATCTGGCGATGGTGGTGGGCGGGGACGGCACCCTGTTGCACGCGGCGGCGGAACTGTCGGACTTCGACATCGCCCTGCTCGGTATCAACCTGGGGCGTCTCGGCTTCCTCGCCGATGTGCCGCAGCGGGATATGATCAATGTGCTGGGGCCGATGCTGCGGGGAGAGTATGACGAGGAGCGCCGTTTTCTGCTCGATTGCGAGGTGGGCGGCAAGCGCCGCAAGGCCTTTAACGACGTGGTGATCCACAAGTGGAATATCGCCCGCCTGATCGAATTCGAGACCCATGTGGATGGCCGCTTCGTCAACTTCCAGCGTTCCGACGGACTGATCATCTCATCCCCCACCGGCTCCACCGCCTACGCCCTCTCCGGCGGCGGCCCGCTGGTGCATCCCGATCTGGACGCCATCCTGCTGGTGCCCATCTGCCCCCATACCCTGAGCAACCGCCCGATCATGGTCGGTGGCGACAGCGCCATCGAGATCCGCATCTGCGGCAACACCCGCACCGACGAGGTGCGCGCCACCTGCGATGGGCAAGGCATCCTCGAACCCCACGATGGCGTGGTGCGCATCACCAAGTACCCCCACACCATTCGCCTCATCCACCCCAAGGGGCACGACTACTTCTACATCCTGCGCAACAAGCTGGGCTGGAGCGAGGCGCCGCGGCATCCCGATTGAGGGGCCGGAAAAGGCATCCTTCATATCCCTTCCATTGCAGTTTACACTTCCTTTTGGAGCGAGGGCATCCTGCCCTCGTGAGGGCTGGAAGCCCTCACTCCCAGGACCACGGAGTGTCAACTAGAGTATGAAGGATGCCCCGGAAAACGACGAAACACGGGAAAGGCGCGAAAAAGTTTGTGTAGCCCGGATGGAGCCGTGCGGAATCCGGGGGTTCGCAGCTTCGATCTCCCGGATTTCGTGCGCTTCATCCGGGCTACGATATCCGAGAAACTGTGTACCCGGTCGTTTTGAAAAACAGGGCTTAATCTGTCTGGTACAAGGGGAGATTGATGGCATTTCCCGAGTATTGCGCTCAATCGCCATAACCACTCCCCCTCCCGCCGGGAGGGGGCTGGGGGGAGGGTCTTCGGCATTGGCAGGGGAGTTCGAATTGTCTCCCGCCAACTCCAGCACCCCCTCCCTGTCCCTCCCCCGCCGGGGGAGGGAACCCTTCGATCGATGCGGGAAGTAAGCCTTCCACCAGCGGGCGTGCACCTGGTCATCCGGTATGTTCTTTGCTGGAAATCGCCTTAAAAGCTACTATCGAATAAAATATAGAAAACGTGAGTGGTTATTGGTCGTCTCCTTTCTCGTGTTTTGCGTATTTCGTAGTTCCCATTCGAAGGTATAGCTTTTTTCAGGGGGACTGCTCTGGTGCGGCTGCTTCAGCCTCCAACCGGGGTGCGAACTCCACGTCCCGATAGATCTCCCTCATCTCCAACGCAAGGTCCCAGGCATCCAGCGGCATGCTAGCCTCCATGCCGTCGAACGCACTCAGCCACCAGCGCCCGTCGTCGCTCTTCTGAAAGAGCTCGGCATGGGCGCGGGTCTGGTCGATGAGCAGGTAGTAGCGGAGTTCGGGGATCTGGCGGTAGTGTTCGAACTTGAGGCCGCGATCGTAGGATTCGGTGGAGTCGGAGAGGACCTCGACGATCAGCGTGGGGCCGGCCACGAAGCGTTGCTCGCGGCGACTCTTTTCGCATACTACCTGCACATCGGGGTAGCAGAACTTGTCGACGCTATCGATGCGCGTCTTCATGTCCGAGCCATAGACGCGGCAGGGTTTGTTCCGCATGGCGAGGCCAAGGGCGATCAGTGCATTGCTGGCGATAAGCGCGTGGCTTTCACTGCCGCCAGCCATGGCGAACACCTCGCCGGCGAGGTATTCGTAACGCCAGTCCTCCCGCTGTTCCAGCGCGAAGTACTCCTCATGGCTCAGGCCTGGATCATGTTGTGGCAATACCGCGGACATGGTGTTTTCCTCCCCAGCAGTGCCAGTCCTTCAAGGACTGGCACTGCTAAAGCGTTTCTGCATTGCGCCAATACAAATCATGCGCCGATCGCGTCCTGGGTGTCCCTGTTCCAGGACCACGATATCCGGGAAACGACGAAATACGTGAAAGGCGCGAAAAAATCCTGCCCACTAGTAAAGGAGTGTCGTCGACTCATTGCAACATTAAATAAAATGCAGTGAATAGTTATCAGTCAACACCTTTCGCGTGGTTTGCGTGTTTCGTAGTAAATGGTCGGAAGGTGAGTCGGTGATTACCCTCTGGGGCTTGGGTCAAGCCCAGGAGCGCCAGTCCTTGGAGGACTGGCACTCCTAATCCCTCCCGTGGTTCAGGATGCCTCGCTACGTAGTTTTCGACGCTCCTGAACCGCCGCGGCCAGTTCCCGCAACAGGGGCTTGGTGTCGTCCCAGCTGATGCAGGCGTCGGTGATGCTCTGGCCGTAGACCAGGTCGCCATCGCCCTTCCAGTCCTGACGGCCCTCCATCATGTTGCTCTCGATCATGGCGCCGATGATGCGCTGGTCGCCGCGGGCGATCTGACCGGCCACGTCGCGGCCCACGTCCACCTGCTTGTGGGGGCGTTTGCGGCTGTTGGCGTGGCTGAAGTCGATCATCAGGCGCGGCTTGAGGCCGCGGTTGCCCATCTCTTCCGAGACGATGTTAATGCTCTCGGTGTCATAGTTGGGACGGCTGCCGCCGCGCAGGATGACGTGGGTATCGGGATTGCCGGCGGTGGAGAAGATGGCGGAGCGCCCCGCCTTGGTCACCGACAGAAAGTGGTGAGGCTGTGAAGAGGAACGCATGGCGTCCATGGCGATCTGCACCGTGCCGTTGGTGGCGTTCTTGAAGCCCACCGGGCAGGAGAGGCCGGAGGCCAGCTCGCGGTGGGCCTGGCTCTCGGTGGTGCGGGCGCCGATCGCCCCCCAGCTGATCAGGTCGGCGATGTATTGGGGGCTGATCAGGTCGAGGAACTCGGTGCCCGCGGGCAGGCCGATGTCGTTGACGTACAGGAGCAGCTCCCGCGCCATGTGCAGCCCCTTGTTGATGTGAAAGGTGCCGTCCAGGTCCGGGTCGTTGATCAGCCCCTTCCAGCCGACGGTGGTGCGCGGCTTCTCGAAGTAGACCCGCATCACGATGATCAGGTCGTCATGCAGCTCGTCGCGCAGGCGTTTGAGATTGAGGGCGTACTCGCGGGCGGCGTCGGGGTCGTGTACCGAGCAGGGGCCGACGATCACCAACAGCCGGTCGTCCTCGTCGTTGAGCAGGTGGTGAATGGATTGGCGCGCCTTGTAGACGGTCTGAGAGGCGGCGTCGGTAATCGGCAGTTCGGCGTGGAGTTCTTCCGGGGCCATCAGCTCCTTGATGGCCTTGATGCGCAGGTCGTCGGTGGGAAAGGTCATGATCGGCTCAGTTTCTCATTGAAATGGCGGAAAAAAGGCGCATAATTATACACCCATCGTGCGATTCGATTCGAAATTGATTTCACCAAGCTTTAGTATTGGCGGCGGAACGACACCGGTGAGCCCGTGAAGCCGCTGGATTCGCCGAACCTGCCCCGCAACCGACCTTATCCCTTGCCATGACCGCGAAATTCCACATCAAGACCTTTGGCTGCCAGATGAACGAGTACGATACCGCGCGCATGGCGGATCTGTTGCGTCAGAGCCACGGCATGGAGCCCACCGACCGGGCCGAAGAGGCGGAGCTGCTGCTGCTCAACACCTGCTCGATTCGCGAAAAGGCCCAGGAGAAGGTCTTCTCCCAGCTCGGCCGCTGGCGGCCCTGGAAGGAGAAGAACCCGAAGCTGGTGATCGGGGTCGGCGGCTGCGTCGCCAGTCAGGAGGGGGACGCCATTCGCGAGCGCGCACCCTTCGTCGACCTGGTGTTCGGCCCCCAGACCCTGCACCGTCTGCCGGAGATGCTGGAGCAGGCGCGCCGGACCCATGCGCCGGTAGTGGACGTCTCCTTCCCCGAGATCGAGAAGTTCGATCACCTGCCGGAGCCTCGCGCCGAGGGCGCCACCGCCTATCTCTCGGTGATGGAGGGTTGCTCCAAGTACTGCACCTACTGCGTGGTGCCCTTCACCCGCGGCGAAGAAGTCAGCCGCCCGTTCGACGATGTCATCGCCGAGGCGGCGGGACTGGCGGAGCAGGGCGTGCGGGAGATCAACCTGCTGGGGCAGAACGTCAACGCCTATCGCGGCCGGATGGCGGATGGCGAGGAGGCGGATCTGGCCCTGCTGATCGAGTATGTCGCCGCCATCGACGGCATCGACCGGGTCCGCTTTACCACTTCCCATCCAGTGGAGTTTTCGGACCGCCTGATCGAGGCCTTCCGTGAGATTCCCGAACTGGTGAGCCACATCCACCTCCCGGTGCAGTCCGGTTCCGACCGCATCCTGATGCAGATGAAGCGGGGTCACACCGCCTTCGAATACAAGGCCCGAATCCGCAAGCTGCGGGAGGCTCGTCCCGGCATCAGCATCTCCTCGGATTTCATCGTTGGCTTCCCCGGCGAGAGCGACGAGGACTTCGAGCAGACCATGCAGCTGATCGAGGAGATCGGCTTCGACCACTCCTTTAGCTTCATCTACTCCCCTCGTCCCGGCACCCCTGCCGCCGAGCTGCCCGACGATGTGCCCCACGCGGTCAAGCAGGCGCGCCTCGCGCGGCTGCAACGGGCGATCAACACCATGGCCCAGCGTATCAGCCGGGAGATGGTGGGGACGGTTCAACGCATCCTGGTGGAGCGCCACTCCCGCAAGAGCCCGGAGCAGTTGGCCGGGCGCACCGAGAACAACCGGGTAGTCAACTTTGATGGCGATGCGAGTCTGATCGGCGGATTCGTCGAGGTGCGCATCAGCGAGGCGCTGCCCAACTCCCTGCGCGGCGAGCCGTTGCGCGAGCCGTTGCGACGTACCGCCTGAGGCGCGCCATTCACGACCATGAACCCCGTTTGGAAGATTTGCCCATGATACGTGCCATCCCCCTCTTGTTGGCGTGCGGCTTCGCCCCTATCTTGGCGGCCGAAGAAGAGCGCCCGTTCGTCGACGAACCGACCCCCATGTCCCAGCTCTCGCCCGATGAGATCACCGTGGAGGAGTGGAAAGAGCAGCAGGTTGGTCTGCCGACGTTCCCCGAGGACGCCAATCTGCTGGAGTTCTCCGTCGATCGGCCCGGTGATCCGTTTCGCTACTTCATCGACGGCTCGACCCTCGCGAGGGGTGAGGATGGCGTGATTCGGTATGTGCTGGTGGTGGAGTCGCGTCGCGGCGCCCGCAACATCTTCTTCGAGGGGATGCATTGCGGGACCCGCGATTACAAGACCTACGCCTACGGCATGCGCGATGGGCGCTTCAGTCTGATCGAAAACCCGCCTTGGCGGGAGGTGCGAAACACGGATGCGACCAAGTTTCGCGACGATCTGATGGATTTCTACCTATGCGAGGCGGGCCTGGCCAATACCCCGGAGGATGCCATCGCGGCGATCGAAGCCGGCGGGCTCAAGGAGACCCATCGGGCGGACGTCTTTTCGCTTCATTGATCGGGGCGGTGGATTTTTTGCCGGGCAGGCGTTCATACCCCCACCGAGCACGCCCTCTCCCGCCGGGAGAGGCCGGGGGTGGGGGATTGAGCGCTTGTTTTGCCGTCGCCCCGAGTTTTGTTATATCATTCAGTACATTTATAGATTCAGGAGATAATCATGCCAACTTACGACTATCGGTGCGAGGCCAACGGTCAGGTGGTGGAGGTTTCCCATCGCATGAGTGAGAACATGGCGACCTGGGGCGACATCTGCGAGCGCACCGGCATGGCGGTGGGGGATACCCCCCTCGACAGCCCGGTACAGCGTCTCGCTACTGGCGGCAATGTCATCACCTCTTCCGGATCCGGGGGGGGCATGGAGATGCCCGCCTGCAATACCGGCGGTTGCTGCGCCGGCGGCATGTGCGGCCTGGGTTGATGGCCGGACGGGATCTCAATCCGGTCGACCGCCTGATCATCAGTTTCGATCAGGCGGTGCGCACCGTCCACGGTCGTCCGCTGGTGACCGAGCGGCCACGCCCCGACCGGGAGCTGGAAGATTACGAGCTGGATGACCGGCAGCGCGACCACGTCGGGCGCCTGATGCGGATCAATCATACCGGAGAGGTTTGCGCCCAGGCACTCTATCAGGGTCAGGCGCTGACCGCCAGGCTGCCGGAGGTGCGGGCCAGCATGGAGCGGGCGGCGGCGGAAGAGAACGACCACCTCGACTGGTGCGCGCATCGCATCGAAGAGCTGGGCGGGCGCAAGAGCCTCCTCAACCCCTTCTGGTACCTCGGTTCCTTCGCCATTGGCGCCGCCGCGGGTCTGGCTGGCGACAAGTGGAGTCTCGGCTTCGTCGCCGAGACCGAGCATCAGGTGGAGTCCCATCTCAACGACCACCTGCGTCAGTTGCCGGAACAGGATGAGAAGAGCCGTCGTATTCTCGAACAGATGAAGGAAGACGAGGTGCGCCACGCCACCGTCGCGCTGGCGGGGGGCGGGGCCAGGCTGCCGTCGCCGATTCGTCTGGCGATGAAGCTCACCTCGAAGCTCATGACCACCAGCGTCTACCGGGTTTGAGCCATGGCTTCCCTTTCCAGGACCATTTCGCCCCTTCTTGTGACGGCCCTTGCACTGCTGTCGCAGGTTCCTTCCGTGCTCGCATGGGATGCCGGAAACTCGACCCAAACGGGGCCACCGGCCCCCGCTTTTCAGAGCCCCGACAGCTATCTCGACGCGGTGCGCGCCCAGCGCCATGCCTTGATGGACCGGCACATGCGTGAGGCCCAGGAGGCGGCGGATGCCCGGCGTGACGCAGTGCAGGAGCAGATCGATCAGCGCCGCAGGGCCTTCGACGAGATGACGGAACAGCACCGCGAGCAGATGGACCGCATGCGCCGGGATCGCATGCTTCAGCACTATTACCCCTATGTGCCGGATTACTACGGCTGGGGTAATCCCTGGAGCTACTTCGACAACCCTGCCCCTTCCGTCCCTTGAGCCGCCGCTCCCAGGCGGCCCGCGAGCACCAGTAACAGCGCCCCGCCAAGGATCATCGGCAGACTCAACACCTGGCCCATGGTGACCCAGTCGAAGGCGAGATAGCCGATATGGGCATCGGGCAGGCGCACGAACTCCACCGCGAAGCGAAACAGCCCGTAACCCAGCAGGAACAGCCCGGTAACCGCCATCCGCGGCCGCGGGCTGGCGGAGAACCACCATACCAGCGCGAACAGCAACAGCCCCTCCAGCCCCGCCTCATAGAGCTGGCTGGGGTGAAGCGGAGGGCTGACGTCGCCGGGCTGGATGGGGGAATCGCAGAGGTGGAGAACCTGCTGGCAAGGCGCCTGTATCGCCCAGGGCAGATCCGCCGGCGCCCCCCATAGCTCGCCGTTGATGAAGTTGCCGACACGCCCCGCCAGCAGCCCGATGGGCGTCAGCGGCGCGGTGAAGTCGGCGACCTCGAAAAACCGTTTGTCATGGCGGCGCGCGAACAGGAAGAGGGCGATAGCCACCCCCAACAGACCGCCGTGAAAGGACATGCCGCCGCGCCAGATGGCGAACAGGGAAAGCGGATTGTCGATAAATTCTGGCAGGTTATAGAAAAGGGTGTAGCCCATTCGACCGCCGATGATCACCCCCAGCGCGCCGTAGAAGATCAGGTCATCCACCTGCTGCGCCGTCCAGCCTGAACCGGGCCGACCGGCACGATAGCGGGCCAGCGCCCAGGCGGCGGCGAAACCCACCAGATACATGATCCCGTACCAGTGGACCTGCAACGGCCCAAGGCTCAGGGCGACCGGGTCGATATCGGGGTACATCATGACGACGGCCACCCGCGGCGTTGTCCCCCCCCTCGCCAACGCGGGTCCGGCCGCGCGCGGCCCGGCGATCCAAATGGATGCGCCGAGTGGTCAGGACAAGGAGGTAATGTCCCCAGCCGCCCTGACGAGCGCCGCGAGGGTGATGGCGGAGGCTGGATGATTTTGAGAAAGAAGTCGGCAGCCCGACTCATGCGCCTGCGAATTGTTGCCGCCATGTTTGAATAATCGCCTGAGAGTGTCGAGTACAGCCCTGCCAAAGTTATCATGGAATCGCTCACGGAGGCGCAGAGGTCACGGAGGGGCGTGCTCCGTGTCTCCGCGAAAGATTTCCGGGGCTGGCCATGCCGGGAAAAGCTATGCGCGGCCGCGCTCGTTCAGCGCTCGACGATCGACTGATAGTCCCGCTTGACCGCCCCGCGATAGAGTTGACGGGGGCGACCGATGCGCTGCTGAGGATCATCCATCATCTCCATCCAGTGGGAGACCCAGCCGACGGTGCGGGCGATCGCGAACATCACCGTGAACATGTTGTTGGGAATGCCCATGGCGCGGTAGATGATGCCGGAGTAAAAGTCCACATTGGGGTAGAGCTGGCGCTCGATGAAGTACTCGTCGTTGAGGGCGATCTCCTCCAGACGCAATGCCAGCTCGAATAGCGGGCCTTGCTCGTTGTCCGGGCTCACCCGCTCCAGCATGTCGTGGCACATCTTGCGAATGATACGCGCACGGGGGTCATAGCGTTTGTAGACCCGGTGGCCGAAGCCCATCAGTCGGAAGGGATCGTCCTTGTCCTTGGCCCTGGCGATATACTGGTCCACGTTATCCACGTTGCCCATCCCTTCCAGCATATTGAGCACCGCCTCGTTGGCCCCGCCGTGGGCTGGTCCCCACAGCGAGGCGATGCCGGCGGCGATGCAGGCGAAGGGGTTGGCCTGGGAGCTGCCGGCCAGGCGCACGGTAGAGGAGCTGGCGTTCTGCTCGTGGTCCATGTGCAGGATGAACAGCAGGTTCAGGGCCTTCTCCATCATCGGGTCCACCTCGTAGGGTTCGCAGGGGGTGGAGAACATCATGTTGAGGAAGTTGCCGCAGTAACTCAGATCGTTGCGTGGGTAGATGAACGGCTCGCCGATGTTGTGCTTGTAACTGGCCGCGGCGATGGTGGGCATCTTGGCGATCATGCGGTGGGCCGATATCTCGCGATGCTCCGGATCCCGGATGTCCAGCGAGTCGTGATAGAAGGCGGACAGGGAGCCGACCACCCCGACCATGACAGCCATCGGGTGGGCGTCGTAGTGGAAGCCGTTGTAGAAGTTCTTCAGCGACTCGTTGAGCATGGTGTGGTGGCTGATGATGCGGGTAAAGTTGCTCAACTGCCCCTCATTCGGCAGGTCTCCGTACATCAGCAGATAGGCGGTCTCCAGGAAATGACTCTGCTCCGCCAGTTGTTCGATGGGATAGCCGCGGTACTGCAATATCCCGTCTTCGCCGTTGATGAAGGTGATGTCGCTGCGACAACTGGCGGTGGAGACGAAGCCGGGGTCGAAGGTTAGAATCCCCATGTCCCGGTATAGTTTTTCGATATCGACCGCACTGGGCCCCTGGGAGCCATCCAGCAGGGGCAACTCGACGCTCTCACCGGTTTCGTTGTTGGTGATGGTGACGGACTTTTTCGACATGGCGAGCCTCCCCCGATCCTAATTCGACATGCGAAAGATCGATGTTCTTGTATAGCGGTTAGCAGTATGCTTGTTGTCCTGATCCCGGGCGCGATTCTCTTGCGCATACCGCCCCATTGTCCATGATCGCCACCGAAACGCAAAAAACTTTTGCCCAATAGATACCATTGAGGTTTGCTTATCACCGTCTACAGCCAGGGCAGTGATGTCTAACCTGTTGTATATCAGAGGGTTGATGCGTTGCGTTTGTTTGCTCGTTCCCAAGGTCTCCTTTTTGCTCGTTCCCAAGGTCTCCTTGGGAACGCATGTTTTGCAAGCTCCAGCTTGCTATTGCTTCGCCGGGCAGCCAAGGTCGTCAGAAACGAGTAGACCCGCGCCAAACGGTCATGGAGTGGTTCGCAGCCCCCGGACAAATGATTGCCGTGAGACCCAAACGTTCCGGTCGCCGGTGCAACCCGCGAGCGGCGTGTGCGCCGTGCCTTTGTGAGAGGTTTATATCCTTGAAAATATAAGCGAAACTTGCGCGCGGCGGTACCCGCTTCAAGCCCGAGGGGGGTTGTGGAAGAGTTCGGCTATTCTACGATACAAGGCGACACAAGGGAGTAAAACCAAAAAGGGCGAGCCGGCCAAGCCGACTCGCCCTTTCCCGGTTAACGCAAGACGCGGATCAAACCCCGGCGAGGATCGCCTCCACGCTCGCCTTGGCATCACCAAACAGCATGCGGGTGTTCTCCTTGAAGAACAGCGGGTTCTCGACCCCGGCGTAGCCGGTGGCCATGCTGCGCTTCATGACGATCACGGTACGCGCCTTCCACACCTCCAGCACCGGCATGCCGGCGATGGGGCTGTCGGGGTTCTCCATGGCGTCGGGGTTGACGATGTCGTTGGCGCCGATCACCAGCACCGCGTCGGTGTGGGGGAAGTCCTCGTTGATCTCGTCCATCTCCATGACGATATCATAAGGCACCTTTGCTTCGGCGAGCAGCACGTTCATGTGGCCGGGCATGCGGCCCGCCACCGGGTGGATGGCGAAGCGCACCCTGACGCCGGCGGCGCGCAGCTTCTGGGTCATCTCGTTGATGGGGTACTGGGCCTGGGCCACCGCCATGCCGTAGCCGGGTACGATTACCACCTCCTTGGCGTCACGGAGCAGCTCCGCGGTCTCGTCGGCGTTGGTGGCCACCACCTCGCCCTGCTCGCCCACGGCGGCCGCGCCGCCCTTGCCGCCACCGCCGCCGAAGCCGCCGGCGATCACCGCCAGGAACTTGCGGTTCATGGCGCGGCACATGATGTAGGAGAGGATCGCGCCCGACGAGCCGACCAGCGCGCCGGTGACGATCAGCAGGTCGTTGCCGAGCATGAAGCCGGTGGCCGCCGCCGCCCAGCCGGAGTAGCTGTTGAGCATGGAGACGACGACGGGCATGTCCGCGCCGCCGATGGCCATCACCATGTGGACGCCGAAGATGAAGGCGATGACGGTCATGATCGCCAGCGGCGCCCAGCCGGAGGCGATGTCCGCGGCCCCCACGAAGTAGTAGCCGAGCACGATGCTGGCGACGCCCAGCCCCAGGTTGAACAGGTGACGACCCGGCAGGGTCAGGGGCTTGCTCATGATGATGCCGCGCAGCTTGCCGAAGGCGACGACAGAGCCGGTAAAGGTCACCGCGCCGATCAGCACGCCGAGGTAGATCTCCACCAGGTGGATGACCTTCGCCGCGTGGCTGTCATAGGTATGGGTGGGGTCGAGGTAGTTGGCGTAGCCCACCAGCACCGCGGCCATGCCGACGAAGCTGTGCAGCATCGCCACCAGTTCCGGCATTTGCGTCATCTGCACCCGCTTGGCGAGCACCGCGCCGATGCCGCCGCCGACGACCATGGCGGCGATGATGGTGACGTAGTTGGTGACGCCCGCCGCCGCCAGGGTGGCGAGGATGGCGATGGCCATGCCGGCCATGCCGTAGACATTGCCGCGACGCGCCTTCTCCTGATGGCTCAGCCCGCCCAGGCTGAGGATGAAGAGCACGCTGGCGATGATATAGGCGGTTGTGATCATTCCTGCATTCATGGATTCCGCCCCCTTATTTCTGGAACATCTTCAACATGCGCTGGGTGACGAGAAAGCCACCGGCGATGTTGATGCTTGCGATGAAAATAGCGATGCCCGCGAGCACCATGATGGACATGTGCGGACTGGAGACCTCCAGCAACGCACCGATGATGATCACGCTCGAAATCGCATTGGTCACGCTCATCAGCGGCGTGTGCAAGGACGGGGTGACGTTCCACACCACCATATAGCCGACGAAGCAGGCGAGCACGAAGACGGTAAAGTGTTGCAGGAACTCCGGCGGGGCCACCGCGCCGACGCCGAGCACCGCCAATGCGCCAATCGCCATGGCGATGAACATGCCGGTAAAGGATTGTGGCTTGGGCGCCTCCTTCACCTCGACGGGCTTGGGCGGGGCCTTCCTGGGCTGGGCCGAGAGCTTGGGGGCCGGCGGCGGCCAGGTGATCTCGCCCTCCTTGACCACGGTGACGCCGCGAATGATCTCATCGTCCATGTTGACCACGATCTGGCCGTCCTTCTCCGGCGTCAGATCCGTCAACAGATGGCGCAGGTTGGTGCCGTAGAGCTGGCTCGACTGGGTCGGCAGGCGGCTGGGCAGATCGGTGTAGCCGATCAGGGTCACGCCGTGCTTGACCGTGACCTTGCCCGCCTCGGTAATCGGGCAGTTACCGCCCTGCTCGGCGGCCAGGTCGACGATCACCGAGCCCTGCTTCATGGTCTTGACCATCTCCTCGGTGATCAGCACCGGTGCGGGACGGCCGGGGATCAGGGCGGTGGTGATGATCACATCCACCTCTTTCGCCTGCTCGGCGAACAGCTCCATCTCCTTCTTGATGAACTCCTCGCTCATCACCTTGGCGTAGCCGCCGGCGCCGGCGCCATCCTCCTCGAAGTCGAGCAGCAGGAACTCGCCGCCCATGGACTCCACCTGCTCCTTCACCTCGGGGCGGGTGTCGAAGGCGCGCACGATGGCGCCCATGGAGGCGGCGGTTCCAATCGCGGAGAGCCCGGCGACACCAGCGCCAATAATCAGGAACTTGGCCGGCGGCACCTTGCCGGCGGCGGTGATCTGACCGGTGAAGAAGCTGCCGAAGTGGTTGGCCGCCTCGATCACCGCGCGGTAGCCGGCGATGTTGGCCATCGAGCTCAGGGCGTCGCACTTCTGGGCGCGGGAGATGCGCGGGACGCAGTCCATCGCCATCGCCGTCGCCTTCTTGGCGGCGAACTTGTCGAGCAATTCCTGGTTTTGCGCCGGCCACAGGAAGCTGATCACACGACCGCCCTCGGGCAGCAGGTCGATCTCTTCGGTATCGAGCGCGGGGTGTTTCTCGGGGCCGCGCACCTTCATCACGATATCGGAATCGCTCCAGATCTTGCGCGCGTCGTCGATCACCTCCACCCCCGCCTCGCGGTAGGCCTCGTCGGTGTAGTGGGCCTTCTCGCCCGCGCCCGACTCGACGGCCAGGGTGAAGCCGAGTTTTTGCAACTGCCCCGCTGTTTGCGGGGTGAGCGCGACCCGGCACTCGTTTTCGTGTACCTCTTTGGGAACACCGATCTTCATGGACATAAGCCACTCTCCGCCAGAATTCTTGTTGGAACCCGCCATTGTAGCGGATTTTTGTTACCGATTTCCTGTTTCGCCGCGCCTTCCGAAATGGTGGCACGCTTGCAATTGTCAATGTTGAGTATTGGTCATGCGGGGTGCTTGGTGCGCATCTTGCGCTACTTTGGGATCTTGTAAGCGAGGTCAGAGCCAAAGTCGGCGATGATACCCTTCTTTTTCAGCTAGTGCAGCACCCGCTAAAAAATTAATACCATATTCAAAGCATTATTCATGGTCGCTTGGCGAGTGCCGCACTAGCTGTGGAGTGGGGCCGTCTTCCAGCATTTGCGCGCACCGCGATTGAAAAAACCCATTACTCCTCGCCATCAAAGTGACAGTTGCGCATGATCATGGGGTTCACCGTTTTGAACCGGATCGCCTCGCGTTCGATACCGCTCTTGCGCCAGCGCAGCTCGACCTTGTCGTACTCGATCTCCAGGTCGATGATGCGGTCCTCCATCTCCTGGGTCATCTTGAGCGCCAGCAGATCCCGCTCCTCCTGGTCGTTGCACGGCGAGAGCAGATTTTGCTGTTGCTCCTCCACCGCGCACTCCAGCCAGCCCACCTCGTCGGCGCGCGGCGAGTGGCGGAACCTGGCCAGTAGCGCCTGGGCCTCTTCCGTTGGCAGATGGGCGAGGGTCATGCAGATCCGCTCAAGATCCGACTTTTTGGTG
>JAABSM010000065.1 GCA_011390365.1 Gammaproteobacteria bacterium
TCAAACTGCGCGTCATTCCGCAACAGGATGCCGTCGCCGGATTGGGCCAGCACGTAGAGCCCGCGGCGGTATGCGTGGCGGCCCACGTCATCCGGCAGTACGATGCCGGCCACCGCGCCGAGGAGGGTGTAATCCCGGTATTGGGGGAAGCACTCCTTGAAGCCTTCGAGACGCTCCAGGTGCTCCGTGACATCCTCGATCGTCAGCTTGGATTTGCACTCCACGGCGATGGCGGTGGTGGCGTTGATCACCAGCAGATCGATCTCCATGACGAACTGGCCGTTGTCATCATAGGCGGCGATGTTGGGCATTACCTGATGCACCGGCAGATTCCGGCTCTTGAACAGTCGTACCACCGCCGGTCGAACCATCTCTTGTACGAACTCTCCCAGACGATTGCCGTGACTGCCCAGTTGCCGGGTGACCTCCCGCAATTTGCGGTCGGTTATTTCCATCTGGCGGTCGGTCTTTTCCTGTTGGCGGGCGTTTTTTTCCTGTTGGCGGGCGGTTTCCTGGATTATGCGGTCGGTTTCCTGAAACTTGCGGTCGGTTTCCCGGAACATCCGCCATACATCCTCAAAAGTAGGTGCGTCTGGCATCTTTGGTTTCTCTATTGGTTTCCGTGGATCTGGTTGCCATAAATCTACTCGACGAGCGGCGCTCCTTCAAGGACTGCCGCTCCTGGGGCGGATTCATTTTCCGGGGCGTTGGAACCCTTAGCCGCTCGGTCCCCGAAAATAGGCGGCGAGGAATTGGTCGAAGGGGGCTTGTTCGGCCTGTTCCATGGCGCGCTGGGCGATGACGGAGGCGGCGGCCTCCTGTTCGAGGCGTTGCTGGTTCGCGGGACCGGGCTGTTGGCGCAGGAACCAGGCGCGGTGTTGTTGGGCCTGGTGGTAGGTATAGTCGAAGAAGTCGCGACCGCTCTCCCGCAACTCGGCGATGATGCGGGCGGAGGGGGTGTGGTCGGGGTCGCGGCGGCTTTCGCGCAGCTGTCGCAGGGCATCAAGGTAGCCGGACTCCGGGCCGTGCTGGTCGAGCAGGCGGCAGATCTCTTCCATGCGGGCGAGGATCTCGTCGAGCCACTCTCCAAGCCGGATCGGTCCCTGGTGGCGGGCGAGCTGGAAGTCGCAGGCGCGGCCGTTGTGGGCGGTGTCTTCCAGGTTGCGGTCGATGAAGCGGCGTTCCCGTTGGTCGATCAGGGGGCTGTCGGCGAGCAGGCAGAAGATCATGAAGGCCTCGACGAAACGCATGGTCTCCAGCGAGATGCCCAGCGGGTCGAAGGGGTCGATGTCGAGGGAGCGCAGCTCGACATAGCGCACGCCGCGCTCGCGCAGGGCGTGGACCGGTTTCTCCATGTGGCGCTGGATCTGTTTGGGGCGCACCGTGGAGTAGTATTCGTTCTCGATCTGGAGCAGGTTGGCGTTGAGCTGGCGGTAGCCGCCGTCGCCATCGCGCACGCCGATCTTCTCCCAGAACTTGCAGGGGGTGGAGATGGCGCGGGAGAGGCTGTCGACGTAGCACGCCAAGTCGTTGTAACAGGCCTTCATGCCGGCGCAGGCCTCCTGGCGATTGGTGTAGCCGATGTCGCCCATGCGCAGGGAGGTGGCCCAGCGCTCAAAGCGGGTGCCGCCGTGGAGGGTCTCCAGGTGGGTTTCGCGATTGGTGAGGAAGGAGTCGCACACCGCCGGCGAGGCCCCGAACAGGTAAGGGATGATCCAGCCAAAGCGTTGCAGGTTGCGGATCAGGGCGAAGTAGTTGCGGTCGATGAAGTCGCGCGGCCGGCCCTGGTCCCTTTCCAGGGTCTGATAGGCGGGCCAGAAGGCCTCGGGCAGGGAGTAGTTGAAGTGGACGCCGGCGATGACCTGCATCATGCGCCCATAGCGGTGGCCCAGGCCGACCCGGTAGATGTGTTTCATGCGGCCGGCGTTGGAGTCGCCGTAACGGGCGATGGGGATGCGCCCCGGGTCATCGACGATGCAGGGCATGCTGGCGGTCCACAGCAGTTCGCCCTGGAGCTGCTGGTGGACGAGGATATGGGCGTCGCGCAGGAAGGCGCGGGTCTCGGAGGCGCGCGCAAAGGGGGGCGTGATCAGCTCCAGCAGCGCCTCGGAGTAGTCGGTGGTGATGTAGGGGTGGGTGAGGGCGGCGCCCAGCGCGGCGGGGTGGGGCGTCTGGGCGATGCGCCCATCACCGGCGACGCGCAGCGCCTCTTTCTCCAGGCCGATCAGGCCGCCGGCGGGCACGGCTTCGCCGCCGGCTTCGGTGATCCGCCGCAGCCGCTTGTCCAGTATCGCGAACAAGGTCAGTCAACCATCGCCGAGCGGGGGCGGGTGTCCTCGATATAGTCGGCCAGGATGCGCGCCGCTTCCTTGGCGCCGATGTCGCTGATGGCGACGTCTTCCGGGTCTTCGCCGTCTTCGTTAAGGGGGTGTTCGGCGACCTCGTCATCCTCTTCGTTGAGGGCGTCCTCGCTCTCGGGCGGCAGGCCGACGGAAACCCTGAAGCGGTTCAGGCGTTCCAGCCGTTCCTTCTTGGTCCCTTCCCATTCGCGCCGCCGTTCCGCCTCGTTGAGGGAGACGGTGTGCTTCTCGCGCGCCTCGTGCAGGGCCTCCTCCTCTTCCATCAGGAACAGAAAGCCGGGATCCCTGGCGGCGCGGGCGCGGTGCTTGTCGGTGTAGCGGGTGAAGTCGGCGGAGCCGGTGCGCTGGAACTTGGCGGGGTCGATGCGCGCCCAGGGCAGGGCGTTGTCCAGCGAGCGTTCGCCCTCCTTGTCGTGACGGATGTCGGTGGGGAAGCGAATATCCGGCACGACCCCCTTGAATTGGGTGCTGCCGCCGCTGACCCGGTAGAACTGGGCCATGGTCAGGCGCAGCCGGCCCAGGTCGCTGCCGCCGAGGAAGACGAAGCGATCCAGGTCCACCAGTTGCTGAACGGTGCCCTTGCCGAAGGTGGTCTCGCCGATCACCAGGCCGCGCCCATAGTCCTGAATGGCGGCGGCGAAGATCTCGGAGGCGGAGGCGCTGGAGCGGTCGACGATCACCGCCAGCGGCCCCTGGTAGACCATCTCCGGGTCGACGTCCATCTCCAGATCCAGTTCGCCGGTGGATTTGCGCACCTGCACCACTGGGCCGGAGGGGATGAAGAGACCGGTCAGTTCGGTGGCCTCGGTGAGGGAGCCGCCGCCGTTGCCGCGCAGGTCGACGATGACGCCGTCCACTTTCTTTTCCATCAGTTCGCCGAGCAGGTGGCGCACGTCGCGGGTGGTGCTTTTGAAGTTGGCGTCGCCCCGGGAGTAGCCCTGGAAGTCGCGGTAGAAGGTGGGGATCTCGATGATGCCGATGCGCAGATCGCCCAGCCCCGGCATGTCCTCCAGGATACGGGTCTTGGCCGCCTGATCCTCCAGCTTGATCTTGTTGCGCACCAGGGTGATGGTCTTTTCCGGGCCGTCGCTGCCCGCCTTTTCCGGCGCCACGCGCAGCCGCACCACCGAGTCCTTGGGGCCGCGGATCAGATCGACCACGTCTTGCAGGCGCCAGCCGATGACGTCCTCGAAATCCCCCTTGCGGTCCTGACCGACGCCGACGATACGGTCGCCGCTGCCCAGCTCTCCGCTTTGCGCCGCCGGGCCGCCCTTGATCACTCGCTGGACGGTGGTGTACTCCCCTTCCATGCGCAGCACCGCGCCTATGCCCTCCAGCGAGAGGCGCATGTTGATGTCGAAGTTCTCGGCATCCCGCGGCGGCATGTAGGAGGTGTGGGGTTCGATGCTGAGGGTGTAGGCGTTGATGAAGAACTGGTAGACGTCGTCGGCGTCGAGCTGGTGGGTGCGCCGCTTGATCCCTTCGTAGCGCTCGCCGAGGGTCTCGCGAATCTTGGCGTCTTCCTTGCCGGTCAGGCGCAGGGAGAGGAAGTCGTTCTTCACCCGCTTGCGCCACAGCTCGTCCAGCGTGGCGTGGTCCTTGGCCCAGTCATCCTCGGAGCGGTCGACGCGGTAGCTTTCATCGAGGGTGAAGTCGAATTCGCCGTCGAGCACCTTCAGGGCGCGGTCGATGCGCTCGTCGACCCGCTGGCGGTAGACGCGGAAGATCTCGAAGGCGGGTTTCAGCTCGGCGCCGTTGAGGGCGTCGTCGAGTTTGTCGCGGTAGCGGGAGAAGTGCTCCACGTCGCGTTGGGTGAAGTAGCTCTTGTTGGGATCCAGCCCTTCCAGATAACGCTCGAAGATGGCCCGGGAGAGGTCGTCGTCGATCGGCGCGGCGCGGTAGTGATACTTGTCGATCACCTTGGTGATGATGCGCGTGGTCTGGAGGTGGTCGCTCTCCGGGTGGAGCGCGTCCAAGGCGATCTCCATCGCCTTGCTCCAGGCGGCGGGGGAGGCTGTCAGCAGCGACAGGGCGATCAGAAGCGGTGTAATCTTTTTCATCGGCTGGGGCTCTCGGCTACATCATCGTGCAAGTGTACACCGTGTAACGGATTTTGACGAGTGACGGTTTGCCCGAAATGGCTCGTCAGCGGCTTTTTGTGTGACTTCGGCAAGGCGAAAAAGTTACACCTCACTCGCACAGGGGGCGATGCAGCCCCTCCGCGAGACGGGTGTACTCGGGATGTTGTGGGTCGATCAGTCCATGGCGAATGAGAAAATCGATGATCACCAGATTGCAGTTGAGCTTGAAGCGGTCACTACTCTCCACCAGCTCCGCCACCTCTTCGATGGGCATCAGGCGGAAGGATTCCACCTCGTCGTCATTGCAGCGCGGGGTGAAGTCGCCGGGCAACTCCAGGTCGTAGCAATAGAGGGTGTCGGGCTTGCAGCCCCTGGCGGTCTCCGCCAGGTAGGTGATCGCCCCCACCGGTCTGGCATGGCGGGCGATCTCCGCCGGGATGCTCGCCTCCTCATGGCACTCCTTGAGCAGGTTGTCGTGAAGGGAGATGCCGTAGGGCAGACCGCCGGCGGCCAGGTTGTCGAGATGGCCGGGAAAGTTGACCCTGCCCATGGCGCGCTGGGCGATCCACATCCGAATCTGGTCGCGGTCGCGCACGAAGCCGTTGAGGTGCTGGCCGAAGGCGCGGATGCCGAACCAGGGGGCGGCGGCGCGATCGATCAGGCCGAGAGGGCCGTGGCCGGCGGCGTCGTAGATCGGGAACTGCTCGCCGTGGAGGCGATCTATCACGCCCTGGTCGAGTAGGCTGCGCTGGATCTCGCCAAGCCACTGGTTGCGTGCTTCGAAGGGGAGATCCCCCAGATCGACGTGCAGACGTTCTCCCGTCGCCGGGGCATCAGCAAAAAGCCCCTCTCCCCGAGGGAGAGGGGTTGGGGTGAGGGCTTCGTGGGTAGATTCCTTATCCTCGCCCCCTTCCAAGGTGAACCGATCCGAACAGCGCAGCAGCGCCTCGGCAAAGGCGGGCCGCACCCAGCCAACCCGGGCGCTATGGATCAGAAACGGCATGAAGCCTTCGCCGTTGAAGCTGTTGCAGGCGGTGATATGGCGAAGAAAGCCCGGTGCTGGTTTCATCCGTAATTCCCGCGGCAAGTGGTTTTTCCCGAAAATAGATACCGTGACGGATCCGCAAGGCAGGCGTGACCGGCTCGATAAACTCCACCGAAGGCCGATGGCATCCCAACTGCCAAGTGCAGCCGGCAAGCCTGCTCCCCCCTTTCGCAAAGGGGGGCCGAGGGGGATTTTTTAACACGCAAACGAGTGACTGTATTCCTGCGCCAGGTTTCGGAAATCCCCCCTAACCCCCCTTTGCGAAAGGGGGGGACTGGTTCTGGGGCGTTTTCCCTTTCACGGAATGAAACGACCATTAAACGCGATCCTGTATCTTTGGTGCGGGTATCTATGGAGATCCGCGGTCTGTATCAGATGGCGGTTTTAAGGATTAGCGCGCCACCCGAGCCGACAGAACCTGTACCCCCAGCCGATTCAGTTGATCGGCGCTGCTGATGCCGGCGATGTGGGTATTGATCGATGTGCCGCGACCGCTGCCGAGAATGCCGGAGACGCGATACTCGCGAGCGTCACTCAAGCGACTGCCGGAGAGTCGTCCGACCCGCACGCGCAGATCGTGTATCGCCACCGGCGCGTTGTTGGTGAGCCAGAGCACCGCCCGACCGTCGCCGGTACGCTGAAACTGGGCCTGGATATAGTTTTGCGGGTTGCTCGCCAGGTCCAGTTCGGCGGCCTTGCGCGCCGCCGTCTGACCCAGCTCGCCGGAGGCGTCGGCGGCCTGACGGAAGTAGTCCAGCGCCGCGTCGCGGTTGCCGCTGGCCAGGCTCAGCTCGCCCATCTGATAACTGGCCTGGCCGGTGGGCAGCAGTTGCAGGCTCTGTTGCAGGTCGCTACGCGCCTGACGGTGTCGGCCGAGCTCCTTGTTGACCATGCCCCGCTTCAGGTAGTGGGCGAAGAACCCAGGGTTGAGGGAGACGGCGCGGTCGTAGGCGGCCAGCGCGCCCTGCTCGTCGCCCCGCTTGTTGAGGGCGTCGCCCTTGAGGTCATGGAACAGCCCCTCCCGCGGTTCGATGCGAATCGCCTGCTCCGCCAGTTGCAGCGCCTTGCGGTGATTGCCGGCGGCAAGCGCCTCGACCCCCTCGTCATAGGCGTCGTAGGCGGGTTTGCCGCGCTTGAGGTCGGCGATCATCCGCTGGTAGCGATCCCGCCCCATGTCGCCGCCCTGGAGGTTGAGTCGTTGGATGGTGGCGCGATTGGCCGCCACCCGTTCGGGGGAGGGGGGGTGGCTGGCGAAGAGACCGGCGAGCCAGTTCTCCGCGTTGCCTTCGGAGAGGCGCACGAAGGTCTGTTGCAGGTCGACCGCCGCGCTGGGGTCGTAACCGGCGCGATGCATGTAGAGGATGCCGTAATAGTCCGACTCCAGCTCGGCGTCCCGGGAGTAGCGTTGGCTGATCATGCCGGCGCCGATGGAGGCCGCGCCCAGCGCCAGTTGCGCGTACTCCCGCCCATCCAGGGCGAGGCCGGCGGCGAGGATCGCCCCTTGCAGCATCAGCCCCCGCTCCATGTTCTTGGCGCCATGACGGGCGGCGGCATGGACGATCTCGTGACCGAGCACCGCCGCCAGCTCCGCCTCGCTGTCCATCTCCAGCAACAGCCCGCGATTGACCGCGATCTTGCCGCCGGGCAGCGCCCAGGCGTTGGGTTCGGAGTTGTTGAGGACGACGAATTCATAGGGCAGCTCGCGGTCGCTTACCGCCGCGATGCGTTGCCCGACCTCCTGCACATAGTCGCTCAGACGCGGATCCAGGGTGTAGTCGCCGCCCTGGGTCTGGCGGGTGGGGCTATAGTGCTCCTTGCCGATCGCCAGTTCCTGGGATTGGGAGACCAGGGTCAGCTCCTTCTCGCCGGTGACCGGGTTGACCGCGCAACCTCCTGCCAGCAGTGCGAAGAGCATGGGAAAAATGAGTAGCTGTTTCAGTTTCATGTGACTATCCCGATGAACAGGTCCATGACATTGGTCCCGCTGGGACCGGTTTCGATGAGATCGCCCGCCTCCGCCAACAAACTACCGGAATCGGCTCGCTCCAGCGCCTGGCGGGCGGCGAAGGGGTCGCTCAGGGCGCGATTCAGGGTCGCGCCATCCACTAGTGCGCCGGCATCCTCGCCCGGCCCGTCGGTGCCGTCGGTGCCCGCCGCCAGCAGGCAGATGTTGCCGCTGCCCGCCAACTCCATCGCCGCCGCCAGCGCCAGATGCTGGGCGCGACCGCCGCGCCCCGGGTTCTCCGGCAGGCGTACCGTCGGCTCGCCGCCCCAGAGGTGCAGCCCGCGCGGGGCGGATTTCAGATATGCCGCGATCTCCCCGCCGGCCAGGGCCGTGCAACCCTCCACGAAGGCATCGTGGCGATGGACATGATACCCCAATTTCGCCCCTTTTCGAGCGGCGGCGGCCTTTGCGTCATCGAGGCAGGCGATAATGCGCCAGTGGAAGTGGGTCCGATGGGGTGGGGAGGGAGGCGGAGAACTATTTCCCTCTTCCGCGAAGGCCCTTCGCGGGTGAGCCAGTGGTGTAGCGAAACCCACTGAATTCAGATACTCCGTCGTCCTGGCCATGGAAGGCCAGGACCCAGGGCCAGGGACGGCATCTCCGCCTCTGGATTCCGGCCTTCCCCGCTGCCTTCGCGGGGGCGGGCTATGGCTGGAATGACGGCAATATTGGGGCAATCCGCCAAATCGTGATGTCGAAGGGGCCCTCTCGGTTGCGCAAGCGCGGACCAATGTCTCCAACCAGACTGGCAGGCCGCTCGGCAAGGGGCGAGGGTCGGCAAACAGCAGTCCCGAGCCGATATCCCGCGGATCATCCCCGCGCACATCCGACAGCAGCAGCGCCGTCACCGGCCGTTCGCCGATCCATTGCCATAGCCCGCCGTCCTTGATCGCGGAAAGGGCCTTGCGCACCCGATTGATCTCGCCGATCGCCAGCCCGCTACCCAGCAGCCACTGATTGGCGCGGGCCAGATCCTCCAGGGTCAATCCCGGCTGGAGCCGCTCCGCCAGCGCCGACGCCCCGCCGGAGATCAGCGCCAGCAACGGCATTCCCGGCGGCACCGCGGCCAGGTACTCCACAAGCCGCTCACCCGCCGCCAGGCTCTTGGCATTCGGCATGGGGTGGCCGCCGATCATCACCTCAATGCGGGAGGCAAGGCCGAGGGGCTCATGCCCCGGCTTGGTGATCACCAGCCCGCTGGCGAGCCGCTCGCCAAGCCGGTCCATCGCCCCTTCCATCATCGAACCCGCCGCCTTGCCGATGGCGATCGCGGCCCAGGATGAATCATCCGGCGATGGCGACCACTGCTCGCGAACCGCACGCCTTCCCTCCACGCGATCCAGCGCGGCTTGATAGATCCGAAGAAGATTCTTGCGGGGGTCTCGGGTTGTGTTGCCGCGATCAGTGCGCATCAGTTTTTTCGGTGTATAGCCTGAAGGGGTTGGCTCGCCTGTACCGGGCGGAGCGCGCGGCTTGACGCGCCATGGCATGCGTCGCTGGCGAGTCAAGCCGCGTGCTGCTGGTCTTCCTCAACGATACCGCCACACGATAAACGCCGCGATCAGCGAGATGAACGCGGCGATGGCAAAGGTCTCCTGGGGGCCGATGCTCTCCCACAAGTAACCCCCAGCAAGACTGCCGCTGGCCCCGCCCGCACCGAAGCTGGCGCCTGCGTAGAGTGCCTGTCCCCGCCCCTGATGCCGCCCCACGAAGTAACGGTGGATCAGATCGATGGCGGCGGCGTGAAAGGTGCCGAAGGTGAAGGCGTGCAGCAGTTGCGCGAAGAACAGAATCTCCAGCGAGTCGGGAAACCCGCCGATCAGCCACCAGCGCAGCGCCGCGATCAACAGGCTGGCGATCAGCACCCAGCGCGCGCCGATCCGCTGCAACAGGCTGTGCATGATCCAGAAGGCCCCCACCTCCGCAATCACCCCCACCGACCAGTATTGGCCGATCAGGGTCTTGCTGTAGCCGTGGCTCTCCAGGTAGATGGAGTAGAAGGCGTAGTAGACCGCATGGCCGGCCTGAAGCAGAAAACAGGCGATGAAGAAGGCCATCACCGCCGGTTGGCGGATGATCGAGAGGATCGATGGCTGTTGGTGGGGATGGGCCTCCGGATTGGGGTCGCCTATCGTCAGGCTGGAGAGAAACAGCGCCAGGTAGACCACGAACAGGGCGCCTGGAACTACGCCCGGACCGTAATCGTCCACCGCCACCCCCAGCGCCACCACGGTGAGGATGAAACCCACCGAACCCCACATGCGGATGCGCGCGTACTTGTCGCTCCGCGCCCCCAGGTAGCGCAGCGCCACCACCTCGAACTGGGGCAGCACCGCGTTCCAGAAAAAGCTGAACAGCGCCATCGCCAGGGCGATGCCCCAGTAACTGGTGAGCCAGAAGACGGCCACGAAGACCACCACCGTCAACAACGCCCCGGTACGCACGATGCGCATGCGCTGGCCGAGATGATCCCCCAGCCAGCCCCACAGAAAAGGCGCGACGATCTTGGTCGCCATCGGGATCGCCATCAACTCGCCGATCTGCGCCGGGCCGAAGCCCAGATCCTTCAGGTACAAGCCCCAGTAGGGCACCAGCACACCCAGCGCGCCGAAGTAGAAGAGGTAGAAGCTGGAGAGTCGCCAGTAGGGCATGAGCGTCTTCAGGTGATTACTCTTAAGAACGAATCACCACAGAGACCACAGAGTACACAGAGAGAAAGAGTGGAGGCGCGAGAAGCGGTGAAGCGGGGGGTGAGTCGCCTTCAGAATGGGGGTTTCAATAACAACTCTCTGTGGACTCTGTGAACTCCGTGGTGAATACATTCTTGCGACGGGATCAGTCCGCTTGCGGGGATAGCATTGGCGCGTCTGGCCTGACATCCCCGCATTGCGCCCTGAACCGCAGCATGTGATCCATCAGCACCAGCGCCAGCATCGCCTCGACGATGGGCGTGGCGCGAATGCCGACGCAGGGGTCGTGACGCCCTTCGGTGACCACCTCCACCGGCTTGCCGTCGAGGTTGACGCTGCGCCCAGGGATGCGAATGCTGGAGGTGGGCTTGAAGGCGACGCTGGCGGTGATCGCCTGGCCCGAGGAGATGCCGCCGAGGATGCCGCCGGCATGGTTGGAGAGAAAGCCCTCAGGCGTCATCTCGTCGCGGTGCTCGCTGCCCTTCTGGTCGACGCAGGCGAAGCCGTCGCCGATCTCCACCCCCTTGGCGGCGTTGATGCTCATCAACGCCTGGGCGATATCGGCGTCGAGGCGGTCGAAGATCGGCTCGCCCAGTCCGGCCGGTACGCCTTCCGCGACCACCTCGATGCGCGCGCCTACTGAGTCTCCCGATTTGCGCAGGGCATCCATGTACTGTTCCATCTCTGGTACTTTCGAAGCATCCGGGCAGAAGAAGGGGTTCTGGCTCACCTGATCCCAATCCAGGGCCTCGGTGTGAATTGGTCCCAGTTGCGAGAGATAGCCGCGAATGGTGACGCCGTGACGCTCCTTGAGCCATTTCCTGGCGATCGCCCCGGCGGCTACCCGCATCGCTGTCTCCCGCGCCGACGAACGTCCGCCGCCGCGGTAGTCGCGAATGCCGTATTTGCGCATGTAGGTGTAGTCGGCATGACCGGGGCGGAAGCGGTCCATGATCTTGCCGTAATCCTTGGAGCGCTGATCCGTGTTGCGGATCAGCAGCCCGATCGGCGTGCCGGTGGTCCTGCCCTCGAACACCCCGGAGAGGATCTCCACCTCATCCGCCTCGCGGCGCTGGGTGGTGTGGCGGGAGGTGCCCGGCTTGCGCCGATCCAGATCCGCTTGCAGATCCGCCGTGCTCAGCTCCAGCCCCGGCGGACAGCCGTCGACGATGCAGCCGATGGCGGGTCCATGGCTCTCGCCGAAGGAGGTGACGGTAAAGAGTTTTCCTAGGGTGTTTCCGGACATGGTGGCTTGTAACCTGACAGGTCGGTGAGTTCAGAGACGAGGGCGCAATGATAGAGCAATCCCGCGGGAAAGAGTAGGGCGGGGAAGTTCGCGGGACGGGGCTTGCTTCGCGGGACGGGGCTTGCAGCCCCGTCCCTACCGTTACCGTTCCACCAAAGTGCGGTTGATGCCGCGATGATCGGGGGATTGGTAACGATGCGGACGGGTTTGCAAAACCCGTCCGGCGAATTGAAGTTCGCGGGACGGGGCTTGAAGCCCCGTCCCTACCGTTATCGTTCCACCGAAGTGTGGTTGATGCCGCGATGATCGGGGGTGTTGGTAACGGTGCGGACGGGTTTGCAAAACCCGTCCGGCGAATTGAAGTTCGCGGGACGGGGCTTGCAGCCCCGTCCCTACCGTTACTGTTCCACCGAAGTGTGGTTGATGCCGCGATGATCGGGGGATTGGTAACGATGCGGACGGGTTTGCAAAACCCGTCCGGCGAAGTGGTCGGGGCGTTGGTAACGGTGCGGACGGGTTTGCAAAACCCGTCCGGCGAAGTGGTCGGGGCATTGGTAACGATGCGGACGGGTTTGCAAAACCCGTCCGGCGAATTAGCTCCGGGCGGCATGTCGTCGCCGCACCAGCCACTTTTCTCCCTCCACCAGAAACAGCACGCTGGAGGCGGTGAGGATGATGATGCCCCAGTCGCTCAGGCTGATGGGGGCGGTGCCGAACAGGGTTTGCAGGCCGCCCCAGTAGGTAAAGGCGAGCTGGAACACGATCACCAGGCCGACGGCATAGAGGACGTATTTATTACCGGTGAGGCCCTCGCGATTGAGCACCGGGGCGTAGATGTAGCGGGAGTTGAAGAGGTAAAACATCTCGAACATCACCAGCGTGTTGACCGCCATGGTGCGACCCTGCTCGATGCTGCCCCCGGTTTGCATTTGATAGTGGAACAGGCCGAAGGTGCCGGCGGTGAGGATCAGCGAGATGAAACCAATGCGCCAGATGAAGTTGCCGGTCAGCACCGGTTGGTCCGGGTCGCGCGGCGGGCGGCTCATCACACCGGCCTCGGGCGGCTCGAACGCCAGCGCGAGGGCCATGGTTACGGCGGTAATCATGTTGACCCACAGGATCTGCACCGGTGTTAATGGCAGGTTTTCCAGTCCCAGCAGGATGGCGGCGATAATGACCAAGGCCTGGCCGCCGTTGGTGGGCAGAATGAACAGGATCGCCTTGCGCAGGTTGTCATAGACGGTGCGCCCCTCTTCGACGGCGTGGGTGATGGAGGCGAAGTTGTCGTCCGCCAGCACCATCTCCGAGGCCTCCTTGGCTGCCTCGGTCCCCTTCTGGCCCATGGCCACGCCGACGTCGGCGCGCTTCAGGGCGGGGGCGTCGTTGACGCCGTCGCCGGTCATGGCGACGATCCAGCCCCGTTGTTGCAGCAGGGTGACCAGCCGCAGCTTGTGTTCCGGGGTGACCCGGGCGTAGACATCCACCTCGCCCACCCGTTGGCGCAGGGTGTCGTCGTCGAGTTGATCGATCTCCGCGCCGGTGAGCGCCTGCTGGTGGTTGGCCAGGTTCAGGTGGCGGGCGATGGCGCGCGCGGTGGCGGCGTGGTCGCCGGTGATCATCACCACCCGGATGCCGGCGCGCTGGGAGAGTCGCACCGCCTCCACCGCCTCCTGCCGCGGCGGATCGATGAGGCCGAACAGGCACAGCATCACCATGCCGTCTTCGACGTCGTCGAACTCCAGCTCGCGGTGGCCGGGCGGCATGTCCTTGGTGGCGAAGGCGAGCACCCGCTGCCCGCGCTCCGCCAGGGCCTCGATCTGGCGGTGCCAGTACTCCGGATCCAGCGGGGCGAACTCTTCGTCCATGCGCTGACGATCGCACATGGCGAGGATCCGCTCCGGCGCGCCCTTGATGCAGACGAAGCTCTCGCCGCGGTGGCCGTGATGCAGGGTGGCCATGAACTTGTGATCGGATTCGAAGGGGATGATATCGTCCCGGGGGTAGAGCTGCATCTCCTTCTGCGGATCCATCACCGCCTTCAATCCCGCCACTACCAGCGCCCCCTCCATGGGGTCGCCATGCACCTTGTGGCCCTCCGGCTCCTCGCTCAATCGACTGTCGTTGCACAGCAGGCCGCCGCGCAGGGCGAAGCGCAGTTCGCCCACCTCCCAGGGGTCGATCTCCTCGCCGTCGCGGGTAAAGACGCCGTGGGGGTCGTAGCCGCTGCCGCTGATGTCGTAGTGGGCATCGGCGGTGGCGATGCTGCGCACCGCCATCTCGTTGTGGGTGAGGGTGCCGGTCTTGTCGGAGCAGATCACCGTCACCGCGCCCAGGGTCTCCACCGCCGGCAGACGGCGGATGATGGCGTTGCGTCTGGCCATGCGCTGCACGCCGATGGCCAGGGTGATGGTCATGATCGCCGGCAGCCCTTCCGGGATCGCCGCCACCGCCAGCCCCACCGCCGCCAGAAACATTTCCGCCGCGCCATAGTCGCGCAGGCTGATGCCGAACCAGAAGGTGAGCAGGGCGACCACCAGGATGACGGCGGTGAGCCAGCGGCTGAACTGGTCCATCTGGCGCAGTAGCGGGGTGGTCAACGTCTCGGTTCTCGCCACCAGGGTGCTGATGCGACCGATCTCCGTCGCCGCGCCGCTCGCCACCACCACGCCCACCCCCTGGCCGGAGGTGACCAGGGTGCCGGAATAGGCCATGCAGTCACGATCCGCCAGCGGCGTCTCCTCGACGAGGGTGCGGCTATGCTTCTCGCTCGCCACCGATTCGCCGGTGAGCGCCGCCTCGTCGATCATCAACCCCTTGGCGCGACACAGGCGCAGATCGGCGGGTACCCGGTCGCCGGATTGCAGATGCACCACATCGCCGATCACCAGATTGACGCTCTCGATGGTCCGCTGATGGCCGTCCCGCCGCACCATCGCCTGGGGCGACAGCATCTGGCGAATCGCCGCCAGCGCGTCCTCGGCCTTGCCCTCCTGGATAAAGCCGATGATGGCGTTGGCCAGCACCACGCCGAAGATCACCGCCGCATCCACCAGGTGATCCAGATAAAAGGTCACCGTGCCGGCTACCAGCAGGGCGTAGATCAGGACATTGTTGAACTGCGCAAGAAAGCGTAACAGCGCACTACGCGGCTTGGTCTCCGGCAGTTTGTTGGGGCCGTCCCGTTCCAGTCGCCGCTGGGCCTCGTCGCTGGAAAGACCCTGCTCGCTGCTTTCCAGCGTCTTCAGTGCGGTACCTGGGTCGAGGGCGTGCCACGGGGTGGCGCGGGACTCCGCGGGAGCCTCGCTCCGCGTATGGGTTGACGTGCTCATGGGGCCTCCTTGGATGGTTTCAGTATTGGAGGAGATCACGCATACGTCAAGCCTCGCTTGAAACCCGGTGCGTGAAATATGCCACCAAAAGGCGGGATTGAAGCGGATGTGGTTTGGGTGACTTGCCTGTGGGGGGGCGGCGCTGACCCTGCGTGGCATTGACGGGCGCGGCGTCAACGCCCGGCGTTGTTTCGGAGGTTGCGGCCTCGGCCGGACCGAGCGAGGCGCAACCTGTCGGGGCGCCGCTAAACTTTTACTGACATTGAGCGCGCGACGATCGATACAGCCTTAATGGCAAACTTGTTCCGGCAAGTCGGGAAAACTGTTTCATTTGCTTCATGCCCCGTCGGGTTCAGGCCGACTGTTCCGGCTCTTCGTCACTGTAAACGGCGAGGTGCTTGGGAAAGATGCAGCTGAAGGTGCTGCCCTCTCCCGGGGTGCTCTGGATGGTGAGGCGGCCGCCGTAGCGCTGCACGATCTGCTTGACGATGGCGAGGCCCAGGCCGGTACCGCCGGTTTCGCGGGAACGGGCGGTGTCGACGCGGTAGAAGCGCTCGGTAAGGCGGGGGATGTGGTGGGGTTCGATGCCTTCGCCGTTGTCGCTGACGCTGAAGACGATGCCGTTGTAGCGCTTGCCCCATACGATGGTGACATGGCTGCCGGTCGGGGTGTGGCGGATGGCGTTGTAGATCAGGTTGCCGAAGGCGCTGCGCAGCTCTTCGTCGTCGCCGCGCAGCCACAGCGCGGTGTCGACCTCGGCGTGGATCTGGTGGTCGCCGTCCCTGGCGAGGGTGTGGGCGTCTTCCCCCAGTTCGCGCAGGATGCGGGGGATGTTGATCGGGGTGTCGGGGCGCTTGGCCGGGTTCAGTTCCAGTCGTGACAGGGTGAGCAGGTCGTTGACCACGCTCAGCATGCGCGTGGTCTGCTGCTCCATCAGCTCCAGCGGGCGTTGCCAGTGGGGACACTCCTCGCGGTCCTCCTGCATGCTCTCCAGGTAGCCCCAGATCACGGTCAGGGGGGTGCGCAGTTCGTGGGAGATGTTGGCGATGAAGTCGCGGCGCACCCGGTCCAGGTTACGGATGGGGGTGATGTCGCGCACCATGATCAGGCGTTGATAGCGCTTCTTGCCGAAGTAGGTGACGCTGAGGGTAAGGATCGAGGAGCCGTCGGTGGGAGAGGTGAACTCCAGCGGCGCGTTGTAGTCGCCGTCGGACAGGTAGCGGGAGACCTCGGGCTGCGGAAAACGCTCCTTGAAGGGGGCGTCCTTGTCGTTGGGCCACTCCAGGCCGAGCATGGATTCGGCGGCCTGATTGCACCAGTCGATGGTGTCGGCCCGTCCCAGGATCACCATCGCGTCGGGGACCGAGGCGACGGCGCCGCGAAACTGTTTGAAGAAGCGGCTGACCTTCAGTTTGCGCTTGCGATTACGCTCCTTGAGGTCGCGTACCAGATTCGCCATTTCGTACCAGAAACCCTCCGGGAATTCGGCGTCGACGGCGAGCTTGTTGTGCATCCAGCGCAGCAGGCGGACGGCGTGGTAGAGGTGCCAGGCGAGGGTGAGGGCGAGACCGGCGGCGAGGCCGATCCAGGGGCGATCGAAGAGGAGGCCCAGCCCCAGCGCCGGGACCAGAAAGAGCGCGATGCGCAGCGTTTCGGTGTTGCGGACGGGAGGCCCTTTGACCATCAGGGACGGTTGGAGAAGCGGTATCCGGCCCCGCGTACGGTGCGGATCAGTTTGTGGTGGCCGGTCTCGGTGAGGGCCTTGCGCAGGCGGCGGATATGCACGTCGACGGTGCGCTCTTCGACCAGGATGTTGGTGCCCCAGACGTAGTCGAGGATCTCCTGGCGGGAGTAGACCCGTTCGCGATGGGTCATGAAGAAGCGCAGCAGGCGGAATTCGGTGGGGCCGAGGTGGAGCGGTCCCATGTCGGTGGAGGCCTCGCGAGTGTTGGGGTCGAGGCGCAGGCCGGCGATCTCGATGATCTCCTCGATCTTGTCCGGGGCCATGCGCCTTAGCACCGCCTTCAATCGCGCCACCAGCTCCTTGGGCGAGAAGGGCTTGGTGATGTAGTCGTCGGCGCCGGCGTCGAGGCCCTGGACCATGTCCGATTCGTCGTCCTTGGCGGTAAGCAGGATGATGGCGATATCCTTGGTGTAGTGGTTCAGCCGCAACTTGCGGGCGAATTCGATGCCGGACTGGCCGGGCATCATCCAGTCGAGCAGGATCAGGTCCGGGCGGCTCAGCTTGATCAGCTCCTCCGCCTCTTCCGCGTCGGCGGCGGTACGATAGGTATAGCCGTGGCGCATCAATTGAAAGCCCACCATCTCGCGGATGGCGGGTTCGTCGTCAACTACCAGTATTTTAGTACGCATGATCCGAGGTGTCCCTCGTTGGTCGAGTTCATTTAAGCCATGTCGCCCATGGCGGGGCGGAAGCCCGAAGGGCGGGAATGGCGGCTCGGCGACATCCTATTACGTTGAGATGATGAAAATATGACAGCATGGTGAATTTTTCGAGACGTTTCCGCGATCTTTCCTCATGCGAGGTTTGCGCAATTGAGACAAGGGGATAGCCCGAAGTGGAAGATCCCCCGCGCCGGCTTCGGATCAGCCATATTTCCCTTCGATGTAGTCCGCGGTCTCGCCACATTGCGGCGCGATGAAGAGCGCCTCCGTGTTCTGGTGTTCCAGGGCGCGCCCGCCGAGCATGAAGATGCACTCTTCGCTGGCGCGGCGGGCCTGGGCCATGTTGTGGGTGACGATGAAGATGGTGTAATCGCCCCGCAACTCCCAGATCAGCTCCTCGACCGCCTCGGTCCCCCGCGGGTCAAGGGCGGAGCAGGGTTCGTCCATCAGCAGCAATTTCGGCTTTACCGGCAGCAGACGGGCGATGCAGAGCTTCTGTTGCTGTTCCAGGGAGAGCCCGGTGGCTGGATGCCTGAGGCGATCCTTGAGCTGGTCCCACAGCAGCACGGTACGCAGGGCCTCTTCCACTATCGTCTCCCGCTCGTCCCGCGATCTTGCCCGACCGGGGTGGTGCAGGCGATGACCGAAGAGCAGGTTGTCGCGTATCGAAACGGGCAGCGGATTGGGGCGTTGAAAGACCATCCCCACCTGTTTGCGCAGCTGCGCCACCTCCACCCGCTGGTCATGGATGTTTGCGCCGAAGACCCGAATCTCTCCGTCGATTCGGACATTCCGATCGCGTTCGCTGATGCGGTTGATGCTGCGCAACAGGGTTGATTTGCCGCATCCGGAAGGGCCGATCAGGGCGGTGATGCGTCCCTGGGGGACCTCCAGATCCACGCCGCGAAGGGCGTGCAGCGTCCCGTACCAGAGGTTCAGGCCGCGAATCTCGACCGCGTCTTGATTGGCCATGTTCATCGTTATCATCATCGCGTGGAAGGCGCCGCCATTCAACCAAAATCGGACGCCCCGCCGCCGCTGTCGGCGTGGGCGGCGGCGATGGAGTCGAGCGCCCGCGGCGAGCCCGTCGTCATCGAGTTGGCCAGCAATCCGCGCAACACCCCGGTAACGGCCATCGCCAGCCCGCCCGGGCGCGACGCCGCGGCGAGCGCCGACGTCAATTGACTGGCGGTGATCGCGCTTCGGACAACGCACCTGACGGCCCTTGATGGCAAATGTCGAAAATATTACGGTTGGTGAGCCTATTGTCTCTGATTATCGAGCGTAGATCGTCGATTCGTCAATGGGCCTGGCAAACCCCGCGTCAATTGCAATTCACGTCGCCGCCAACGAAAATGGGGCGTTGCGGGTTCAAACAGCGGTGCGCGAGGCGACCAAGGGAGCGCTAACCCCATGGGGATACAATTCAAGGTCTGGGCCGGAGTCGGCCTGACGCTGCTGGTCGGTTTCGTGCTGGTCCAGCTCGACCACTACCGCGCGATCGAAGAGGTCGCCATGGAGGAGGTGCGGGAGGATGCCCGGGCCTTGCGCGGGCTGCTGATGGCCACCCGACGCGTCTACCACCACCAGTTTCTGGACAGCGGCCTGCCGCTGGAAGACAACACCCTTGGCTTTTTACCCGCCCACGCCTTGAGCCGTATCTCCCAGGAGTTCCGTGAGTGGTACGGTACCGGCCTCAGCTTCAACAATGTCAGCACCCGGGCGCGCAACCCCGACAACCGGGCGGACCGCCACGAAGAGGCGGCGATTCGCCATTTCGAGCGGCACGCCGACGCCACCGATTACATGTCCCTCGTCGAGGGGGATGATGGCAAGGCGTTCTATCTCTTCGCCCAGCCCATCTGGACCGAGCCCTATTGCCTGGGCTGCCATGGTCCCAAGGAGGGCGCGCCGGAGACCATTCGTCGGCACTACGACGAAGGCTTCGACTACCAGGACGGCGACCTGCGCGGCATCGTCAGCATCAAGATACCCGCCGAGCCCGTCATCGAACGAAAATACCGCCACCTGTGGGTGGCGATGCGCGATCAACTGGCAATCTTTCTGCTCACCCTGTTGGTCGGCGGCTGGCTGTTGCAGCGGCTGGTCATCGGTAAGCTCAAACGGGTTGAACATAGCGCCCTGGCTTTCGCCGATGGCGATTACCAGGCCCGCATCGACGTCGCCGGGCGTGATGAGATCGCCATGCTTGGTTCTTCCTTCAACCGCATGGCCGATTCGATTCAGGAGCGGGAGCGCCAGCTCTCCGAGGCCCAGGCCTTCGCCGGCATGAGCATCTGCCAATATTACGTCGCCAGCGGCGAGCTGCGCTGGTCCGACCAGGTCACCCAGTTGCTTGGGTTGCCCGCCGATTCCCTGGATATGGAGCGGTTTCGGCAATTGATCCACCCGCTTGATCGGCAACGCGCCGAAGCGCACCGCCAACGCTGCGTGAAGGAGGGGCAGGCGTCCAGCTACGACTTTCGTCTGGTGTTGCCGGATAAGCGCATTCTGTGGATGAATTGCCGGGCCAGGCCCATCGTTGATGCCGGCGGGGAGGTGGTTCGCGTCGAGGGCTTCTTGCAGGACGTCAGTGATCGCAAGCGTGCGGAGATGGATATCTTCGAGGTCAATCGGCGCATGCAGGCGGCGGCGGACGCGGCGCATATCGGTATCTGGGATTTCAACATCGACACCGGCGCACTGACCTGGGATGCCTGGATGCGGCGCGTCTATGGCGTTGCCGACGCGGCGAAGATTTCCCGCTATGAAGATTGGGAAAAGCAGGTCCACCCGGATGACCTGGAACGCGTGAGCGAGGAGATAAAGCGATCCATCGACCGCCAGGAGAATTTCAATACCGAGTTCAGGATCCTGCGCCCCGGCGGTGAAGTGCGTTACATCCGCGCCCGCGGTTCCGTCATCACCGAGTGGGACGGCGACGGCCGCCGCCTAGTCGGCACCAATCAGGATGTCACCGCGCAACGCACCGCGGAGCAGGCGCTGCGCGCCAGCGAGGAGCGTTTCGAGCTGGCCATGCGTGGCGCCAACGACGGCATCTTCGACTGGGACCTGCGCGACAACCGCATCTACTACACGCCGCGTTGGAAAAGCATGCTCGGCTACGGAGAGGATGAGCTGGAGAACGACTTCTCGGTGTGGGAACGGCTGATCTACTCGGAGGACCGGGAAAAGAGCTGGGCCATGCTCAAGGACTACATCGGCGGTCGCCGTGACGACTTCAACATGGAGTTTCGCATGCGCCACAAGGACGGCCATTGGGTCGACATCCTCTCCCGCGCCTACCTGACCCGGGACGACAAGGGCGAGCCGATCCGCGTGGTCGGCACCCACCTCGACATCTCCCGACGCAAGCAGGCGGAGCGCAGCCTGCGCCGGGAAAGGGATCGCGCCCAGCACTATCTCGATGTCGTCGGGGCGATGATCATCGCCCTCGACGCCCAGGGCAGGGTCTCCATGATCAACCGTTGGGGCTGCGACATCCTCGGCCTGCCCGAGGCGCGCATCGTCGGGCGTTGCTGGTTCGACGACTTCCTGCCGCCGGAGATCGTGCCAGCAGTGCGCGAGATCTTCGGCCAATTGATGCAGGGCGAGGTGGAACCGGTGGAGTTTGCCGAGGGGGACATCGTCACCGCAAGCGGCGAGCGGCGCACCATCGCCTGGCACAACAGCGTGCTGCGGGGCGAAGGGGGCGAGATCGTCGGTATCCTCAGCTCCGGCGAAGACGTCACCGAACGCAATCGGGCGATGGCGGCGCTGGAAAAGGAGCGGGGCTTCCTGCAAAACGTCATCGACGGCATCGACGACCCGCTGATGGTGGTCGGCCCCGATTACCGCATCTTGCGCGCCAACGCCCAGGCGCTACGCGCCCTCCCGCCGGATCGGGAGGACCGCGACGTCAAGTGTCACAGCCTCCTCCACGAGCGGGAAACCCCCTGTGATGAGGAAGACTGGCCCTGCCCCTTGCAGGCGGTGCTGGAGACGGGCGAGCCCTACCGCGTCATTCACCGCCACATGACCCGGGATGAGGAGGGCCGCGAATCCCCGCGTACCTTCGAGATCGTCGCCAGCCCCATGCACGACGACCAGGGCAAGGTTACCGGCGTCATCGAGGCCTCGCGAGACATCACCGACCACCTGCGCCTGCTCGCCGAGCTGAAGGAGCGAGAGATCAGCTACGCCCACCTGGCCCAGCACGACGGCCTCACCGGCCTGCCCAACCGGGTATTGCTGGCGGATCGACTCACCCAGGCTATTCAGGCGGCGCGTCGACGCAAGCTCCGCCTGGCCCTGCTGGTGGTCGATATCCACGGCTTCAAGCACATCAACGACAGCCTCGGTCACTACACCGGCGATGAACTGCTCAAGCGGGTGGCGCGACGCCTGGGGGGCATGCTGCGCGACGAGGATACCCTGGCCCGCGTCGGCGGCGATGAGTTCGCCGTGCTGCTCAACACCATCGCTCGCAGCGACGCCGCCGCGCTGGTGGCGCGCAAGCTCCTCGCCCTCTTCGATCAGCCACTGGAGATCGGAACCCACAAGCTCTCGGTGGGTGTCAGCATCGGCATCAGCGTCTTTCCCGGTCCCGCCCTGGACGCCGGCGAAATGGTGCGTAACGCCGACGCCGCCCTGCACCGGGCCAAGGAGTCGGGGCGCAACACCTTCGAATACTACGCCGAAGAGATGACCGCCCACGCCCTCGAACGGGTGATGTTGGAGGCCAACCTGCGCGAGGCCCTGGAGCACCAGCAGTTCGTCCTCTATTACCAGCCCCAATTCGAGATCGCCAGCTACCGCATCACCGGTTTCGAGGCGCTGGTGCGCTGGCAGCATCCGGAGATGGGGCTGGTCTCGCCGATGCGCTTCATCCCCCTCGCCGAAGAGAGCGGCATCATCCTGCCGCTGGGCGAGTGGATCCTCAAACAGGCCTGCCGCCAGATGCAGTGCTGGGTGGAGGCCGGGCTGGCGGCCAGCGACGACCAGATGTGCGTCAACCTCTCCGCCCGTCAATTCGAACAGGACGGCCTGATCGACCAGATCCGCGACACCCTCGCCGACACCGGCCTCGACTCCGCCTGCCTCGAACTGGAGATCACCGAATCGGCGATGATGCGCGCGCCGGAGCGATCCGCCGCGCTGCTGCGGAGACTGCGCCAACTCGGCGTCAAGATCGCCATCGACGACTTCGGTACCGGCTACTCCTCCCTCAGCTACCTCAAGCAGCTCCCCTTCACCAAGATCAAGATCGACCAATCCTTCGTCCGGGACATCCCCGGCGACGAAGACAACATGGCCATCGTCCGAACCATCATCGGCCTCGGCACCAGCCTGTCGCTGGAGGTGCTGGCGGAAGGTATCGAAACCCAGGCGCAACGGGACTTCCTCGCCGAAAGCGGCTGCATCGGCGGCCAGGGTTTTCTCCTCTCTCAACCGTTGAGCGCCGATGATGCCCAGGCCCTGCTGCAAGTCGAAGCCGACGCCGCGCCTGACTCGCCTGGGGTGCGGACATAAAGACCGAAAAAAAACAGGGGAGTGCTGAAATTTCCCCCGGCCATTTATCCTGTCTCCGGGGCTAACGGATCTTTTTTGGGTTCATGGGCCGGGGGCGGGGTTGTGTCGTCATGGATCGGACCGCCACAGACGATACTCCACCTGCCCGGCCTTCTTCTCCTTCACCAGCCGCCAGTTCTCGGGTATCCCGGGGGCATGGCCACTGCCGTTCTCCGCATAGACCAGCCCGGATTGGACCAGCCAGCCCCGCTGCGCGATCAGCGTCACTGTTTCATCCATCAGCTCTTCACTGAAAGGGGGGTCGAGGAAGATGATGTCGAAGGGGGTGGGGGCGGAGTCGCGCAGCCAGGCGAGGGTGTCCCGCTGTTCGATTTCAATACCGGGCAACGCCAGTCGCGCCTGATTTTTTCGTAGCGTTTCGGCGGTCGCCGGGGAGCTGTCGAGCATCACCACCTTGCCTGCGCCTCGTGATGCGGCCTCGAACCCCAGCGCCCCGCTACCAGCGAAGGCGTCAAGGCAGCGCGCGCCGTGGATCCAGGCCTGCAACCAGTTGAACAGGGTCTCCCGCACCCGGTCGCCGGTAGGGCGCAGGCCGGCGGCGTCGGGGAAGGTGATCTTGCGACCGCGATGACTGCCGCCAATGACGCGGACCTCATTGAGCCCGCCGCGGCTGTTTTTGGGGGGCCTCGCCCGCCTTTCTTTTTTCATCTTCTCTTGACCGCGCATATATGCGAATTTTTCATGTGCAGTACAACCATGCCAGGGCTTCCATCAGATATCTCACGGAACCTCGCCCCGGCGGGCGGCGCGCTATCGCGCGGCAAAATGGGCAAAGCATGAAGGAAGCCGCGATGACGCGCAAGTCGAAAAAGCAACGCCGGGAACGCTTTTGTACCCATTGCGCAGGGGGTGATATTGGCTCCCGAGAGTACTGGGTTGGGCTCGATCCGCGGAGCTGCGAGCAGCCGGTATGGAGTTTCACGACTTTCACCGATGACCCGCAAGCACTGGCGCAGTGGCTGAAGTCGCTAGTGCAGCGCCCGCCAAATAAGCAATAACACTGTTTATGTGAAAATCAATACCCTATGCCCCGCATTATTCATAGTCACTTGGCGGGCGCTGCACTAGATGTCGAGGTGTTCTCGATGGAAGCCGCGGGAGTGTGCCGGATACCTGCTTATGTAATAAGTTTATCGAAATATGTGGTCCGCCCCGGCGACGCCATCCGGCGCCACCTGCTCCCTGCGCCCCTGCGCTCGGCGAAGGGCGACCAAGGTCCAGCGGCAGTCCCGCTGGACATGCCGCGGAGATTTTTCCGCTTTTGCGAGAGCGGCTAAATGATCAATATAGGTTCCCCTTGGGGACTTCCTTTCCGGACTCGAGCCGGATGATGCGATCAGCGACGTGAAAGTATTTGTCGTCATGGGTGATGCAGATGATGCCGCTGCCTCTCCGCTTTAGCTCTGGGAGTATTTGCAGATAAAAAATTTCCTTGAAAAAAGGATCCTGATCGGCGGCCCATTCGTCGAACACAAAAAACGGCCGGTCCTCTAAAAATGCCGTCAGTAACGCAAGGCGCTTGCGCTGTCCCTGGGAGAGGTCTAGCGTGGAAAAGGCGCCGTCGGTGATGTGTACTTTATGTTCCAGCTGTAATCGCTTGAGGTACTCAAGCGCCCTTTGATCGAGTCCTTCCGTGGGCATGCCCAGCAGGGATTCAAAGAGGAAAAAATCAGAAAAGACCGTGGCGAATTGCTGACGCAGGATTTCCTGGTCTGTCGTTGTTACCGGCTTTCCATTCAAATGAATCGCGCCAGAGGTCGGCTCGTACAACCCCGTGATCAATTTGACCAAGGTGCTCTTTCCGCTGCCATTGCCCCCCACCACGAAAACCAGCTCGCCTTGCGTAAAGGTCTCATTGATCGGGCCTAGGTGAAAACTGTGGTTTTCATCTTCGTCAAAGCAATAGGTCAGGTCACACAACGCCAGTGTATGACGCTCGCCTGGTGGCTGCGGGCGTTGCACCGGGATGGTCGATGAGGGATCATCCGCCAGACTCAAGCCCAACTGGTGGATTTTTTGCAAAGCGATTTGACTGCGCCCTAGCTCTGGAAGCCAGGAGAATAATACGTCCAGTGGTGCGCGCAGAAACAGCATGACCAAGGCCGTTCCAATCAACAGATCATGGGGCATTGGCAG
>JAABSM010000066.1 GCA_011390365.1 Gammaproteobacteria bacterium
GGAGTTCCATGAAAACAATACGCTGAACACTATCCTTGACCAAATGCAGATCATTTAAAGAGTCGAATCCTGATTACATCCTGTTTAAAGTCTAAAGCCTATGAGAAAAAAAAGAGCGATCAAGCGCATTTGGTACACCATTGAAGAAGCAGCAGCCATAATGGAGTGCAGCGTTAGCGACATATGGCAAGCAATGCTTGAGCGTGAACTTGGTGCGTGCTATTTATTCTATGGGACCCCACATTGGCCTCTTAATTATCTGTATGGGCGGTGGATCGATCGGGTTGATCTAGGTGACCTTGATGTGGATTTCTCCACTCGTAATTTCCCTTACCCGGATCATCCAACATTAATGTCCAATCCCTCAAAGGCGAATTATCACAGAAAGCCTTCGCATGATTTCGACGAGAGAACGGTAGCCCTGCATAGAATTTGCTATGCTGACCTTGCTAAGCTACTGGAGCAATTCAAAGCCGAAATTGGTATTCGCTATATAGCGCCACCAGAGCTGGTCTACAGTGTCGGCAATGATAATGAGGGAAATATGAGAGCGGTTTACTTTGAGATAGCGACAGTTTGCCCATTGTATGTAAGTAAAAATAGTTTTCTGATTTATGGTGATTCTTTGTGTGCTCCGTGCCACCGAGAGACGGTTGGCGCGACCGCGTTTATCCACGGAATGAAACTTGTGACGGACAATCTGCGAGATTTCAAGGTACTGCCCGGGTTACGGGTAGAAAAGCCTTATTGAAGTTGATGCCTTGCACCGGCTGGCACGAAATAGGATATGCCGAGAAACAGGGTGTCTCGATTTGGCGGGGGTAGATGCGCCTCCTGCGTCGGCACATCCTATGTGCTGAGGGAAGGTCTCTCACGGAGACACTAAAGATCACAAAGGGGGATTCTCCGCGTGCTCCGTGAGAAAATGCTCTTATGGCGTACTCGCTGGAACGTGGGAACGATGGATAAACGGGTTCACGATGTATGAACACGCGACTTCTTGATACAGAACATTTCCAAGAAACTATATGGAATAGCTCAAAGAAGTGCCTCATTCTCGCCCCGTCACTTGCCGTGGCTTACCAACGAGTAATTGAGCAACACAATCTTACCAGTGAGGATGAGCTGGAGCTATACGACCTGCTCAAAAAGGACGACTTGACCAGGGCGGAGGAGCAAAGAGTCAAACTTGCCGCCAGGGGTCTCATCATCCGCCTATTGGAGGGGCATCCCAAGGTGCTGGTACAGGAGTGGTGGAAGCACGGCCAGACTCAGGCGACGGTCAAGCAGGCGATCGAGGAGGTGCTCAACGAAGATCTGCCCGACTCCTATGATCGCCTGACCTGCAAGGAGAAGTGTGGCAAGATGTTCGAGCGGGTGGTCGGCTTCGCCGCCAATGGGCGGCGGTGGGTGACATAGGTGCGCTAACCAAGAGGCGAGAAACTGGATGTCGGTCGTATTTTATACCTTCGCGGGCCCTGGCGAGCGTTATCAGGCGAAGCTGAGGGCGCTGGTCGATTCCGCGCTGGGGGCGCGGATACGGGCGAACTACCCGTGGATCTTCATCAAGGCGGGGGCTGATCGGTTGCGTTTCGATGGCGAGGAGTTGTTGATTCCGCGGCCGGAGGGGTATGGGCATCTGGGCTACAAGATGCTGGCGATGCTGGATAATTTCCTTCACTCCCCGTATCAACGCCTGTTTCGAATCGATGATGACGTGGCGATCGACCCAGCCCGCCTCGACGAGGTGGTCGAGAGCTGTTCCGGTTGGGACTATACCGGGGTCGATTACTATCCCTTTCATATCAACACCTCATGCGAGACGGTCCATTACATGGCTTCGCGCATGCCGGGGTTGTCGCAGCTTGAAGTCATGCGGAGAATGGAGATCTACACCCGGCCCGGGCGTAATCCGGTTCCCTATGCCATCGGCGCGTTCATGACCCTCTCCCGGGAAGGGGCGGGGCGGGTCTACCCCCATGTGCTGCGTTATCACGAAGAGGTGATCCTGGATGACATGATGCTGGGGCAGGCGTTCATGGATACCGATTGCCGCGGGCTTCGCATCGGCCAGCACCCGGTAATCCAGCGGCATGTGAAGAGAGAGGTGGCGCGGTAAACCGGGCGTCGCACCGGCGGCGTCCGGCGGAGGCCCTGATACCCTGATTCATCTGGGCGGGATATGGGGGAATGTCGCCTTGCCATTGCTTACGTCCTGGATGTATTCGATATGCCCGGCGAAGGGAAACTGCCTGACGTGATAGCCGTCGAACAGCGGGATCGAGGCGATGCCGTTCACAAACAGGATGAAAACCAGTAGCGGCAGGAGGCGGTTTGGCTGGTCTGTGGATGAGGTCTCTGGGCGGTAGCGGCAGGCAATGTAGAGCATCAGAAAGCTGGTGGTGACCGCCAGCGTGTTCCAGCGGTGCATGTCCCAGGCGATGGGGTGCAGCAGCAGGGGCGAGAGGGAGGCGGCGGCCGCTAACAGGATGATGCCCATGCGCGCCTTGGCGGCTCGCAGTGCCGAGGTCGAGAGGTAGTTGAAGAGGAGGATGAGCGGCAGGGTGACGAGCAGGGATAGCGCCAGTTCTTGAGGCTTGCCCGGTTTCGACCACCTGAGTTTCATGAGGCGAGCGTTCTCTTGCGGATCCCGGTGCAGTACCGCGAAGGCGTCTCCCCGCAGCCCGTTATGGGTGGTTTGTTGCAGGCCGGTGAACATTTTGTGCGCTTCGGGCCGGTCCAGGCCCTGGCCGCTGATGAATGTGGTCAGGGCGAGGGCAAGCGCCGCGAACAGGCCCAGGGCGATGAGTTGATGACGCCTCCCCTTTCCCTCCATGGCCAGTAGCAGGGACATGAAGATGACCGGGAAAAACAGGATCAGGGTCGCTTCATGGATGAGCAGGGCGATGGGCATGGTGATGGCGACGAAGATCAGCTTTCTGTAAAAGCCGCTGAGCTTGAGCGTGACCAGTGCCATGAAGAGGCCGAGGTGGTCGAAATAGCCGATGGTGTGGGAGAGGAAGACGACTGCGCTGCTGGAGGCGAAGAGCAGGGCGGCGCCCAGCAGGGAAGGGTTGCCGCCGCGGATCAGGTCCCTGATCAGTAGCGCCAGCAGGAGGATATTCAGGAAGAGTAGCGTGGCGCTGAAGAGCAGGAAGAATTCGTAAGAGGTGAGGTAGGGGTTCTCCAGTTGCCGGACCGCCTCGCCGATCAACCCCCGCTTGGTGAACCCGAACTCGTAATGGAAGAGGAAGTGGGAGTAGGACCAGAGGTTGGGGAAGCGGATGCCGCGCAGAGTGGAGAAGAGCAGGATCGCCAGGGCGACGACAAGCCACGCCTGGGCTCTGAAGGCGTGGCCTTTCCCTTCCAGATGGTCGTGCATGCGACGGCTCCCCGGGCGCGATGAGGTTCATGATGCCCGGGGCGTACTCTAGCACCCGCGCCTGATGAAGGAAATGGCGTGTAAGAGCCAATCGCACGGCCCCAGGGCTGTCCGCCAAACCGAGGGCGTCTTCGATTTTCGCCCCGCCGTCCCCATGTTAAGCTGTCGTTTTACCCAACAGTCGTGAAGTCAGCCATGAGCCAGTCACCGGAATACAAAGATTGCAGTTACAACGAGCTCTACGCCTTGCAGGTGCTCGACGAGAGCATGGAGCCGGAGTTTCCCAAGGGGTGCGTGATCGTGATCGAGCCGTCCCAGGCCTGCGCCAGCGGGGCCTATGTGGTGATTCGGGTGGGGGAGGAGCGGTGGTTTCGCCAGTTCGTGCGGGATGAGGCGGGGAGTAGCAAGTTGGTGGCCTTGAATGAGGGGTTTCACGAGATCCCGCTGGATGACAAGGATTGGTTGATCGAAGGGGTGATCGTGCAGCGCAACGTCAAGCGCGAGGTGAAGCACTACAAGCCCTATCTGGCCAACAATGGCGAGGGGTGAGGCGGCGATGGCTTCGACGGCGCTGGTGACGGGCGGGGCGATTCGTCTGGGCCGGGCGATCGCCCTGGATCTGGCGAAGGCGGGGTATCACATCGCCCTGCATTACCATAGTTCCGAGCAGGCGGCGCGGGAGACCCGGGAAGAGATTCGCGCGCTGGGGGTGGAGTGCGAACTGTTCCCCTGTGATCTGGCGGATACGGCGGCGCTGGATGAACTGGCGGCGGCGGTCAAGGCGCGCATGCCGGGACTGGATACCTTGGTCAACAGCGCCTCCGGCTATGTGCAGGCGGATATCGCCGCGACCCGGGAAGAGGATTTCGACCAGCTCTTCGGGGTTAATCTCAAGGCCCCGTTTTTCCTCACCCAGGCCTTCGCCCGCCATGCCGGGCGGGGCAACGTGGTTAACATTGTTGATAACAAGATCGGCTTTCACCAGTTCAAGTACGCCGCCTATCTGCTGACCAAGAAGGGTCTGGCCGACTTCACCCGCATGGCGGCGCTGGAGTTCGCGCCGGCGATTCGGGTCAATGGCGTGGCCCCCGGCGTGACCTTGCCGGCGGGTTCCCGTAGCGAGGAGTACATCGCTTGGCGGGTACAGGCGATCCCGGTGCAACGCAAGGGCGAGACGGAACACATTACCCGCGCGGTGTTGCACCTGCTGGAGAACGACTTCATCAATGGCCAGGTGCTGGTGGTGGATGGCGGCGAGAATATCGCCGGCACGGGGCGCAACGCCGGCGAGTTCGACCCGGCCAAGGTTTGAACTAGCACTGCCAGTCCTTTGAGGACTGGCAGTGCTTCGCGGGTCCGCGCTAATCCGCGGTGATGGACTGAATGAGAATCTTCGAGCCAGGTGGGTTGGTGCGCAGTTCCACGGGACGCTCGCCGATTCGCACTCCTGACACTTCCAGTAGCTGGGTCTCTACGCCCAAGGGGGCGGGGGATGGCGCCACAAGGCCGAAATGTTCCGCCAACTGGCGATAGACTGGGCCGATGTAGGGCTCTTCGGGCACTCGGGTCTGGCTGGCCAACTCCCCCCGGGAGGCGGGAAAGAGGATGTCCAGGTCGGCGGCGCGGTCCTTCTGTTTCTTGTCCGGATCGCTGCGATCCCGTCCCAGCCGCTCCTCCAGGGTGATCAGCAAGCGCTTCAGCTCTTCGCTGCTTTGGCGGGTGGGGATGAAGCAGACGGCGTTGAGAAACCGGTTGCGCGAAGGCATGCCAACCGGTTCGGTGCGGATGATGGAACTGAGCCACAGCCGTTGGAAGTGTTCTGCCAGGGCCTGTACCACTACCGGGACATGCCGTTCCGGGTCGAGATTGCTGCCGATGGCGACGAAGTAACCTGGCGGCGGTGTTGGTGCGGATCGGCTGGCCATTCACCCTGCCCCTGGAGACCCTTGACTCACCGCCTCGCACGGCTTGGGGGGAATTTTTTGAATTAAAACAGTGCTAGAGGTTCCGTGCAGGATTCTGGAAATCCCCCCTAACCCCCCTTTTCGAAGAGGGGGGATGGGGTCGGGGGTGTCATTCCATTCACGGGTAGGAACAGCTTTCATGATGGTGATGCGAATCAGATGAGGTGTATGGCGCGGCGACAATGGTCCCCTCGCGACGAGGCTGGCCTAGCTCCCATCGTTAGCCGCCTCGGCCGCTGGCTTCTCTTCGGTTATCGTTTCTTCCTTCGCCGGCTTGTCCGGTGCCGGCGGCTTACTACGCGGCGCGGCCTTTTTCTTCGTTGCCGCCCCCTTGCCGGCGGCGGCCTTGTTCTTGCGCGCCGCCTTGGGATCGGCGATCAGTTCGCGGTAGATCTCCACCCGGTCACCTTCGCTCAGCACCGTGTCCGGTTTTTCCAGCTTGCTGAAGACCCCCATCTTGGCCGACTCCAGGTCGATCTCGGGGAAGTGCTCGGTAATGCCGGAGCGTTTCGCCGCCTCCATGACGGTCATGCCGGCGTCACCGGTTACGGTCAGAATCAGCTGCTTGTCGGGCCTGGCGTAGGCCACTTCGACGGTGATGGTTTCAGCGCTCACTTATATACCTCGTCCGCTCGGCGGCAGAAGGCGTCGACCAAGGTGTCCGCGATCTGCCGAAAGACCGCCCCGAAGGCGGTGTTGATCAGTTTGCCGGAAAATTCGAAATCGAGCTCCAATTCTACCTTGCAGGCATCGTCACGCAAGGCGTTGAAGCGCCAGCAGCCGGAGAGCTCCTGAAACGGGCCGTCCCGCAGGCGAATGTCGATGCGTTCGTAGGGGTGGAGGATGTTGCAGGTGGAAAAGCGCTGGCGGATGCCGACACGGCTTACCTCCAGCTCTCCGCACAACTCCTTGTCGTCGCGCGAGAGCAGGGTCGTGGCGCTGCACCAGGGCAGAAACTGGGGGTAGGATTCGACATCGTTGACCAGGTCGAACATCTGTTCGGCGGAATGCATGACAAGCGCCGATTTCTTTACTCCGGGCAAACTATAGTACTCCTATTGCCTTGAGAAACACCAATACCACCGCGAGCGGCGTGATGTACCGTATCACGAAACGCCAAGCGGCGTAGCCCGCGTTGTTCATGCGCAGTTCGTCGGCGCTCGCCTGTCGCGTCATCACCCAGCCGGCGAAGATCGCGATCAGCAGCCCGCCCAGGGGCAGCATGATGTTGGCGGTGAGAAAGTCGAGCAGGTCGAACAGGGTCTTGCCGAAGAGCTGGTACTCTTCGCCGGACCAGACGTTGAACGACAGCACCGTGCCTATGCCCAGCAGCCAGGCGGTAAAGCCGCAGGCGATGCTGGCGCGGGTGCGGCTGACCTGGCGCTTCTCCACCAGCCAGGCCACCGCCGGCTCGATGAGCGAGATGGCCGAGGTCCAGGCGGCGAACACCAGCAGCAGGAAGAAGAGGGTCGCGAAGAATCTCCCGCCGGGCATCGCCCCGAAGGCGATGGGCAGGGTCTGGAAGATCAGTCCCGGCCCCGCCCCGGGGGCCAGCTCGTTGGCGAAGACGATGGGGAAGATCGCCAGCCCCGCCAGCAGCGCCACCACCGTGTCCATGATGGCGATGAGGATGGATGCGCCGGCGATGGAGCTTTTGCGCGGCATGTAGGAGCCGTAGACCATGATCGCGCCCATGCCCAGGCTGAGGGTGAAGAAGGCATGCCCCATGGCGACTAGCAACGGCTCGCCGGTAAACGAGCAGCTCTGCGCGCCGGCGATGGTTTCGCATTGATAGAATACCTTGCTGAAATCCGGTTTGAAGAGAAAGTCGAAGCCCTGCTGGAAGTGGCCGGTATTGAAGGCGTAGCCGACCAGGATCAAAAGCAGTACGAGAAGGGCCGGCATCAACACCCTTACCGCCTTTTCCAGGCCATGATGCACGCCCCGCGCCACCACCAGCATGCTCATCACCATGAACAGGGTGTGCCAGGCCAGCAGTCGTTCCCAGTCGCCCACCAGCGCGCCGAAGATGCTCTCCACGCCGTCCGCGGTGACGTTGGTGAAGGTCCCGGCGGCGGAACGCACCACATAGGCGATGGCCCAACCGGCGATGACGCTGTAATAGGAGAGGATGATGAAGCCGGCGACCACCCCCAGCCAGCCGAGCAGTCGCCAGATCTGGGAGGCCTTGGCCTCGCTCGCCAGGTCGGCCATGGTGTTGATCGGGCTCTGGCGACCGCGGCGGCCGAGCATCACCTCGGCCATCATGATCGGCAGGCCGACCAGGGCGATGCAGGCGAGGTAGACCAGCACGAAGGCGCCGCCGCCGTTCTCGCCGGTGATGTAGGGGAACTTCCAGATGTTGCCCAGCCCCACCGCGGAGCCGGAGGCGGCGAGGACGAACATCAGTCGCGAGGACCACTGCCCGTGTATCGATCGGTTTTCCGCCATGCTCGTCTCCTCTCCCCTTGCGCCAGATTTGTGTTTATTCGTTGATCGCCCCGCAATTCTCCGTGAAAACGGCGTGCGGAATCAAGGGGAGAAGATTCGCGATGAATTTGTCGAGACGAGGCGTAGAATGGAAGACTTTTGTCGGGAGAAGCTTTTGTCATCCGTATCCGGAAACCGCCAGGCCGCTGCGTTTTCGCCCCGCCAGCTGATCCCAGTGCTCGCCCTGCTGTCGATGCTGGGGCCCTTCAGTATCGACACCTACCTGCCCTCGTTTCCCGCCATCGCGGAGGATCTGGGGGTGGGGTTGCCGGCCATGGCCCAGACCCTCAGCGCCTATCTGGTTGCCTTCGCGATCGTGACCCTAGTGTGGGGGCCGCTTTCGGACGCCTATGGGCGCAAACGGGTGTTGCTGGTCTCGCTGGGCGGCTATGTCCTGGCCACCGTCGGTTGCGCGATGGCCGCCGATCTGCCGGCGCTGCTGTTCTGGCGCACCCTGCAGGGGATGGCGGCGTGCGGCGGCATGGTCATCGGCCGGGCGGTGGTGCGCGACGCCTATGAAGGGGCCGACGCGCAGCGGGTGCTGGCCCATGTGATGATGATCTTCGCCGTCGCCCCGGCCATCGCGCCGGTGCTTGGCGGCTGGCTGGAGCAGTGGCTGGGCTGGCGCTCGGTATTCGGCTTTCTGATCCTCTATGGCGGCATGTTGATGCTGCTGGTGGCGACGCGGCTGCCCGAGACCCATCCCGGCGAGGCGCGGGTTCCGATCCGTCCGGCGACCCTGGGCGCGGGCTACCTGGCGGTGTTCAGGAACGCCCGCTTCCTGGCCCTGGTTCTTACCTTCTCCAGCGTTTTTGGCGGCCTGTTCCTCTATATTTCGGGCACGCCGGCGATCATCTATGACCACCTGGGGCTGGGCGAGGGGGATTTCGGGGTCTTCTTCATCCCGACGGTGGCGGGGCTGATGACCGGTTCCTGGCTGGCCGGTCGCGCCGCCCATCGCTGGCCGCCGAACCGCGCCGTCAACATCGCCTACATGGTGCTTGGCGCGGCCTGGTGTTGCAATCTGGCGAGCGCGTTGTGGTTGCCCGTCAGCCCCTTCAGCGTGGTCGCGCCGCTGGTCTTCTTCGCCCTCGGCTCCTCGCTGATGATGCCCAACCTGAGCCTGATGGCCCTGGACTGCTTCCCGCGCCGGCGCGGCATGGCGGCGGCGGTGCAGGGCTTCGCCCAGATGGGCTTCATGGGCGTGGTGGCCGGGGTGCTGATGCCGCTGGCCGCCCCCAGCCTGGTCTATTTTGCCCTGATCCAGGGCGGACTGTTGGCGGTCAGTGTCGTGCTTTGGGCGCTATTCGGAATGGGGGATCGAGCCTCGGGCCTGACGCCGGTTACATCCCCGCCGCGCGGTTGAGGTACTCCTGGTACGCCGGGAGGGTGATGGCGGCGAGTATTCCACCGATGAACAGGACCGGCAACAACAGCCCGACGATGGTGACCCACAGCGGGTTGGGGGCGGGCTTGGGACCGAAGTCGTTAGCGCCGTCGGTACCGGGGGCGAAGACCAGATAGAGGGCGACGAAGAAGTTCAGGATCGGAACGAGAAAGGTCAGAACGAACCAGCCGCTGCGGTTGGTGTCGTTGAAGCGGCGTTTGGCGAAGATGATCATCGCCGCCAACATGACGATGTAGACGATGGCGACCAGCCCGCCGGAGAAGAGGCCCATCGCCGCACCGCCATCCCCGCCCGAGCCGGCGGCGAGGGCGCCGATCGCGACCGCCGCCAATATCGAGAGGACGAAATTGGTCAGGGTGGTGTAGGCAAGATACCGGAGGCGACCGATGCGGCCCTGGATGCTGAACATCGCCGGTTGGTAGGTATCGTTGTCATCGCCGCTGTTTATGACATTGGCGGAGGGCGGAGTAAAGGGGTCTTTGCTGATGGCCATGGCGAGGGATTCCCGTGTTGGAATGTGGCGGATTCCAAATCATTGTCCATGGGCCGGCGAGATTAACGCAACCCCGGATGTGCGATTGGTGATCTTGACCACGACTACCTTCGCCCGTTCAAGGTGCGGGCATGGGGAGCTTGAGCCTTCAGGCGGGCTGTCTTCGAATCTGGCCAGGCTATGGCTTCAGCTTCCCCAGCGAGGGGTCCCGTGGTGCGCGCGGGCGTTCTCAGGTGTTGATTTTTCGCCGAGGAGTTGCTCCCTCTCTTCGTCCACACCGCGGATGCGAACGGGATGAATCCGCCCAGGCTCGCCCTCGCTTGCCGCCAGCGTAAAGGCGACCCGATGGTAGTTCGGGGTGTAGCCGGTCCAGCGCTGGGCATCGTCGGACAGGGGCTTCTCGAGCAGCACCTCCCCTTCAGCGCCGATCTGGCGTTGCAGCTCCTCCCGCTTGAGTCGCCGGCCCAGGGCGTGCAGTTCGGCGCTGCGCCGGCGGATGGTCGCCTCGTCAACCGGGTTGGGCAGGTCGGCGGCCAGGGTCCCTTCGCGGCGGGAGTAGGCGAAGATGTGCAGGTGGCCAAAGCCGGTGGCCTCGACATAGTCCATGGTGCGTCGCCAGTGGTCGTCGGATTCGCCGGGAAAGCCGACGATGATGTCGGTGGTGATGTTGAAGCCGTCCACCGCCGCCCGCGCCTGTTCCACCAGGCGGGTGAATTCGGCGGTCTTGCAGCGCCGCGCCATGCGTCGCAGGATCTCGTCCGATCCGCTTTGCAGGGGCAGGTGGAGGTGGGGCATCAGGCGGGGATCGGCGAAGCGTTCCCAGAAGCCGGCGGGCAGGTCCCAGGGCTCCAGCGCCCCGAGGCGCAGACGGGGGATGTCGGTGTCGCGCAAGATCGCCTGGATCAGCTCGCCCAGATCGCCGCCGATGTCATCGCCATAGCCGCCGAGATGAACGCCGGTCAGCACCGCCTCGTTGACTCCCTCCCCATGCAGGGCGTTGATCTCGGCGACGATCTCGGTGATCGGGCGGCTGCGCTCCTCACCGCGGGCGGCGGTGACGATGCAGAAGGTGCATTGGTAGCGACAGCCGTCCTGGATCTTGATGAAGGCGCGTTGGCGTCCCCGCTCCAGCAGGCCGGCGGCCTCCCCCTCCATGGCGGTGACGGGCATGGTATGCAGGTCGAGGCGTCGTTCCGTCTCCGCGACCAAATCGTCCTTGCGCTCGTTGGGAATGACCAGATCGACGCCGTCGATGGCCGCTGCGCCGCGCGGATCGAGGGTGCCGTAGCAGCCGCTCACCACCAGCTTTGCATGGGGATTGTCGCGATGGGCGCGGGAGAGCAGCTTGCGGGATTTGCGCACCGCCTCGCCGGTGACCGCGCAGGTGTTGACCACCAGCAGGTCGCTCTCCGCCGGCGATGGGCTGATCTGGTGGCCGCGGGCGATGAACTCCCGGGACCACTGCTCCAGCTCGGCCTCGTTGAGGCGGCAGCCCAGGGCCGCGAGATGGACGCGCATCGCCTCAGAGGCCCATGCCTGGCGGCGGGGCAATGCGGGACATGGGGCCGGGCATCGCGCCGGGAGGGGGCGGCGCGGGGGCGTTGAGATGCATCAGCATGCGCCAACCCGCCTCGCCCTTGCGGTAGATGTTGGTGGCGTAGATCGGCGGCTGCGGCTGGCGCTCGGGGCCGACGCTCACCGTCTCCTCGACGATGTGGATCGCCAGGTCGCCTTTCTCGAGCCACTGGATGTGGCGCACCGAGACCTCCACCGGGTGTTTCGGCGCCATCATCTCGCGCCAGGTCTGGCCGATCGCTGGACTACCCTGTTGCAGCGGCTGCATCGGCAGCAGGCAAGCCGCCTCGCTCGACGCCTCCCAGACGCCGAGCATGGCATCCAGGTCATTGTCATCGATGGCGTCGTAGAAGGCGTCTTCAGCGTGTTGGGGGGTGGCGAAGGTCATGGCATGGTCTCATTGGCAGGTTCGCAAGGGGAACGCCGGATACTCTAGCCCAAGGGGGAGGTTTTGTCAGCTGGTTGGGGGTAATGGGCGGCGAGTGGTCGCCCGCATGAACCTGGATTCATCATCTAAGCCGCGAAGACACAGAGATCACAGAGATCACAGAGAATTCGGCATGGATCGCCGAGCCCAGCTCGGCGCCCCAGGGGGATGCCCCGCGTTGTCAGGGCAAAGGGCTGAGGCGCCCGCGGTGGTTGGAGGGCCGGTAGCCCGCACAAGCGCCTGTCGGGTGTCAGCCGATCTCGGGCGGGTCGGCCTCGGGCGCGGCCACCGAAGGCCCATCGCCGTGCAGCGAGCGGGCGGCATCTTCAATGGCCTTGTCGAGACGCTCGCTGTAGGCCTCCAGGTTGTCGTAGCCGACGATGGGACTGCCCAGGCGCTTGCCCCGGGGGTCGACGATGATCACCGTGGGGGTGGCGTAGATGTCGTAACGGCTGACGAAGTGGCGGCTGCGCACCGGCAGGCCGTCGAAATCCTCTACCTTGCCGCTGGCGTCGATGTTGAACTCCCGCACCAGCACCTTTTGCCCCAGGTCGCCCTGTTGCAGGCCAGGTTCGATCACCTCGGTTTTGAGTCTCACGCAGTAGCCGCAATCGTTGGAGCTGAACACCATCATGATCGGGCGTCCGCTCTCCTCAGAGGTTTTGGCTACTGTGTTCCAGTGGGTTTCAGGTCCATCTCCGCAATCGTCTTCGGCGTGAAGCAGCGGTGTGGCGAAGAGCAGGGATACCGCGACTGCGATTCGCATCCAATCCATCATGGGGTCATTCCTCGAAGTACTGCATAATTTCCGATCTGGCGGCATATTAGCATACGGTAATATTATGTCAATCTTTTATAGGCTGCGTCAGGTAGATTGCTGGTCTAGTATTGGCGGAATGAATATTCGCTGCATCCATGTCGGGGAACGGAGTCTAGCCCCGGGTGGTGACGCTTTCGTGAAGGATCTTTTGTGCCGAGGGGGAGTATCAGAGTGGATAGAAAGTGGCGTGTCACCCAATCCAGCAAGCTCTACAAGGGGTTTCTGGAGCTGAAGGGCTATGCCCTACGCCATGGCCTCTATCGCGGAGGCTGGAGCGAGGAGTTGGTGCGTGAGCGCATCGAGGGTTACCATGCCGCGGCGGTATTGCCTTACGATCCGCTGGCGGACAAGCTGGTTCTCATCGAGCAGTTTCGCATTGGTGCGCTGGAGCATGCGGGCGGCCCCTGGCTGCTGGAGGTGGTGGGGGGCATAGTGGAGAGCGGCGAAGAGCCGCGCCAGGTGGCGCGTCGCGAGACCATGGAGGAGGCGGGCTGCAAGGTGACGGAGCTGCTGCCGATCGCCGACTATCTGGTGACCCCGGGTACCTCCTCGGAGCGCATGACCCTTTTTTGTGGCATTGTGGCGAGTGAGGGCGCGGGTGGGATTCATGGTCTTGCCCACGAGGGCGAGGATATCCGCGCCCTGGTGATGCCCGCTGACGAGGCGATGGCGCGTCTCGACGCCGGCGAGATGAGCAATAGCGCGATCCTTATCGCCATGCAGTGGTTGCGCATCCATCGCCAGGCGCTGCGAGCGCGCTACTTGAAGCGCTGAAGTGTGATGGAGTTCGCGCATTTGCGGTCGCCTGACCAAAATAGGGCCGGTTGAGGGAAACCCTTGTTCAACCCGCTGTATGAGTGGGATAGAATAGGCGAATGCCCTGCGCCTGGGTGGGCGCTCAAATCGGCAAGGGGCATGAAGCGCCGCGCCATTGTGGTCCAAGGAAAGATTGATGCCTGATCAACCCAGTATTCTGATCGTCGACGATGTGGCGGATAATATCCGGATCGTCGCGGGCATCTTGCAGGCGAAGGACTACCGTATCGCATTCGCCACGGATGGGGCGTCGGCACTGGAAAACGCCGCCGGCACGCCCTATGATCTGATCCTGCTGGATGTGATGATGCCCGGCATGGATGGCTTCGAGGTGTGTCGCCGCCTCAAGCAGGATGCGGATACCGCCCATGTTCCGGTGATCTTTCTCACCGCTCGCACCGATCATGACAGCGTCTTGCAGGGCTTTGAATCCGGCGGCGTGGATTACATCACCAAGCCCTTTAACAGCGCCGAACTGCTGGCACGCATCGATACCCACCTGCGCCTCAAGCGCGCCATGGACGAGTTGCGTCTCGCCGAGAAGGTCTTTCACTCCCTCAGCGAGGCGATCATCATCACCGACGCCGCAAACCGCATCGTCAAGATCAATCCCGCCTTTACCGAGATCACCGGTTACCAGGAGGAGGAGGTCGTTGGCCAGAATCCGCGCATGCTCAAGTCGGGCAAGCTGGAGGATGATTTCTACCAGAAGATGTGGGGCGCCCTGCGTGACAAGGGGGTATGGCGGGGCGAGATCTGGAATCGGCGCAAGGATGGTCGCATCTATCCCGAATGGCTTTCGATCAGCATCCTGCGCGGCTGGAAGGGGCGCATCGAGAATTTCGTCGGTGTCTTTTCGGACATCACCCAGCGCAAGCAGGCCGAGGAGCTGATCCGCTACCAGGCCCACCACGACCCCCTTACCGATCTGCCCAATCGCACCCTGTTTCGCATCAAGCTCGATCGCGCCCTGGAGCAGGCCCGCCGCAAAGGCGACAAGCTGGCGCTGCTGTTCATTGATCTGGATGGTTTCAAGGATGTCAACGACAAGCGCGGGCATGACGTCGGCGACCGCCTGCTGGCGGAGACGGCGCGCCGGCTAGGCGAGTCGATGCGATCGTCGGATGTGATCGCGCGGGTAGGGGGGGATGAATTCGTCGCCATTCTGCCGGAGATCCGCTCCATGACCGAGGCCAAGGTGGTGGCCGACAAGATCATCGGTCTGCTGGAGACCCCCTACGCCATCGAAGGCGAGAGCAGCCATATCTCCGGCAGTATCGGCATCAGCGTCTTTCCCGACGATGCCGAGGCGCCTCATCTGCTGGTGACCTATGCCGACAAGGCGATGTACGGCGCCAAACAGGCGGGCAAGGCGCGCAGTCTGTTCTACTATGAACTCGCCAAAGAAGAGGCGGACGGGGAGGAGAGTGGCCAAGGCGATCAAAGGGATGATGACGGATCGCCCTGAAGCCGCGGCCGCGGAGCTGGTCGCCGAGTTGCGCCGGCAATCCCGGACCCTGGCCCTGGCCGAGTCTTGCACCGGCGGCTGGGCCGCCAAGTGCATCACCGACGTGGCCGGCGGCAGCGCCGTTTTCGAGTGCGGCCTGGTGACCTACTCCAACGCCAGCAAGATGGCCCTGCTGGGCGTGCCCGGGGAGCTGCTCGAAGCCCATGGCGCGGTCAGCCGGGAGGTCGTTGAGGCGATGGCGCGCGGCGCACTGGATGCGAGCGGCGCGGATCTGGCCGGGGCGGTCAGCGGCATTGCCGGCCCCGGCGGCGGTACCCCCGCCAAGCCGGTGGGGACGGTCTGGTTCGGCTGGGCCGCGCGCGGCGGCGAGTGTCGCTCGCGCATGGTCCGCCTCGACGGGGGGCGTGACGCGGTGCGTCGTCAATCGGTGGTGACCCTGCTGCGTGGTCTCCTTGACCTTTCGCGTGCAACATGAGCCGCCAAGGCCTCGGGAATCGGCGCCTCTTTTTCGCCCTCCAGCCAGACGCGCGACGGCGCGGCGTTGGGTGCATTGCGACGATCTGCACCTGACCCTGCTGTTCGTCGGCGACGTGCCCGAAGAGATGGCCGACGCCATCGTCGACGCTGGCGCCATCGCCGCGCCGCTATCGAATCCGGCGTCGTTACCCGCTTGCCGCGAACATCACCGGCACAGCCGCGCCATAGCGCCGCGAGTACCGGGGGGTTGGGCCTCTGGGCGGGCGATGGTCGAAAGCGGCCCCGATAGCGCCTCAACCTCCCCGCCAGATTGCGCCGGAGAAGAATGGAGCGGAGCTCTCCGCGTGCGCCGTGTCTGCGCGAGAGAAACGACGGCAGTTTGGCGGCATAGCCGGGGTTCTGCCGGTCCCGGGCAGCAACCCTTGGAACCGAGCCGGCGGATTATGCGATAATCAGCGGCTCATCATCGAGCGTTTACCCGGAGAGACAATGGACGACAATCGCAAGAAGGCCCTTAGCGCCGCTTTGACCCAGATCGAGAAACAGTTCGGCAAGGGATCGGTGATGCGCCTCGGCGACAACGCCGCCATGGCCAACGTCTCGTCGATCTCCACCGGCTCGCTGGGGCTGGATATCGCCCTCGGCGTAGGCGGCATGCCCAAGGGCCGGGTGGTGGAGATCTACGGGCCGGAATCCTCGGGCAAGACCACCCTTACCCTGCACATCGTCTCCCAGGCCCAGAAGGGCGGTGGCACCGCCGCCTTCGTCGACGCCGAGCACGCCCTCGATCCCAGCTACGCCGAGAAACTGGGGGTCAATATCGATGAGCTGCTGGTGTCCCAGCCGGATACCGGCGAACAGGCGCTGGAGATCACCGACATGCTGGTGCGCTCCGGCGCGGTGGACGTGGTGGTGGTCGACTCGGTGGCGGCCCTCACCCCCAAGGCGGAGATCGAGGGCGAGATGGGCGACTCCCACGTCGGCCTCCAGGCGCGCCTGATGTCCCAGGCGCTGCGCAAGCTCACCGCCAACATCAAGCGCTCCAATTGCCTGGTGATATTCATTAATCAAATTCGCATGAAGATCGGCGTCATGTTCGGCAGCCCCGAGACCACCACCGGCGGCAATGCCCTCAAGTTCTACTCCTCGGTGCGCCTGGATATCCGCCGCATCGGCTCGATCAAGAAGGGCGACGAGGTGATCGGCAACGAGACCAAGGTCAAGGTGGTCAAGAACAAGGTCGCGCCCCCCTTCAAGCAGGTTACCTTCGAGATCCTCTACGGCGAGGGCATCTCCCGCGAGGGCGAGCTGATCGAGCTGGGGGTCGCCAACGATATCATCGACAAGGCGGGGGCCTGGTACAGCTACAACGGCGACCGTATCGGCCAGGGCCGGGACAATGTGCGCAACTTCCTCAAGGCCAACCCCGACATGGCCCAGGATATCGAGGAGAAGATTCGCGCCGCGGTGCTGCCCCGCATCCCCGACAAGCCAGATGAAGAGGCGGTGGAGACGGAGGCCTAGTGCCGCCGCGCGCATGATGTTTGAGTGCGGAGTGCTGAGTGCTGAGACCCGAACATTGCGGGGTTCATTGTAGATTTAGGTGTTCGATTGGATAGCGACCCAAAGGCTGAACTGGAACTGGAAAACCGCGCGGTACGCCTGCTTGCCGCCCGAGATCACAGCCGTGCCGAACTGCGTCGCAAGCTAGTCGCCAAGGGCGTCGACGACGAACAATTGCTGGAGCGGGTCCTTGACGGGCTGGAGGAGCGCAATTATCTCAACGACCAGCGCTTCGTCGAGCAGTACATCGCATCCCGCCAGCGCAAGGGCTTCGGCCCCAACCGCATTCGCATGGAGTTGCGGGAGCGGGGCATAGACGGTGAGACTATCGACGACTGGCTGGATGCCCGCGATCCCCAGTGGGCGGCGCGCCTGCGGGAGGTGGCGGAGAGCAAATATGGTGATCAATCAGCCCAAGACCGCAAGGAACAGGCAAAAAGGGGCCGTTTTCTGGAGTCAAGGGGCTTTCCAAGTGGTATGATTCGAGACTATCTATTCGACCGCTAATCGCGCCATGAACGAGCTCAATCGACTGTACGATCAAGATTACCCAGCATGGGCACGCCAGACCGCGGATTTACTGCGGCAGCGGCGCTTCGATGAGCTGGATCTCGATCACTTGGCGGAAGAGCTGGACGACGATTTTTTCCCGGAGCACGAATGACCCGGCAGGCCACTGATAACCAGACTATTTTCTTGTTTTGAAGTAATCCTCTATGAAGACCAGCGCAGAGATCCGCAGAGCCTTTCTCGACTATTTCATCCAGCATGGACACACCGAGGTCGCCAGCAGCTCGCTGGTGCCCGCCGATGACCCCACCCTGCTGTTCACCAACGCGGGCATGGTCCAGTTCAAGGATGTCTTTCTGGGGCGGGATCGCCGCGACTACAAGCGCGCGGTCACCTCCCAACGCTGTGTGCGCGCCGGCGGCAAGCACAACGACCTGGAAAACGTCGGCTATACCGCGCGCCATCACACCTTCTTCGAGATGCTGGGCAACTTCAGCTTCGGCGACTACTTCAAGCGCGATGCGATCCGCTTCGGCTGGGAGTTTCTCACCCAGGTGATGGACATCCCCGCCGACAAGCTGTGGGTCACGGTCTACGAGGATGACGACGAGGCGGCGCGGATCTGGCTCAAGGAGATCGGCGTCGCCCCCGAGCGTTTCAGCCGTATCGGCGACAAACCGGGCAAGAAGAAGTACGACAGCGACAACTTCTGGTCGATGGGCGACACCGGCCCCTGCGGCCCCTGCTCCGAGATCTTCTACGACCACGGCCCCGAGATCTGGGGCGGCCCTCCGGGTACCCCGGACGAGGATGGTGACCGCTACATCGAGATCTGGAACCTGGTCTTCATGCAGTACAACCGTGACGCCAGCGGCGAGATGACGCCGCTGCCCCACCCCTCGGTGGATACCGGCATGGGGCTGGAGCGGCTGGCGGCGGTGATGCAGGGGGTCCACGGCAACTACGAGATCGACCTCTTCCAGCGCCTGATCCAGGCCGCCGCCGCGGCCACCGGAACGGATGACATGGAGAGCAAGTCGCTGCGGGTGATCGCCGACCATATCCGCGCTTGCGCCTTTCTGATAGTGGATGGCGTGCTGCCCTCCAACGAGGGCCGCGGCTACGTGCTGCGCCGTATCATCCGCCGTGCCATCCGTCACGGCTACATGCTCGGCCAGGAGCAACCCTTCTTCCACGCCCTGGTCCCAACCCTGGCGGATGCCATGGGCAAGGCCTATCCGGAACTGCGCAAGGGCGCGGATCAAGTCATCAAGGTGCTCAAGCTGGAGGAGGTGCGCTTCGCCGAGACCCTGGAGCACGGCATGAAGTTACTGGAGGCGGCGGTGGCGGATCTCGACGGCGGTGAGATCCCTGGCGAGACCGTCTTCAAGCTGTATGATACCTACGGTTTCCCGGTCGACCTGACCGCCGACATCGCCCGCGAGCGGGGGCTGACCCTGAACATGGCCGGCTTCGAACGGGCGATGAATGAGCAGCGGGATCGCGCCCGCGCCGCCGGCAAGTTCGGCGTCGACCAGCAGATGGATATCAGTGTCGACGAGGAGACCGACTTCACCGGCTACGAGCGGCTGGAGCAAAAGGCCACCGTCATCGCCCTGTTTCAGGACGGCAAGGCGGTGGATACCCTGGGCGACGGCGAGGAGGGCGTGGTGGTACTGGATCGCACCCCCTTCTACGCCGAGTCCGGCGGCCAGGTCGGAGATACCGGCATACTGGTACTGGGCGGCGTCGGCGAGTTCGAGGTCGCCGATACCCGCAAGCAGGGCGGCAGCGTCTTTCTGCACATCGGCGTCTTCAAGGGCGACGCCCTCACCGTGGGGGATACGATCACCGCGGTGGTGGACATAGAGCGGCGCGCGGCGATCGCCCTCAACCACTCCGCTACCCACCTGATGCACGCCGCGCTGCGCGAGATCCTCGGCGATCACGTCCAGCAGAAGGGCTCGCTGGTGGACGCCGAGCGGCTGCGTTTCGACTTCTCCCACTTCGAACCCATCACCCGCGCGCAGATTCGCGCCATCGAAAAGCGGGTCAACGCAGAGATTCGTCGCAACGTGATGGTCGAGACCCGCATCATGTCCCTGGAGGACGCCAAGGCCAGCGGCGCGATGGCGCTGTTCGGCGAGAAGTACGACGACCAGGTGCGGGTGCTGCGCATGGGCGACTTTTCCACCGAGCTGTGCGGCGGCACCCATGTGAAGTCCGCGGGCGACATTGGCCTGTTCAAGATCACCGCCGAGGGCGGCGTCGCCGCCGGCGTGCGGCGTATCGAGGCGATCACCGGCGACAAGGCGGTAGAATGGGTGGCGGACGAAGAGGACCGCCTGCTAGACGTGGCGAAGATGGTCCGCGCCGGGCGCGACGAACTGCACGGCAAGGTGTCGCAACTGGTCGAGCGCAACCGCCTGTTGGAGAAGGAGCTGGAGCAGCTCAAGGCCAAACTGGCCAGCGCCGCCGGCGGCAGCCTCGCCGATCAGGCGCTGGAGATCTCCGGCGTCAAGGTGCTCGCCGCCAGGCTCGATGGGGCGGACCCCAAGTCGCTGCGCGACACCATGGACAAGCTCAAGGACAAGCTGGGTTCGGCGGTCATCGTCCTCGCCACCGTTGACGGCGACAAGGTCAGCCTGGTGGCCGGCGTCACCAAGGACCAGATCGGCAAGGCCAAGGCCGGCGATCTGGTCAAGTTCGTTGCCGAACAGGTGGGCGGCAAGGGCGGTGGCCGCCCGGACATGGCCCAGGCCGGCGGCAGCGACCCCGCCGCCCTGGACGGGGCGCTGGCCTCGGTGGCGGGCTGGGCAAAGGAACGGTTGGCATGAGCGCCGATTGAGACCGCCTGGGGTATTCTCGATCGGTGACCTTGGCGGGATCCCGGTTCGCGGCGATCCCCTTGATCGCCCGTGTGGGCACACAATCCGATGGAGGAAAAACCATGAAAAAACCAATTAGCGAACTGCGCGGCGGCAGCGACGAGATCGTCGCCAAGCTGAAGGGCGAGGGTATCTCGGACAGCGACCAGTTGCTGGAGGCGGGCAAGAAACCCGCCGGACGCAAGCACCTGGCCGGGGTCTGCGGCTGCGACACCCGCTCCATCCTGGAGCTGGTCAACCGCGCCGACCTTGCGCGCATCAAGGGTGTCGGCGGGGCCTACAGCGACCTGCTGGAGAAGGCCGGCGTCGACACCGTCAAGGAGCTGCGCAACCGCCGCCCCGACAACCTCCACGCCAAGATCCTGGAAGTGAACGGCGAGCACAACTACACCAGCCATCCCCCCAGCGCCAGCAATGTCGTTGATTGGGTAGAGCAGGCCAAGGAACTGCCGCCGATGGTGGAGTACTGAGGCATCCTTCCACACCAGCCACCCTGGCGCATGGGGAACGCGGCGAAATCCGGGCGAACGGAGGCGCTTTGCCCCGGATTCCGCTTGGCGCCATCCAGGCTGGCTGGTCTCTCCGGCGCGGAGTGGGGGGCTTGACTCGCGAGTGAGGGCACTGGCGCGTCAAGCCGCGCGCTCCGCCGTCCTCTAATCCTCCTTGGGTTCCGTACACGGCCTTTCCGGGCCAGATGCCTTCCGTGTCTCGGCGATAACCTGCTTTGATCCTTGTCGTCTGGTAAGAGATGCCTGTAAAATCATCCCAATATCGAATAATCATAAAGTCTTTTCGAAGCGGATTGACGGGCAGGGGCCGTGAGGGGCATCTTGAAATTATCTCTCGCATGGGCGTTGTTGGGGGTTCTCTGGTTCGCACGGGTCGCGATCGCCGGTGAGGTCGACCCGCGCGGGGCGGATCTGAGCCGCATCGCCGAATCCCTGGCTCGGGAGTCGGACGTGGCGCGTTACGAATTCGCCGCCGTCGCCCTGGATGTGCTGATCGGCGACTACCGCGCGGTCCTGGAGCGGGCCTACGAACGAACCGGCAAGACCGCCCGGGAGCAACGCAAGCTCTACCGCTGGCGCGCTGCCACCGGGGCCTTCGTGGAAAAGCTGGAGCTGGCCCGGGAGCAACTGGAATTCGGCGCCGCGCTGGAGGTCGACGCTACCGCCACCGGCCAGGTCATCCTCTATATCGACGCCCAGCCGATCGTCGCGGAGAGTCCGGATGTCTCCGCCAAGGGCGGTTTCGCGGGGCGGATCGTCGATCGCTATTGCGGCATGTTCGATTGCGGCGATCTGCTGGCCCTCAGCGACAGCGACACGCTGGCGGCGGACGACGAGCGCCGCTTTCGCGACGACATCGGCGGTTACTGGAGCTTCCAATGGAATCGCGGTCCCCGCTACGAGAGCGACGACGGCCTGATCTTCGAGTTCTCCGACTCCACCGACCGTGCGCGCAAGCAGCGCGCCGCCGAGGCGCTGGTGCGGGAGTTGCGCCATCTGGCCCGGACCTTGGAGGATGCGGTACGCAATGGCCACTTGGTGGATTGGGCCTATCTTGAGGTGCGGGAAGGGGAGGATGGGCTGGGGCAAAGGGTGATGCTCAACCCGCGCGGGGACTTTCTGCGCCTCTCCCTGCCCCTGTTGTCCCGCATCAATCTGTTGCCGCCCGAGATCCTGACCTGGCTGCACGGACGGGTCAGGGGCAAGCGCATCACGGTGGAGTTGCCGCGCGCCGAGGAGTTCGTTCGCTACCAGGCGCGCGAGGTGGCCGAGCGCTGATCCCGGGGGCGCGGTTTAAGCCGAGCGGTTGAAGCGCACGATGCCGTCGCGACCCTGCTCCTTGACCTGATACATCGCCTCATCCGCATGCTGGATCAGCGCCTCGGCGTCATCGCCATCATCGGGATAGATGCTGATGCCGATGCTGCATGAGATCTTGATGATGCGGTCATCAATGGTGAAGGGGCGATGCAGCGTATCGAGTAGCTTGCCGGCGACGATCTCGGCGTGTTCCGGCGCCCCCAGGTCGCTGAGGATAACGGTGAACTCATCGCCGCCCAGGCGTGTGACCACGTCGCCGGCGCGTACGTTTCGCGACAGCTTGTCGGCGATGTGGCGCAACACCAGATCGCCGATGCCGTGGCCGAGGTTGTCGTTGATCTCCTTGAAGCGGTCCAGGTCGATGAACAGCAGCCCCATCTGGCAGCCCTTTTGCCGGCATTCGCCGATGGCGTGTTGCAGCTTCTCCGAGAACAGGCGGCGATTGGGCAGCATGGTCAGGGGGTCGTGATGGGCGTCATGATGGAGTTGGCTGCGTTCCCGCAACAGCATCTCCCGGCTCTTGAGGTGTTCGGTGACATTGACGCCCACCTCGATGATGCCGAAAAAATCCCTGCCTTGGCATTGCAGCAGCGAGGTATGCAGTTCGACGTAATTGGGGGTACCGTCCTTGAGGGAGTGATTGTGGATCACCGAGCAGGGGCGCCCCGTCTCCAGTACCTGATGGATCGGGCAGGGGTGGTCCTCGCCATCGCAGGGCGTGGCCCGCTGGTGGGAGATCTCATGGCACTTCGGATGCGCCGGATCGGCGACATGGGCGAAGTCGGCGTTGCGGCGGACCGCTCGGTTCATCAGGGTTACTTCATAGTCGTGGCCGATCACCATGATCTGCTCTTCGACGCTGTCGATGATGGTTTGCAGGAAGCGGGACTGCTGCCCGACCTTCTCTTCCGCCGCCTTGCGCAGCGAGACCTCCCGTTCCAGGGGGAGCAGCATCTTCCAGCGCAACAGTGTCCATGCCAGGGCCGCCAGCAGCAGGGTGGTGACGCTGCTGGCGAGGATCAGCTGGCGCAGCAGGGCGCCGAGGGGCGCCTGAATGGCCTCGGCGTCGCGCACCAGCCGCAGGGTGTAGCGCTCGCCGTTGCCCAGATCGAGTTGGCGTTGATGGACGAAGGCGGGCGCCCGCCCCGGGTTGCGATAGTCAACCAGCCGGAAGCCCCGCTCGTTGCGCAATTCCAGCTCGACCACGTTCGGGTGCTCCTCGCCCCAGCGCTGAAAGAACCACTCGATGGTGGCGTAGTCTTCGGTCAGCAGCGCCTCGCGGGCGAGCTGGGAGAGCAGCTTCACCACCGTCTCCCCGGAACGGTCGCTCTCCGCCTCCAGGCTCTCTTTCTGGTGGTGATAGACGAAGACGTTGGCGCCCACCAGAAAGGCGAAGAAGAGCAGTCCATACCAATAGAGGGTGCTGCGGTAACGGTCCTCGGCGGCGGCGTCTCTCATTGTATCGAGCCCTGGTAGAGGATCTGGCGCAACGCGTCGTAGTCGTCACCGGTTACCGGGATCAGTTGCGTCGTCCCCTTCCTGATCCGCGCCAGGGTTTGCGCGCCGTGCGGCGCAAGATGCAGCCCCAGCAGCGCCTCTCGCAACACCGCTACCGTTTCGTCGTCAAGCCGGTAGCCGGCGACGAAGGCGTGGGTGGTGATCGCGGGCGTGGTCGCCAGCGCCTTCAGCCCGCGCTCTCGGTAGTGGAGAAAGACCTCCTCCTTGATGCCGCCTGCGTCATAGTTGCCCATGAGCACCGCCAGGGCCACATTGTGGTGGTTCTTGAGGTAGTTGTAATCCCCGAGATCGGCCAGCTCAACCCCGGCCCTTTGCAGCAGTGCGATGGGCACCCGGGTGCTGAGGGTGGAGTTGGGATCGCCAAAGGCGAAGCGCTTGCCGCGCAGTTGCGCGAGGGCCTCCAGCTCGCTGTCGGCGCGGGCGATGATAACGCCCCTGAGGGCGATGTCGCCCTCGCTCGCGAGCCGCGCCAGCAGCCGGGGCGGGCCGTATTGCCGGTCGGCCGTGAGATAGAGCGTCGGCCCGAAGAAGGCGAGATCGATCTCGCCGTTGGTCAGGTTGCTCAGGTGTTCCTGGTAGTTCTGGGCGATCTTGAGGTGCACCGGGCGTTGCAGTCGCTGGCCAAGATATTCGGCCAGCGGCGTAAAGCGTTCGATCAGCCGGGTGGCGGGCAGGTAGGGATGGATCCCCAGGGTGAGGGGGCTAGTCTGGGCGGCGCGAGCACAGAGGCTCGTCATCCCAAGGACGAGTGCGACGAACAGCAATCCCGGGTATCCGGCCATGGTCTGATCTCCCGTATCCTCGATGCGATGCCCTATCTGAGGCGGCGTGGCCGCCGATGCGCTGGCGCGTGCGCCGTATGCTTTTTCTTATACCTCACAAGGTAGAGTAAGCGGCGCGAAAGTGCAACCGGATATCGGGATTGGTGTGAACTCGGGGCGCGGAAGAGGTGTGGGCCGCTGCAACCGCTGATGGCTGGATCAACCTAACGGTCATGGAGTGATGCACCACCCCGGGAAATGAATCAGCCCAAGGAGTGGCAGTCCTTTGAGGACTGCCACTCCTCGGTAGATTCACAGTAA
>JAABSM010000067.1 GCA_011390365.1 Gammaproteobacteria bacterium
AGGGGCGGATAGCGTTGCCTCCGCACAATATCGGGATGCCCTGAGCCGGGCGCTCGCCGCGGCCCGCCTGGATCGTGAATTTCATCTGGTGCATATCGGCCCGGAGCAACTGCAAGAGGGCCTGCAAGCCGCCAGTATCGAACCCGGCGCCCCTGAGCTCGCGCTGATGCGCATCGTCCGCTATCCGGGACTCTACACCGCTGCCCTCGATTACTATCGCCGCCTGGAAATGATCGCCGTCGGCGACTGCCGTTTCCAGGATCGGGAGATGACGGCCCTGCACGCGGCGCTGCGAAAACAGGGCGCGATTAGCCTGCCTCTGCTCAACCTCCGGGAGTAGTGCGGCTACGCCATGAGTGGTCGCACCATCCGCGCGGGGGAGGTCGGGCTTTCGCCGAGGCCGAGTTCAATCACCGCTCGCCTAAGGGCTAAACCTTCCCGTGCACGCAATACTTGGGCGGGCTGTACTGGCAAAACTCTGACCCGCGTCTCACTGTGCGGCCTTGGGTTTTACTCCCGGCATTTCCTCATGGTAGCCTTAGCGAAAGTCTATAGCACTGGAGGGTACATGAGCATCAAAGACTGGCCGGAGGGCGACAGACCGAGAGAGAAATTGTTGCAACGGGGCGCGGAGGCGCTTTCCGACGCGGAGCTGCTGGCGATCTTTCTGCGCACCGGCATCGTCGGCAAGTCGGCGGTGGATCTCGCCCGGGATTTGCTCAATGAATTTGGCAGCCTGCGCGAGCTGATCGCCGCCGATCGCCGTCAGTTCTGCCGCGGCAAGGGCCTGGGCGAGGCCAAATATGTATTGTTGCAGGCGGTGCTGGAGATCGGTCGCCGCTATCTGGAGGAGGAGGTCAAGCGCCTCGATCAGCTGACCAGCCCGAGTCAGACCCGGGACTACCTGCGTGCGCGCATGCGCGGCTACCGCAGCGAGGTCTTCGCCTGCCTGTTTCTGGACAATCGCCACCGGGTAATCGAATACGAGGAGCTGTTCCGGGGTACCATCGACGGGGCCAGCGTACACCCGCGTGAGGTGGTGCGACGCAGCATCCATCACAACGCCGCGGCGGTGATCTTCGCCCACAATCACCCCTCCGGTGTCGCGGAACCCAGTGTTTCCGACGAGGCCATCACCCGCAAGCTGCAGGAGGCCCTGTCGCTGGTGGATGTGCGTGTATTGGACCACATCATCGTCGGCGACAGCAGCTCCACCTCCCTGGCCGAGCGGGGTGTCTTGTAACACGATAAGATTCAGGGCAAAAAAAAGCGCGACGGGGGGCGTCGCGCCAAATAAACCACCAAAGGAGGATGGAGGAGTACTGTAAAAAAACAGTATGCGAATTTTCTAATATACGAATCGATCTGTCAACCCTTCTTCGCATCAATTTTCTTGGTTAACCAATAATACCTTTCGCAAAAAGATCACGAATCGCCGCCGCCCCCTCCTCCGCGCCTGAAGCCAAGGGCGGCGTAGTCGCCGGCATCTCCAACAGCACCCGCCAGTCCTCGATGAAACGCCCTGAATCCAGGTTCTCACGGGCGATCTCCCTGGCCCTGCCATGGGCCAGCAACCACTCCACCAGATGCGGCTCCTCCGGCCAATCGTTGCGTCGTACGAAGAGCACCGGCAGGCCCAGGCAGGCCGCCTCCGAGAACATCCCGTAACCCGGCTTGGTCAGCAGTCCGTCGACGGAGGCCATGACATCCGGAAAGGGCCAGCCCAGCGCCCCCAGGTCACTGAAGCCGCCTGGCGGGGGTTCGTCACCGGCGCGAATCAGGTAGTGAATCCCCGCGCCACGCGGCCAGTGTTCGAACGCCATGCGGGTAGGTATGCCACCGAGGCTTGCCAGCAGGATGCGCGCATCCGCGCCGACGCCCAATTCCACCCGCAACGCCTCCCGTCTTGTCCGTCCCATGGCGACCAGCGGGCCGATGGCCAGGCGGTTATCCAGCCAGCCCATGGGCATGGAGGGTGCGGGCTGAAGGAAGAGATCCGCTTGCCGATAGGCCGCAGCCATCTCCTCGATCCATGCCCGCGCATCGGCTCGATCCCCGCAATAACGCTCGAAGATATCCGCCCAGTTGAGGGAACAGACCGCGACCCCGGGAATGCCCAGGCGCCGGGCCGCGGCGAGGGTCGCGAAGGGGATGTCCGCGATCACCAGATCCACCCCCCGCAATCGCTCGCACTCCTGGTCGAGGGTGGCCGGCCAGTCCCGAAACAGCTCGCGATAGGCCAGGTAACTGGCGTCCGCGTCCACATCCAGGGCGTGATGCATGGCCATCCCGGGATCCGGCGATCGTTGCAGATGGGTGAAGTCGCCCTTGATGCGGCTGGCGACCAGCGCCCTGGAATGGCCGGTATAGAGGGTGACGCGGGCGCGCGGCCAGAATTGGCGCACTCGGTTGACCAAAGGTGCAACCTGAACCAGGTGGCCGAAGCCATGGTCGGAAACCGCAACGAAAATGTGCTGTGGACAAGACATCGCGGGGATTTTAACACCCCGCGATGTACTTGCCGACGCGAATATCGCTTGTGAATTCGTCATCCCGGGCGCAAAATCCCACGCTTTCACCCTCGCTTCGCGCTGGAGCGCAACCCCGTTGATCCGTGCCGCCGAATTGGCCGATATTCCGGCCCTCTCCCAGATCGAAAACCGCTGCTTCGACAGCGACCGTCTCTCTCGCCGGCAATTCCGCTACATGCTCACCCGCGGCCATGCGGCCACCCGGGTATACGAACAAGAGGGTCAGATCGCCGGCTATGTGCTGGTGTTGTTCAGTCGCGCCACCTCCATGGGCCGACTCTACTCCATCGCCGTCGCCCCCGAGGCGCGCGGACGGGGCGTTGCCCAGGCGCTGGTAAAAACGGCCGAAGCGGCGGCCCGGGATCGGGAAAGGGCCTATCTGCGACTGGAGATCCGCAAGGACAATACCCCATCCATCCGCCTCTTCGAGGGTCTGGGCTACCGCCGCTTCGGCGAGCTTTCCGACTATTACCAAGATCACATGGACGCCTGGCGCTTCGAGAAGACCCTGGCGCCGGATCTGGATCCCTCGCTGGCGCGGGTCCCTTACTACGAGCAGACCCTGGACTTCACCTGTGGTCCCGCCTCGCTGATGATGGCGATGAAGAGCCAGCGCCCGCAACTGGAGCTGGATCGCATGCTGGAGCTGCGGCTGTGGCGAGAGGCGACCACCATCTTCATGACCTCCGGCCATGGCGGCTGCGGCCCCTTCGGCCTGGCCCTGGCGGCGGCGCATCGGGCGTTTCAGGTAGAGGTGTTCGTCAACGACCCCGGCACCCATCTGGTGGATTCGGTACGCAGCGAGCAGAAAAAGGCGGTGATCCGGCTGGTGCAGGAGGATATGCAGGCCCAGTTGATCGAACTGGGGGTGCCGATCCGCCTGGAGCAGCTCGCCCTGGATGATCTGGAACAGCGATGCAACGAAGGCTGGGCGGCGCTGGTGCTGATCAGCTCCTATGCCATCTACGGCGAAAAGTTTCCCCACTGGGTGGTGGTTACCGGTTTCGACGAACACTTCATCTACGTCAACGACCCCTTCGTCGACTATGATGAAGGCGAGAGCCTGGCCGACTCCATCAACATGCCCATCCCCCGCCAGCAGTTCGAGCGCATGGCCCGCTATGGCAAGGCGGGGTTGCGTGCGATGGTGCTCTTGAATGGGGGGTTATAGCCACAGAGGCACAGAGGGCACGGAGATTCGCCGCCATGACAATCTCCGTGATCTCCGTGCCTCTGTGGCAAACCCAATCCGATTCAACCTGAAATCTGGATAAGACACGAAATGTCCGAACACCTCATCCTGGTGGAAAACGCCAGTCACTGGAAGGCGGAGTACCCCGACTATCGAGTGGTCACCGCCCGCGATTACCTCAACGACACCGGCTTCGCCGGTAAGCGCGGTCTGCGGGTGGTCAACCTCTGCCGCAGCCAACGCTACCTGAGCACCGGCTACTACTGCTCGCTGCTCGCCGAGGCGCGGGGCCATCGGGTGATCCCGGGGGTGCGGGCGGTTCAGGATCTCAGCCGTAAATCCATCTACAGTCTGGAGACCGCGGATCTCGACCGACGACTGCAACGGATCCTCAACCGCCGCAAGAAGGATCTGGAGATCACCGCCTTCACCCTCGACATCTTCTTCGGTCGCTGCGCAAATGCCGAGATGCAGCCGCTGGCGCGGGAGCTGTTCGAACTCTTCCCGGTTCCACTGATGGAGGTGGAGTTTCGCCGCCAACAGGAGTGGCGCATCGCCTCGATTCGCGCCCTCAACCTGGCGACCCTCAAGCCGGAACAGGAAGAGGCCTTTCTCGACGGCCTGGGTCACCACCTCTCCAGCCGCTGGCGGCGTCAACGCAACCGCCCCGGGGCGCGTTACGACCTGGCGATCCTCGCCAATCCCGAGGAGGACCTGCCCCCCTCCAACGGCCGCGCCCTCAATCAATTCATCAAGGCCGCCAAGGGGCTGGGCATCAACGCCGAGCTGATCACCCCCAAGGAGTACGGTCGGCTTGGCGAATTCGACGCCCTCTTCATTCGTGAAACCACCCGCATCGACCACCACACCTACCGCTTCGCCAAGAAGGCCGCCGCCTCCGGCATGGTGGTGATGGACGACCCCGACTCCATCCTGCGCTGCACCAACAAGATCTACCTCGCCGAACTGCTCGCCAACCACCGCATCGCCACCCCGCGCACCGTCATCCTCGGCCCCGACGGGCTCGATCGACTGGAGGAGCAGATCCCCTATCCGGTGGTGCTCAAGGTCCCCGATGGCGCCTTCTCCCGGGGTGTCTTTAAGGTCGAAAACCGCCGCGAACTGGAGACCCAGACCCGCCGTCTGTTCAAGGAGAGTGATCTGCTGCTGGCCCAGGAGTTCACCTACACCGAGTTCGACTGGCGGGTCGGCATCATCAACCGCGAGCCGATCTACGTCTGCCAGTACTTTATGTCCAAGGCCCACTGGCAGATCGTCGATCACAGCGGCAAACGCCCCAAGGAGGGCAGGGCGCGCCCTTTCACCGTCGAAGATGCCCCCGCTGAAGTGGTAGAAACCGCCCTCAAGGCCGCCAACCTGATTGGCGACGGCCTCTACGGCGTCGACCTCAAACAGACCGATCGCGGCATTCTGGTGATCGAGGTCAACGACAACCCCAGCATCGACGCCGGCGTCGAAGACGGCGTGCTCAAGGAGGGGCTCTACCAGCGCATCATGGGCGAGTTCCTGCGGCGGCTGGAGCGGTTGCGGCAGGGGTAAGGGAGGGGCGTAACGCACCATTTGCCGAGGCTTTGGGCGGGGGTGGTGCGTTACGGCGCGCTTTGGCTTTTGTGCATGTTTCAAAGCGCCGTGCCAGCGCGCCTAACGCACCCTACGTGGTATGTGGTCATTTTATAGATCCAGCTCGATCCCGTCGAGGATCTCCCTGTCCAGTTGTACCTTGGGTAGGGTGAAGCGGTAGCGGATGCCGTCCTCGGCCTCCAGTTCGAGCTGTTCGATGGCCTCGCCCATGGGGATCTCGGCCTCCAGGGCCACGGCGAGCCAGAGGGCGAGGGCTTCGAGATCGTGGCTTGGGCGGAGGATGGCGGCGATTTCGGCGACGCTCATGGGGCGGTTTTCTTTCGCCAAGAGTTGGCGGGTCTCGTTGAGCAGGGCCTGGCGGTCGAGGGAGTCGAAGGCGTTCCAGAATTCGTCGTCGATGGCGTCGAGGTCGGCGTTCTGTTCCATCAGATCCAGGCTGGCCTGGATCTCCTCTTCCTGGTTCTTGAAGCGCAGGCGTTCGAGCACCGGCAGACTGGGGTTGGCGATGCCCAGCGGCGGGAGGGGGCTTGCGGCGCGGCGGGTGGCCTGGCGCTCCCAGTCCAGCAGCGCGGCCTGGGCGAAGAGGTCGTTGAGGAGTTGGCCGACGCGGTGGTGTTCGGAGGCGAGGCCGGTCTTGAGGAAGCCCTTGACGTCCCGTTCGCTGCGTTGGCGGGCGCGGATCACCACGCCGCTCTCGGCGACCAGTCGCATGCGCAGGTGGCGCAGCTCCATCTGCTGTTCCCAGCCCAGGGCCTTGGCGGCGGCGGGGCGTTTCATCAGGGTGCGGATGCGCTCCTGCATGGCGTCCAGTTCGAGGGAGCGGGCGAGCTGTTGCTGGAAGGCGTCGAAGACCTTGCCCTCGTCGGTCTGCAACAGCTCGTCCTGGCTTTCCAGCAGGGAGTCGACGATCTCGCCGCGGTGGCTCTGCTCGCCGATGATGGACTGGCGCAGACGCTGGTCGGCGTCGCGGTAGGAGTCTTCGACCCGGCGGAAGTCGTTACGCAGGGTCATGGCCAGGTTGTAGAGCTCTCGAATCGCCTCCACCGCCTGCTCCTCGGGCAGTACGCTGACCTCGCCGCGCCGCGCCGCCTCCAGGTCCCGTTCCAGGTCGGCGATGCGCCGCTCCAGTTCGTTGACCCGATCCTCGGGGTTGGGGTTGAGGCTGGATTCGAGGTTTTCGATCTCCCGCTGGACGATAGAGAGGCGGGAGGCGGTGGTGGTCATGGTGCGGTTGTCGAGGGCGTCGACGAAGCGAAACGCGGCTTCTAAAGCGTCGGTGGCGATGAGGCGACTCTCCCGCTCCACCACCAGCCCGCGACGGATCCAGCCGCGCACCTCGCGGCGGGCCTCCAGCAGGTAGTCGCCGCTGGAATCGATCTCGCCCTGCTCGGCGAACAGCTCCAGCACCTCGGCGAGGACCTGGTGGGCGGTGTCCAGTTCGATGCCGTTGAGATTTTCGTCGAACAGCTCCTTGAGCACACCCACTAGCAAAGGGCCGGTGCGTGCGGTGAGGAGTTGCCAGGCGGGGTGGTGGTTGCGCAGGTGAACCAGCCGTCGGGTACCGTTACGGGTCTCCTGTTTCATCAATGGCGGTTATCTGAACGGGGGAAGGCGCGGCGCGCCGAAGAGAGGCTCCCACGCGGCGCGTGGGAGCCAGCAAGAACGGAATGATTTCTCTGTGATCTCCGTGCCTCTGTGGCTAATTTATTGGAGGCTGGGCTACTTCTTCTTTTCGCAATGCAGCTTCCAGATCTCCTCGTTGTACTGGCGCATGGTGCGGTCGGTGGAGAATTTGCCGCTGCCGGCGGTGTTGAGGATGCTGGAGGCGACCCAGGCATCTTGATCCCGGTAACGCTCGGCGGCCTGTTGCTGGGCGCGGACGTAGTCGGCGAAGTCGGCGGCGGTCATCCAGGGGTCGTTGGGATCGCGGATGGAGTCGATCACATCATTGAACAGGCCCGGCTCGAGCGGGTTGAAGTAGCCGCTCTCCAGCAGGCTCATGACCTGAGAGAGGTCGTTGTCGGCGGCGATGATGGCATTAGGGTCGTAGCCGCCCTGGCGTTGCTGAACCTCTTCGGCGTTGAGGCCGAACAGGAAGAAGTGGTCGTCGCCCACCTCTTCGCGGATCTCGATATTGGCGCCGTCGAGGGTGCCTATGGTGAGGGCGCCGTTCATCATGAACTTCATGTTGCCGGTGCCTGAGGCCTCCTTGCCGGCGGTGGAGACCTGTTCCGAGAGGTCGGTGCCGGGGCAGATCACCTCCATCGCCGAGACCCGGTAGTTGGGGAAGAAGACCAGCTTGAGCTTGTCACCCACCAACGGGTCGTTATTGATCTTGGCGGCAACGTTGTTGACCAGGCGGATGATGCGCTTGGCGCGCATATAGCCGGGGGCGGCCTTGCCGCCGATGAGGACGCAGCGCGGCGTCCAGTTCTCCGTGTCGCCCTTGCGAATGCGGTTGTAGAGGTGGATGACATGGAGCACGTTGAGCAGTTGGCGCTTGTACTCGTGGATGCGCTTGACCTGGACGTCGAACATCGCCTCGGTGTTGAAACGCACCCCGCACTTGCGCTCTACCAGTTTCGCCAGGCGCTCCTTGTTGTGTTGCTTGGCGGCGCGCCACTTCTTGCGAAAGGCCGCCTTTTTGGCGTGGGGCGCGAGTTTCTGGAGCTGGTCCAGGTCGGAGATCCAGTCCTCGCCGATGGTGTTATTGATCAGTTGCCGCAGCTCCGGGTTGCACATCGCCAACCAGCGGCGCTGGGTGACGCCGTTGGTCTTGTTGTTGAACTTGTGAGGCCAGAGCTCGTAGAAGTCCCGAAACAGGCCCTCTCGGAGCAGCTCGGAGTGGAGCTGGGCGACGCCGTTGACCGAATAGCTGCCGACGATGGCGAGGTAGGCCATGCGCACCATCTTCTCGCCGCCCTCTTCGATGATCGACATGCGTGACAGTCGATCATTGTCCCCCGGCCACTGGTGTGAGACCTGTTCCAGAAAACGGGCGTTGATCTCGAAGATGATCTCCATCGACCGCGGCAGCAGTTTCTGGAAGAGTCGCACCGGCCACTTCTCCAGCGCCTCGGGCAACAGCGTGTGGTTGGTGTAGGCCATGGTGCGGGTGGTGATCTCCCAGGCCCGATTCCACTCCAGGCCGTAGATATCGATGAGCAGGCGCATCAGTTCGGCGACGGCGATGGTGGGATGGGTGTCGTTGAGCTGAAAGCAGTTCTTGTCGGCGAACTGACCGAAACCATTGTGGTTCATCAGCCAGTGCGTGATCACATCCTGGAGGGTGGCGGAGGCGAGCAGATACTGCTGACGCAGGCGCAGCTCCTTGCCGTTCTCGCTCTTGTCGTTGGGGTAGAGCACCATGGTGATGTGCTCGGCGTCGTTCTTGGCCGCCACCGCCTCCGGATAACTGCCCTCGTTGAACTCGTCCAGATCGAACTCGTCGGTGGCCTCCCCCTTCCACAGCCGCAGGGTGTTGACGGTATTGTTCCTGTAGCCGGGGATGAGGATGTCGTAGGGCACCGCCAGCACGTCGTTGGTATCGACCCAGTCCACCACCAGGCTGCCGTCATAGCCGCGCCGATGCACGGTGCGCCCGCCGAAGTGGACCCGCACCGTGTACTCCGGGCGCTCCATCTCCCACGGATGGCCGTCGCGCAGCCAGTGGTCCGGCTCCTCGATCTGGCGGCCGTGTTCGATCTTCTGGCGGAACATGCCATACTCGTATCTCAGGCCGTAACCCCGCACCGGCAGGCCGAGGGTGGCGCAGCTGTCGAGAAAACAGGCGGCGAGGCGACCGAGACCACCGTTGCCCAGGCCGGCATCCGGCTCCGCCTCGCGCAGCTCTTCCAGCTCCAGCCCGAAGCGGTGCAGCGCCTTCCGTACCTCTTCGGTGATGTCGAGATTGAGCATGCTGTTGGAGAGGGCGCGCCCCATCAGGAACTCCAGCGACATGTAGTGGGCGCGCTTGCAGTCCCCCTCGTCGTAGCTGAGCTGGGTCTCCTTCCAGCGCTCCATGAGGCGATCGCGCACCGTCATCACCAGCGCCGAGTAATAGTAGTGGGTCTTGTCGCAATTGCCGCTGCGCCCCAGGGTATGGTTGAAGTAGTGTTTGAAGTTGGCGGCGAGGGTATCGGCGTCCGTGGTCAGCTTCTTGAGCTCGGAAAGCTCGGAATTTGGACGGTTGACCAGTACCTTGAGGCTCGACTCGTATTCTCTCGTCATGACGACTCCGCACGATGGGATAAGGAAGATTGTTGCCTATTATGCCGAGGTTAAGCGTCGTTTGGAAAGGGCGCGTCGCCCCCTTGTGAGCGACCCTCTTCGCGACACGGTAAGCCGTGCGGGTTTTTAGGGTAGAATGATCGATTTATTCGTATTCATGGAAAACATCTGTCTATGTTGGAATCGGAAGAGTTGCGCGATCTGGCGCTGAAATACCTGGAAGATATGAAGGCCCGGGACGTGAAGGTGCTGGATGTGCGAGACAAGACCAGCGTCACCGACATCATGATCGTCGCCAGCGGCACCTCGGACCGCCACGTCAAGTCGATGGCCGAGACGGTCGCCTTTCAGGCCAAGGCGGCGGGCAATCCGCCGCTGGGGGTGGAAGGTACCGTGGAGGGGGAGTGGGCGCTGGTGGACCTCAACGGCGTGGTGGTGCATGTGATGCTGCCCAAGGTGCGGGATTACTATCAGCTGGAGCGGTTGTGGTCCGTCTCGGAAAAGGGCCAGGAGGCAAACCCGGGGCTCGACGGGGCGGGGTGAGCATCTCCCGCCCTTTGGCATACCCGCTGGCGCAGCGGGCGCGCCTCCGGCGAGCTCGAACCCCTTGAACTTTTCGCCCAAGTCGCTATTCTTTAGCCAATGTGCATGAACTCGGTACCGCGCCCGCGGTCAAAAGCTGAAACCGAATACGAACAACTTCCCAACCAGGAGATCACACCATGAGCGAAGTCCAATACTATTCCGAACGCGCGGCGATGCCGGCCGTATCGGTCAACAAGGTCATCAAGAACACCTACATCCTGCTCTCCGCCACCCTGCTCTTCAGCGCGGTGATGGCGGGCATTGCCACCGTCATGTCCCAGGCCGGCATGCTTCCCCCCATCGTCGGCCTGCTCTGCTCCATCGCCGCTATCGGACTGGTGTGGTTTGTGCTGCCCAAGACCGCCAACTCCGCCAAGGGGCTGGGGGTGGTCTTCGCCATCACCGGCCTGCTCGGCTTCGGCCTCGGCCCGATGCTGGCCGCCTACCTCTCCCTCTCCAACGGCCCGCAGATCGTCGCCACCGCCTTCGGCGGCACCGGCGTCATCTTCCTCGGCCTCTCCGGCTACGCCCTGACCACCCGCAAGGACTTCAGCTTCCTGGGCGGCTTCCTGGTCGCCGGCCTGCTGATGGTGCTGGTCGCCGCGCTGGCCAACATCTTCCTTGCCATGCCCGCCCTGTCGCTGGCCATCTCCGCCATCGTCATCATGATCATGAGCGGCTTCATCCTCTATGACACCAGTCGCATGGTCAACGGCGGCGAGACCAACTACGTGGTCATGACCGTCGGCCTCTACCTGAGCATCTTCAACATCTTCGTCAGCCTGTTGCAGCTGCTGGGCATCATGGGCGGCGAAGATTGATCCCGGACCGATAACGCCGCGACCGAAAGCCCCGCTAGTACCGCTGCGCCCAAGTAACGGAAATATCGTAAATCGAGCCCTTAGGCGGACTGCGCCTGAGAGGTTGTTTGCGGTATTTCGGGGCGGCTGTGCTGGTCGGGGCTTTTTTGATTCGGCAGGATAACGGAGGTCGATATGGACTGGATGAAGATCCTCTCCGCCCTATTCATCATCGCCATGATCGCCTGGCTCTGGCCCAGGGCCAGGCGCATGATGGAGGACTCTCGCAAGGCCGAACCCGGCGAATGGGGCGGCGTGCTGTTGCCGCTGGCGGCGGTGGCGGGGTTTGTGGTGTTGCTGATCATGATGGTTTGACGATTTGAATCGCTTTTTTGCGTAGCGATCTGAGTCGTTACGGGCACGCAAAAGCTTGCAAGTGGTTCCTTCCCACGAAAACCCAGGGAACGCACATCTTGCAAGCCCTGGCTTGCTGGTCCGTCGCGCAGCTTGAGCTGCCAGGAGTTGGGTTCCCAAGCTTGGGGCTTGGGAGCCAGCGGAGGCGTATACAATGTTATCAAATTAGGTTATCAAATTAGCGGCAGGCCAGGTTCCCGCCCTTGATGCGCCTGACTCCGGAGCAGGCCGGAAATCGTCGGACCGGCATAGGATGTGCCGAATAAAAAGCCTTGTCGCTCGGTTGACGGCACATCTATGCAGAACCAAAAACGGTCGGCGTACCCACGAAATGAGGCGCATCATTCCCGGAAAATGCCAGCTTCTTCCCCTTTGAAACCCCCAATCGGTTGCGTAACGATCTGCCGCAATCCCGCTACCGCGGGATGTGCGGAATAGTTACGAATCGTCATCCTTTTCGGGCCTCGGCTTGCCGCTGAAGGGCGAGGTGTATAGCCGGGTGAGGTTGTCCTGCATCTCTTTCCAGAGGTTGAGATTCTTTTCGGTGATCTGGCTGTAGACCTCCATCGGGGTCTGTTTCATCATGGCCTCCATCTGGCGGCGGAATTCATCCTGCTGCTTGCCGAAGGTGTCCATGCTTTTTTCCAGATAGTCGGTCACGAAGACCTGGAGGGTGTCGCCGTAGTACTGGATGAGTTTTTCCAGCAGTTCGGTGCTCAGAATCGGTTGTCCCTGCTCCTCCTGTTCGACGATGATCTGGAGCAGGATGGAGCGGGTGATATCCTCGCCGCTCTTCTTGTCGATGACCTTCACCCGCGTGCCGGATACCAGCAGTTTGCGGATGTCGTCCAGGGCGATGTACTTGCTCAGCTGGGTGTCGTAGAGGCGGCGGTTGGGGTACTTCTTGATCAGGCGGGGTTCGGTCATGCAGGGATCTCGGCGGGGAGGGGTCGAAATGTACGTTAGTAACGAATCAAAAACAACGTGAGCAAGTTCGACATCAGCTTCGAGCCGCGAGCTTCCAGCAACTGGAAGCTCTCGGCTCGAAGCTATTTCTTGCTGAGTAACTGGTTATTAAATTGTTACTTGGCTGCTTCACGCGGAGTACACGGAAAAAGCAACTCCGTGATCTCCGCGCCTCCGTGAGAGGATGCAACCTAGTGCATATGCTGGCCGCCGTTGATGGCGTGGTTGGCGCCGGTGATGAAGCCGGAGTCGTCGTGGGCGAGGAAGGCGACCAGACGGGCGATCTCCTGGGGGTTGCCGAGACGCCCGACCGGGATCTGAGCGACGATCTTGGCGCGAATGTCGTCGGGCACGGCCATCACCATCGGGGTGGCGATATAGCCGGGGGAGACGGTGTTGGCGGTGACGCCCTTGCGCGCGCCCTCCTGGGCGATGGACATGGTGAAGCCGTGGATGCCGGCCTTGGTGGCGGCATAATTCGACTGGCCGAATTGCCCCTTGGTGCCGTTGATGGAGGAGATGTTGACCACCCGCCCGAAGCCCCGTTCCAGCATGCCGGCGAAGACGTGGCTGGTGGCGTTGAAGACGCTGTCGAGGTTGGCGGAGATCACCTCACGCCACTGTTGCGGGGTCATCTTGCGGATGGCTGCGTCGCGGGTGATGCCGGCGGCGTTGACCAGGATATCCACCGGGCCGAGCGCCTCTTCGATCTGCTTCATCGCCGCGCCGGCGGAGTCATGGTCGCCAAGGTCGGCGATGGCGACCATGAAGTCATAGCCGGCCTCTTTCATCTCCTCTTTCCACTCCCCCTCGGCGCGCTCCGCCGCGGCCGGGTGTTCGATCGCCGCCACCTTGCAGCCCTGATCGGCGAGGTGCTTGCAGATTTCGGTACCAATTGCGCCGGCGCCGCCGGTGACTGCCGCTACTCGTTGAGTCATGTCGGTTTCTCCTGTTCTGATTTGTCTTCGCGTGAGTGATGGGCCATCACTCAACGTCTGTTATCGATTAGCGCTCCAGCAATATGGCGACGCCCTGGCCGCCGCCGATGCACAGGGTGCCGAGGCCCTTCTTGCCGTCATGCTGGATCATGGCGTGGAGCAGCGAGACCAGGTTGCGGGCGCCGGACGCGCCGATGGGATGGCCCAGGGCGAGGGCGCCGCCATGGACGTTGATCTTGCCCTCGTCCCAGCCCATGTCGCGATTGACGGCGATGGCCTGGGCGGCGAAGGCCTCGTTGGCCTCGATCAGGTCCAGTTCGTCGATACTCCAGCCGGCCTTGGCGAGGACCTTGCGACTGGCGGGCACCGGTCCCAGGCCCATCACCTTCGGATCCACGCCGGCGTTGGCATAGGCGACCACCCGCGCCAGCGGGGTCAGCCCCAACTCCTTGAGCCTTGTCCCCGAGCAGAGCAGCACCCCGGCGGCGCCGTCGTTGATGCCCGAGGCGTTGCCGGCAGTGACGCTGCCATCCGGCCTGAAGGCCGGGCGCAGCTTGGCGAGGCCCTCGGCGGTGGTACCATGGCGCGGGTACTCGTCAACGGCGAAGACGAGCGGATCACCGCGGCGTTGCGGGATCTCGATGGGGACGATCTCGGCGTCGAAACGGCCCTCCTTTTGCGCCGCCTCGGCCTTCTGCTGCGAATGGGCGGCGAACTGGTCCTGCTCTTCCCGGCTGATGCCGTACTGATCGACGATGTTCTCGGCGGTGCAGCCCATGTGGTAGTCGTTGAAGGCATCCCACAGGCCATCCTTGATCATGTGGTCGATCATCGCCCAGTCGCCCATCTTCTTGCCGCCGCGACTATTGGGCAGCAGGTGGGGGGACATGCTCATGTTCTCCTGGCCGCCGGCGACGACGATATCGGCGTCGCCGGCGCGGATCGCCTGCACGCCCAAATGGACCGACTTCTGGCCGCTGCCGCAGACCTTGTTGATGGTCAGGGCCGGCGTCTCGATGCTCAGGCCCGCCCCCAGGCAGGCCTGGCGGGCCGGGTTCATGCCCACGCCGCCGGTCAGCACCTGGCCCATGATGACTTCGTCCACCAATTCCGGGGCGACGCCGGAATCCTGCAACAGGGCGCGAATCACGGTCGCGCCAAGGGTGCTGGCCGGCGTGGTTGAAAGTGAACCGCCAAGGTTGCCGATGGCGGTCCTGCGGGCCGCGATGATGTATACCTCTTCCACATCCTCCTCCTCGATTTTTTTCTGATGGTTGGGTAATGGGTGAATTTACGCTTCATTCACTGGAGAAGTGTACCCCAAGCGGGGACCCGCTGTAATCCTCTTGAAGCCGCTTCCACGAAAAACGCCCCAGCTCGCTTGGGGCGAGTGGGGCGTTGTGATGATGCCGGGAAGGGCGTCAGCGATTCGGAGAGTAGGTCCGCGCCGCCGTCGCCGTCCTGGCCGCGAACATCAGGCGGCCTTGGCGTTCATCTTCTCCTTCACCACCTCGGCGTTCTGCTCGGCCCACGCCGTCATCTCCTTCTGGGTTTCGCCCGCCAGCTTCATGAAGGACTCGGTGCGGCCCATCAGCTTCTTGGAGAATTCACCGGTGAGCTCGCCCTGGGCGGTGATCCACTGCGCCGGATCCTGGGCGGAAACGAACAGCTCAGCCTGACGCGCGCCGAGGTCGACGTAGTCCTGGGCGATCTCAAGCTGCTGGCGAGCAACCTGTTCCATCGCCTTGGCGGAAAGCTGGTTCAGCTTCATCATCGGCGCGGCGGCCTCTTTACTCATGGTCATCCACTGTTCGAAAAGTTCGTTTTTCATCGTCGTCTCCAGAAAATTATGGCAATCTTGACTCGCCGAGCCCTCATGGCCGGCGATCATACAAGGGGAATGCTTGACCTCTTGTGTTGCAGTGCAGCATAGTTGAGGAATCGAGCATTGTCAACATTTTGGAGAACAATTTCCGTGAAAATATTGCAACGCAGCATGGGGGTGCTATACTGGCGCCCTAAGCAGTAATGGATTAGAACAACCTTTTCAGTGAACAAGACACCTTAAGGAGCCACACCATGACCGACAGCAGCACGACCAGTAGCGCTTGGGGGGAGGCCTGGCTGGATGCGCAGCGCAAGTACTTCGAATCCTGGGCGGATCTCGCCGGCCAGGGCATGAACCCTTTCGAGCAGGGCAGCGCGCGTCCGAGCGGCGACAACAACCCCTTCGCCGCCGCCTTCGAGCAGTGGTGGAAGATGATCGAGCCGAACCTGCCGGAGCAGGGGCGCGCCGCCGGGCAGCGGCTGCGGGAGATGAACCAGGGCTACCTGCGCCTGGGCGAACAGATCTGGAAGCTCGCCGAAAACATGGAGTCGGCCATGAAGGGCGGCGGCGATTGGCGGGAGCTGATGCAGCAACAGGTCGCCAAGTGGCAAAAGGAGATCGGCGACCGCTACTCCGCCGCCGATGCCTGGAGCAATCCCTGGGGCGAGCCGCTCAAGCAGTGGCGTCAGCTCTACTCCTCCTTCGGCATCTCGCCCGAGGATATCGAGGCGTTCATCAAGCCGGGCGCGAGCATGGATGGGGATGCCATCCAGCGCATGATGAAGCAGGCCCTCGCCACCCCCGGCCTGGGTTACACCCGGGAGATGCAGGAGGAGTGGCAGAAGTTGGGGGCGTTGTGGCTGGAGCACGCCAATGTGCTCAAGCGCTATGAAAAGCTGTTGGCCGATGTGGGCGGACGCACCGCCGAGAAGATCGGCGCCAAGCTGATGGAGATGACCCGGGATGGCAAGAGCGTCACCGGGTTGCGCGAGGCCTACGACCTGTGGGTCGAATGCGCCGAGGCCGCCTATGCGGAGCTGGCCAACAGCGCCGACTTCGTCGAGACCCAGGCCGCCCTGAGCAACACCCTGATGGAGGTGAAGAAGCACCAGCAGGAGATGATGGAGTCGGCGCAACGGGCCTTCGACCTGCCCACCCGCGGCGAGCTGGATACCGCCCACGCGCGCATCCACGCCCTGCGCCGGGAGGTGCGCGACTTGAAGCGGCGGCTGGAGGAGAGCGACGGCGACTCGATGCAGGGCCAGATCGATGAACTGCGCGCCGAACTGGCCGCCTTGCGCGAGGCCCCGGCGACGCCCGCCCCGGCCCCCGCCCCAACCAAGAAAAAGGCGGCAACCCGCCGCGCCGCCCCCAAGGCGACGACCAAAACCGCCGCGAAGAAGGAGGATTGATCCATGTTTCCCCGTCCCGACCAGATCATGCAAGAAGTGATGGACTTTAACGCCAAACTGGCCAACAGTTTTTCCAGCCTCAGCAAGGTTGGCGATGTCGACGTGGGGATCAGCCCCAAGGAGACGGTCTATCAGGAAGACAAACTGGCGCTCTACCGCTACCGACCGCTGGTAGAGAAGAAGGATATCCACCGCACCCCGGTGCTGGTGGTCTACGCGCTGGTCAACCGCCCCTACATGACCGACCTTCAGAGCGACCGCTCCATGGTCAAGGGGCTGCTGGAACAGGGCATGGATGTCTACCTCATCGACTGGGGCTATCCGGATCGCGGTGATCGCTACCTCGACCTGGAGGACTACATCGACGGCTATATCCACAACTGCGTGGAGCACATCCTCAAGGCGCACAAGATCCCCTCCCTCAACATCCTCGGCATCTGCCAGGGCGGCACCTTCAGTCTCTGCTACTCGGCGCTGCACCCCGAGAAGGTGAAGAACCTCATCACCATGGTCACCCCGGTCGATTTTCACACCGAGGACAATCTGCTGAGCAAATGGGCGCGCCGCCTCGACGTGGATGCCATGGTCGACGCGATGGGCAACATCCCCGGCGACCTGCTCAACTGGAGTTTTCTCTCCATGAAGCCCTTTCAGCTCACCGGCCAGAAATATGTCGGGCTGCTCGACCTGATGGACGATCCGAAAAAGCTGAAAAACTTCATGCGCATGGAGAAGTGGATCTTCGACAGCCCGGATCAGGCCGGCGAGGCCTTTCGCGAGTTCATCAAGTACTTCTTTCAGGAGAACCGGCTGGTCCATGGCGACCTGACCATCGCCGGCAAACCGGTGAAACTCTCCGACGTCACCATGCCCGTCTACAACGTCTACGCCACCCAGGACCACCTGGTACCGCCGGCGGCGTCACTGGCGCTGGAGAAGCATGTGGGAACCAAGGACTACTCCACCTTCGACTTCCGCGGCGGCCACATCGGCATCTACGTCAGCGGCCGGGCGCAAAAGGAGATCCCCCCCGCCATCGCCAATTGGGTCAAGGAGCGGGATTGACCGCGGCGCGAATACGACCCAAGATTCTCTCATGGAGCCACGGAGATCACGGAGGGGCATTGCTCCGTGTGCTCCGTGCCTCCGGGAGAAATTTCTACTTTCCGTGAAGGTAATGCTCGTCGCTGAACGAATAGATCCACTGGGGCTTGTAGCAGACCAGGATGGTGACGATCCAGCCGTTGAGGAAGGCCTCGGGGAAGAACAGCAGCGGCAGGAAGGGGAGATAGACTTGCGATATCTCCTGGTAACTGAAGACCCCGCCAAGCACCAATAGCGCGCCGCCGCTGAGGGTGGCCGCCACCACTGAGAGGCCGGCGGTGAAGAAGCCGTTGCCCAGCACGTAGATGAAGAAGTTGCGCGGCAGCCAGGTGCGTACCGCCAGCAATGATAGTTGACTGAGGGTGGCGGGAATGACGCCGTTGATCAGGCCGTTGAAGGCGAACATCTCCCACTCGGCGCGGCCATTGGCGGTAAGGATGGCCATCGCCAGGCCCGAGGCGATGATCGCCTGGGCCCAGCCGAACATCAGGGTCACCGTGGTAACGCCGAGCAGGTGCAACGCGACTACCGGCTCCGCCTGGGCGCGCACATGCCACAGCAGGGCCAGCACCAGGGTAACGCCAAGAAAAAGATGAATCCGTCGGTGATCGAGAATCCACCGCCAGCGGGCGATGCGCAGGGCGTAGGCGAGAATCCCGCCATACATCACCGCGAGCAGCAGGTGAAAATCCCTGGAGAATATTTCGCTGTTGAGTTCCACGATCTTGAAAAGCCGTTAACGAGTCTTGCTGGGGCCCCGCGACGGGACGGAATCTCCCGAGCCATGGAGGGCATCCTTTAGCGTCCACCGAAAGCCATTTCCGCCGCGGGACGGGTGTTGCACACCCGTCCCCACCCTTACATGCCTATTCCCCCCACTGCAACCCCATTGCCCGCGGATAACCATGCGGACGGGGCTGCAAGCCCCGTCCGGCAAGTAGGGGCGGCATCGGCGCGCAAGTGATGCTACTATCGGCGTCTGGCCAGTTGGTTGCAAGGGGAAATCGCAACCGGGGCCGGGAAGTTTGTAAAGGTCTGGAGTAACGATTCAATGAGACAGTGGCTTGCGATAGGGATCCTGTGGGCGGCGAGCATCGGCAACGCGTTTGCCGCCACCTATTACGCGGTGGAGGTGCTGGTGTTCGCGCTGGACGACCCCGCCGCCACCGAGTATCTGGCGCCGGACCCGGGGACGCCGGACTTCAGTGAGGCGCGCACCATCGCCGAACACGGCTTCACCGAAAAGGATCCGGACGGGGGCGGTCTGGGGCCGGAGAAATATACCCTGCGCAGCCGCGCCAATGCCGAGATCCTGTACCACGGTCGCTGGGTGCAGACCATGGCCAATCGGGTTTCACCGAGCAAGATCCGCATCACCGCCCCAGCGCCGATCGAAGGCGAGCCGCCTTTGCTGGATGGGGTGCTGGAGATTGGCGCCGGGCGATTCATCCATATCGGCTTCGACCTGCGCACGCGCGGCCCCAGACTGCCTCCTTCGCGGACCGCGGCGGGCGGGACAGGGGATTATGGCGCCGCATATGGCCGAATGGATCGTCGCATCAGCCAATCGGAGGGCGCCCGCGGCATCTCGCGCTCGCCGCTTCAAGTCGCGCCCCCAGACGATAGCCAGCCCGAATATCCGTTCTACCGCCTCACCGCCCACCGCAAGATGCGCCCCCGCGAGCTGCACTATATCGACCACCCGAAGATCGGCGTGCTGGTGGAGGTGATGCGTTAAGGCGATATTCGAGGAGCCGCCAATCCGGGGTTACTCGTTTTCCTGCCCCAGTCTCGCCAATCGTCCCTCCAGTCGTTGTGTCACCAGCGTCACATGCACGCGCAGGTCGTAGAACTCGCCCATGTAGCTCAGGGGTACGGATACCTGCATCGCCAGCTCCTCTTCCAGTTGGCGGATACGTCGCAACTCCTCGTTCACCGCATCCGGCGTATCCAACTGCTCCACCCGCGCATCCGCCTCTTTGAGGGCGGAGTACCAGCGGTAGATCTTGAAACGAATCCGCCAACGATAGATCGGCAGGACACTTTTGAGCAGCGGGATCAGCAGGGTGAGCAACGGCACCAGCATGATCTTCATGCGATCAATGAAGGCCGCCGCGGAGAAGGGCAGGTAGCGCTCCAGGATCCCGGGGCCGTTTTGCAGGTAGCGTTGCGCATCCTGATTGATGGGGATATCCAGCCGGGCCATGGGCGGCAGATCCTTGCCATGTTCCGCTATCACCACCCGTAACAGCGCACGACGCGCGATGGGGTGGAGATCCGGCGTCGCCACCAGGGTGGCGATCACCGCCAGCAGCGGGGTCGCTTGCCCAGGGAGATTGGCGGCGAGGTCCAGCTCCCCCTCGCCCAGGGTAGTGGTGGAGAGATAGGCGAATCGCTTCATGTAGGCCTGCTGGCGCTGGGCATGGAACAGCGCGAATCGATCATCGGCCAGTAGCTTCTTCACCATCGCCCCGCCCGTGCCGCTGACCAGAAAGATCGCATCGATGCCGTCCCGCGCCAGCTTGTCATCCAGGGGAACCGCCGGCGAACCGATCAACTCGCTGTTCTCCCCCGTCACCCCATTCGCCGCCAGTAGCGAGAGCGCCAGGGCGCGGGTGCCGCTACCCTCTTCGCCGACCCAGATGCGCTTGCCCTTCAGGTCAAAGAGGCGGTTCAGGGTCAAATCGGCGCGCTGAAAGATCCAAACCGGCTCCAGATAGAGCCCGGCGATACTCTCCAGGTGCTCCTTGTGCCAAGCCTCGGCCAGCCCGCCCTGTGCCATGCCGATATCCGCCCGCCCCTCCCGCAACGCCTTCAACACCTCCGGCGTCCCCGCCGTCGGCAACAGCCGCAACTCGATATTGAACTCCGCCTGCATGCGCTGGCGATAACGTTCCGCATAGGCGAAGTAGGCGCCTCCCTCCCGACCAGTGGCGATGGTCAGGGACTTGGGAACCGGCGGCGGCACGAACTGGTAGGCAAGCCAGAAACCCAGCACGATCAACAGCGCGATCGGAACGCCGATCTTGCAGGCTTCACATTGGGAGAGACGTTTCAGCATGGTCGTTTTCAGCTAGCGGAAAGAAATATTGTCAAGACTAACAGGATTCACGGGAAATGCTATTGATCCGCCGATCTACATGCGACTGAGGACATCGCCGAATTGCCTGACCTTGTCCCAATCCGTGAATTCAATGGTCGCCTTCGGATCCGTGGGTCCCTTGGTCACCCACATGATCATGCGGATCATGGAGCGGTCGAAAAAATTGTATCTCGGGTAATCGATCTTGCCCGCGAAAACCGCCAACTCTCGCGGCTTCCAGGATATCTGGGTGAGGAATCTCCTGAGGTAGGGATTGGTCTCCGGGGTATCCCGGTTAGGCTTGCGCGCCACCACATTGACGCTGAAAAAGGCGTTCGGTTTTTGGTCCAGAACCTCGCCATATCTGGCGATGAATTGATAGGTTTGCTTGCCGTGCTTGCCGTAGCGAATGCTCGCCCCGATAACCACCTTGTCCGCGGCCTCCAGCTCCGCCCCACCCGCATCTTCAACCACAATCAACTCCACCTCGTGGCCCTCCTGTTCGAGCCACTCCTTCAATCGCGAACATATCTTGAGGGTATGGCCGTCGGTGGTGGAATAGACGATGAGAATCCTGGACATGATTCAGACCTCTCACGGGATGTCGCCGGCGTTTCGGAAATGTATCCCAATTATAGCCTACAAGGCCCTCGGCAAATCCCCGATTGAAGTCTGGTCGCTTGCGGCGGAGCGCGCGGCTCGACGCGCCAGTGTAGCCATTGGCTAGTCAACCTAGATTCGGCTTTTGAACCGCGGATTACACAGATTAACGCAGATATATTAGTGAGTTGCAGATAATTTCGCCTTCACCCGGCAGGTGAGTCGATCAGGCTGCGCAACCATCTATTTCCACTCAATATAATCTGCGGGCATCTGCGTAATCCGCGGTTTATAGGGTCAAGCCTCGCGCTCCATTTGGCGATTCCCGTGCCCGACCGCTCTACCGCCCCTTCTCCCCTTGCTTGCCCTTGATCACCGATCGAACATAGCGCCCGAACTCCCGTTCCCGGGCCCGCTTCTCCGCCAGGGTCGCGGTATTGAAGGCCTGTTCGCGCATCAGCTTGCGATAGCTCGCCAGGCGTCGCTCATCCACCTCGCCCGTCTCGATCGCCCTGCGCACCGCGCAGCCGGGCTCCCGCTGGTGCTGGCAGTCGGAGAACTTGCACCCTTGGGCCAGCGCGCTAATCTCCGCGAAGGCCTCATCCACCCCATGCTCGCAATCCGCCAACTGCAACTCCCGCATCCCCGGCGTATCGAGCAACAGCGCCCCCGACGGCAAGGGATGCAGGGAGCGCCCGGTGGTGGTATGCCGCCCCTTGGCGTCGTCCTCCCGAATCCCCTGGGTGCGTTGCATGGCGTGGCCCGACAGGGTGTTGACCAGGGTAGACTTGCCGACGCCGGAGGAGCCGAGAAAGGCCACCGTCTTGCCCGGCGCGCACCAGGGCGACAACTGCTCGACGCTGGCGCGGTCGAGACTGTTCACCACCACCACATCCAGGTTCGTACCGAGGGACTGGGCCTGGGTCATATACGCCAGTGGATCGTCACAGCAATCGGCCTTGGTCAGCACCATCACCGCCTCCACCTCCGCCTCGTGGCTCAGCGCCAGGTAGCGTTCCAGACGCCTGAGATTGAAGTCCTGGTTCAGGGAACTGACGACGAAGAGCGTATCCACATTCGCCGCGATCAACTGCCTGGTCGCCTTCGAGCCCGCCGCCTTGCGGGAGAACAGGGACGCGCGCTCCAGCAGCCGCTGAAACCGCCCCTCCCCATCCAGCAACAACCAGTCGCCGACGGTGACCGGTTCCATGGATGGGGTTACCGGGAGAGAGTGGGAACCGTCCTCGGTGAGGAGTTGCAGCAGGGTGCGTTCCTGCCCGCACACCCGCGCCGGCGAGCACGCCTCGTACTCTTCAAGCGAGAGTTGTTGCTGAAAAAAGTGGGTCCAGCCCAGTGCCGGGAGAGAGAATTGAGAAGTCATGAAAACCCCTGACGCGAATGCGCCTCGAAAAATTCTCGTAATTACCCCTGAACAGGCCCATCTTCACAACACATCGCCGCTGGTGTGAACGGTTGCCTGACCAGAGTTTTCGCGCGCTTACTAGGTGATCTATGCGACTTCGCTCATTGGGCGAATCCGGGGTTCCGGTAATGCGCGACCTTCAGCATCGAAATGGTCGATCACATCCTGAATCACCTCACATAATTCCCCGTAGAGGAGGATGGGGTTATCCCCATGGATGCCTGTTATTAGATCCGGGCATTTTCCAACGTATACCTGATCATCCTCATTCCATTCAACCCATTTGTGGTATCTGTCGAGGTCTTTCATTTCTGCGCCTCATCAATTGCTTGCGCAACTTGCTTCTCTTGATACTGCTTCGCGTCGTCACCGGGTTTGCCGCTCACTGTTACCGCACCGGTAAATTTGGTGTGTACCAATTTACGATGGGAGCCCTTGCCAGCCCCTGGGATTTCTTTGAAGCCTGCATCCTCCAATGACTTCAAAAGGTCGCGGAGCTTCTGGGGCATTCGTGGCATCCACATTCGTTAATGTCGCCAGCAGTAGGCTAGCAGGCGGGTCAAAGCGTCGCGCCCAGAGCAAAGGGAAAAGCCTCGCTGCTTTGGGTGGTCTTCGCTAGCCTTGTGCTGGACGACGCTGCTATCGCGGGAGATACGTCCGGGGTCTGGTCAACGCTGACAGGTACTCTTCATCACCCAATTTTTGGGTAAACACAGTCTTCGCGTGATCTACCGAGGAGAATATCCCCATGAATACCAAAGAGCAAGCCCGTATTCAAGAACGCTACAGCGAGCTTGCTCGCGCCCTAAATCTCAAGGGCCAAACCGCACGCCGCGGTTCAGCTTGGCAGCGATAACGCCAAGGACACCAGTTTGCGGGCTTGGCGTTTGTGCGAAGAAAAAGGCGAACCCCTTGTCCCGTTCGCAGTCAGCGGATTTTGCGCGGTACGCCGCTCCCCGAATACACCTCTCATAGACCTGGGTAGTAGCGCACCACCCATTCGAAGCCGAAGGCCCCGGCACGGGTCTCTACCACCAACCGGTCACGACCCGGGCTGGCACGGTCATAGAGGTCTCGATTGACCCGGATCTTGCGGCGGGACGGGGCTTGCAGCCCCGTCCCCACCGATATTTTCACCAACACCGGATGCTCCCAGCACATTGGAGCCCGGGATAGCGATACATCGCTGAAACCCAGGCAGCGCGTGGGTACCGGCGTAACGCCAGGAAGAGCATCAAACTGCTCTTCTCCCCTCTAACCTTGTCGAAATTTGCGCGTAAATGGCTTGCCGTTGAAGGTATGGGTGCAACACTTGCAGCTTGGCGCAAGGCTGGTCTCATCCAGTGCCGAATCGACCTTGCGCAGCACCCCCTCCTCGTCGACGTAGAGGCCGCTGAAGTAGCTGCTTCCGCTAACGGCGATATAGGGCTCCGCCCCGTCCCGATGTAACGACACCATCCAGAATATGGGTTCCCGGCGATCCAGCCGCGACACCGCTTCACTGAAGACCTCATCCCACGGTCTACCCACCTTCGAGAGCAGAAACATGAACAGCGGCGTGTAATCCAACCCCCGCCGGCGGCCTTGGGCCATCTTCGCCGCCAGGGGGTTCTTGCTGTTCCGCGAATGGCGGAAATCGCCGCCAAAATGGTGGCGTACCCCCTCGCTTTCGTGTTCACCTTGCGGTACAGCGGCTTGCGTTGATCTCGTCTCATGGGCCTCTTACTATTCCTTCTTCCCCGGCTTGCCCTTGATCACCGGTCAACCTACCGCCAAGCGAAGCTTGGCAAACCGGCGTTACCAAGCAAGAACTGGTAACGCGGAAACTCATGGCCGAACAAGCTCCATCC
>JAABSM010000068.1 GCA_011390365.1 Gammaproteobacteria bacterium
CCACCAACCGTTTGTAGCGACAAGAGAAACAGCTAATACGGTGATTGTTATACGCGTCCGTTTCATTAGTCCGCTCAACGAAGAGCTACCTCCGCAACCATTGGTCGAGTCCCTCCAGGTTGCGCATGTCGACCCGCTTGAGGGCGTCATGGGGGCAGGCCTGTTCGCACTGGGCCGCCACCGGCTGGCCCAGGCACAGGTCGCACTTGGTCGCCTTCTGTAGCGGCATGCCCGCCTCGTCGACCAGCAGGTCGCCATCCCGATCACGGATCTCGACCATGCGGATGGCGCGAAACGGACAGCTGGCGGCGCAGTTGCCGCAGCCGATGCAAATGGGATCGGCGATAATGATCATGCCGCTGGAGCGGTCGCGGTGGATGGCGCCGGTGGGACAGCCGATCATGCATACCGGATCGGTGCAGTGCATGCAAGCCTCCGCCACCATAAAGCGGTCGAGCGCACGGCCCTCGCGCAGGAAGCGGGGATTGCCCTGGTGGGCGGTGGAGCAGGCGCGTACGCAGTCGTCGCAGCGCACGCAGCGATCCAGATCCACGAGCATGGTCTGGGTGCCGTTGATGAACCGGTTTTCGACGAAGAACTCCAGCAATCCCTGATCGATCTCCAGGCCGCGAAAGCCCGCCGCCGAAGGGGCCGCCTCGCCGGGGCGTTCGCCGGCGTACCCCGCCAGCAGCTTCCAGGGGATGCGCACCAAATCGACATAGCCCAGCGCGCGCAGCCCGTAGCGCAGGGCCGCCCCCGGTTCGCCGCCGATGCGCGCCTCCTCCAGGCCGAACAGGTCGCCGCGACGCAGCACGCCGACGGTGCCGTAACCGCTGTGCAGGCGCTGGGTGACCCGGGCGAAGCCGCCGCTGATCAGCAGCAGGCCGTCGGCATAGTCCCCCTCCTCGGCGATCAGGGGTTCGGCGGCGACGCGCTCGGCGGCGGGGCGTTGCCGGTCGCGTTGATATTCGGTGAACCACTCGAAGTCGCCGTAACTCTCGAACAGGGCGTGGCGGGCGATCTCCCGCAGCACCGATTCATCGAGATCCTTCAGCATGGGGGTTTCGGCGAGGAGCGTGAGCAGGCTACGCTGACGGTAGAGCCCCTCGATGAATGCGCGAAAACCGCGGCTGTGACGGCGCAGCTCGCGCAGCCCTTGCCAGCGTATCTCCAGCAGTTCCGCCCGCTGCGGGGCGATGATGGTGGCGCTGCGCGGTACCCGGGCGAGGGCGGCGATTTCGCCGAAGAATTGCCCCTCCCCCAGGGTGACCGTGTCGTTCTCCTCGATCATTCGCCGCGGATCGGCGAGGCGCAACGGCCCTTCCTCTTCGCCGCGCAGGTGCTCCAGTGCCGCGGGACCGGCGTTCGGGACGCGAATCTCGCTGATGCCGCCATGCCAGAGTTGCGTCAGCGCCCTGCGCCAGCCCATTCGTTTGGGTTCCGGTCGCCCCAGATCGGACTCCGAGAGTCCCTCGCCGACGATCACCGACACCTCGCCGCTGAGGATGTAGAAGGCGGAATTGCCGTACTCGCCACGTGCGCAGACCAGGTCCCCCGCTTCATAGCGACGAACCCGGGCATCGTTGCGCAGAATCCCCTCCAGCGGCACCGCCGCCGGGAAGGAGGCGGGATTGATGGCGTCGAAGGGGGGGCGGGCGAGGATCGGGGCCAGATCCAGCAGCCCCATCGCCGGGTCGAGGGGCTCATCCCAGCGCTGGGGGCGATTGACCTTGCGAGTGGTGGCGGACAACATCGATTCCCGGGGTTACTGCTGCGCGACGCCCGGCTCGCCCTTGTATTTGTCGACGCCGGGTACGTACTTGTCGAGCATCGCCAGATCCGCGCCGTCATGGGCGGCGAGGAAGGCGCGGGTCTGTTCGCCCACGCCATCGGCGGCGGCGTTGAGGGCCTCGCCGTTGTTGAGCTTGAGGTCCGCCGCCTCGGCGATGCGGATCGCCTCCGCCAGTTCCGGGCTATTGACCATCTTGTTCACCGCCGCGAGCTTCTTGATGTTGGTGGCGGCGCGCTTGGCGTTGGTCACCGCGAACTTGGCCTTGGCGGTGGCGCCGGCCACGGCGCGCAGGCTGTACTCCAGATCCAGGGCGATGCCGGTGACGAACATCAGCCGGCGGCGCTCGCTGGAGGACTCCACGTTCTGCTTGCCGTCCTCGGAACGATAGAAGTTGTGGCGGTTCTCGCCCTGGGACCAGGAGACCAGTTCGAAGTCACTGCCCGCCTTGTGCTCGCCCTTGTTGACCAACTCCTCGTTGATCACCAGGTGGCACTGATAGCAGTTGGCGGCCAGGGCATAGAGGTCGTCGGGGCGGATCATGCCGGCGGCATCCATCTTCGCCAGCCGCTCCTGGCGGTGGGCCTTGGTCTCGTCCGCCTTCTTCACATCCTTGCCGCCGTAGTCGTTGTGCACGTTCAGCCACTCCTTGGCCGGGCTGTGGCAGGACTCGCAGGAGACCCCGGCGATCGCCTCGTGGTCGCCGCCTTCCTGCTTGAGGGTGAAGTGGCAGTCGGTGCAGACCGCGTCCTTCTTGAGCCGCTTGACGCCCATACGCTCGGCGATCTCTTGCGCCTCCTCCTTGCGCGACAGCTCGTAGAAGGCCTTCTGGTGCTGGGTCTCCCGCCACACCGCCACCTCGTTCTTGTGGCACTCGCCGCATTCGTCGGGGCCCGCCACCTTGGCTGGATCCGGGCTCGCCAGCAGGGGCTGGGCCATTACCAGCAGACCGCCGCACAGGGCGTTTCTCAGGCTCTTGATTGCGTTCATCCAAAAATCCTCTTCGTCGTTTCTATTCAATTTGAATTCTTTGTTTGTCACGGAGCCATGGCGCGGCGCGTCCATCTATCTTCATTCGCCTCGCCTTCGGCATGCGGCGAAGGGTTGACCGGGAGGTCAACGCTCCCGGCGCGGCCGATACGAAAGATATTCGATCCGACCTCGGCGCCACGCCCGGGAGCGTCGTTCCTCCAGGACGACGGGAACGAAGGCACACACGTTGGGCGGCCTCTGAAACCGATGGCACCCCGGAGATTGAACCCCGGAAACCCAGCTCAACAACTCATCCAACTCTGTGTGCTCTGTGCTCTCTGTGGTTGATAATCAAGCATCCAACTCCAATGCCCCCTTGGGCACGCTGACGCAGGCCAGGCAGGAGCCCGCTTCCGGCACGATGCCGGGTGCCTGCAAATACTCCACCTCGCCCGACTTTACTGCCGTCAGGCAGGCCCCGCAACTGCCGGCGCGGCAGCCGGACTCCATCGTCACGCCATTCTTTTCCGCCAGTTCGAGCAGACTGCCGCCGCTCCACTGGAGCGCCTTGCCGCTACGGGCGAAGTGCACTGTCACCGTCTCGTTCACCGCCGCGGGTTGTAGCGCCGGGCCGAAGGCCTCGCTGTGGATCCGCTCCGCCGGCACGCCCCAATCGATGAGTTGCTCGGTCAACGAGGTCATCATCGCTGGCGGGCCGCAAAGATAGAAGTCGTAGTTGTTGGAGGGCAGCTCGCGGGCGAGATAGGCGCGATCGAGTCGACCGAGATGGTGGTAGTCCACACCTTGTTGTTCATCTTCACCCGGGCGGGAATGGAGCAGTCGCAGATTCAATTGGGGGAGGGCCTCGGCGGCGGCGCGCAGTTCGCCGCAAAGCGCCGCGCCCTGGCGATGGGTCGCCGAATAGAAGAGCCAGACTTCGCGATGTCCGCCCTCCCTGGCGAGGGCATCGACGATACTCGCGAACGGGGTGATGCCCACCCCTCCCGCGAGCAACACCACCGGGTGGTCCGATCCTGGCGGCAGATGAAACTCGCCGGCCGGGGCCTTGACGTCGAGGATATCCCCGGCGTGAACCTGGCCGTGGAGAAAGCCCGAGGAGCAGCCCAGCCGCGTCTCCCCGAGTTCGTTCTCGTACCGCACTTTTTTTACTGTGATGCGGAACTGTTCGGTATTGGGCGCGGCGGAGAGGGAGTAGCAGCGGATCACCGGCCGCGGCTGGTCGGGAATGCGCAACTGAAAGGTGAGGTGCTGACCCGGCAGAAACGGGGGCAAGGGCCGGCCGTCGTGGGGACGCAGGTAGAAGGAGCGGGTCTCCGGTGTCTCTTCCACCACCCTGGCGACCTCGAACTTGCGATAGCCCTGCCAGCCGCCGCTTCGCGTCTCGACGGAGCGAACGGCGTCGGCGGCCGCCTCGACCCGTTCTCGCCAGTGGGCCAGTTGCAGATCCGCTACCCGTCGCTCGTGCAGGGAACGGCGCAGGCGGCCATACACCGACAGCAGCAGCTGAACCAGCAGCAGCACCAGGATCAGCAGGCTTACCGCGCGGACCATCTCCGGCCCGACCAGGGTCTCCAGCATCGATCAACCCTCTAAATCAGAACTTCACCTGAAACTCGACCCGCCCGCCAGCGATGGTACCGTTGCTTTCGTGATCCCCCACGAAGCCGTCGAGTTGGACCAGATAGCGCTTGCCGAAGGCCTGCTGGAAGCGCGCCCCGACGGCCCAGGCATCCTGCTCGACACCGCTCTCGGTAGAGGCGCGGGCGGCGGCCTCGACGATCAGCTGACGGCGAATGCCGCCGAAGAACATCTGATAGCCCAGCGCGCCGCCCGCGGCGTTGTTGGGACGGTTGCTCAGGGCCGCGCCGTAGCGACCCATGCCGGGCGAGGCGTAGAGGATGCCGGCGCGACCCAGGGCGCCGCCGGTGGCCGGGGCGCGGGCCGCCGAGGAGAACTCGTCTTCGCCGTAGAAGCCATTCACATAGGCCACGCTGGTGCTGCCGGTGGGACTCCAGGAGACCTCGCCGAACAGCAGGCTGCCGCTGCTCACCATGACGTTGTCGGCCCCTTCCGCCTCGGAGTGTAACAGACGAAAGGCGGTATTGATCTGGCCGATGCGCTGTACCGCGCTGATGCCGACGAACCAGCCATCCGCCTCCGGGGTGTCGGAATCGACCCGCACCAGATCCGCGTTGATGGTGCTGGCGAAGAGATCGAACTCGGCGAACAGCCCGGCGATGCGCGCCTCCTCATCCAGGCGGTTGTTGTTGCGGTGAATCTGGTCCCAGCCGTAGATGCCGCTGATGCGGGTGTTGGCGGTATTGGTCAGGGGGATGGCCGACTTCACCAGGCCGAAGGCGTCGATGCTGTCGTTGATCAGCATCCCCTCCTGGATGAACAACGGCTGCCGCCCGAGGGTGAAGCCGAAGTCGTTGGGCGAGCTGTCGTCGGGATCCAGCATCGGAAACAGCTCCTCGAACTGGCCCTCGAAGTAGAAGGTCTCGACATCGAGATCGGTCACATCCAGGGATCCTTCGCTGGACTCCGGTTTGAACTGATAGCCCGAGAAACGCCCTTCCCGATCCAATGGGCGCAGGGTGAGCACGAAGCGTTCGGTGGCGGTGAGGCGCAGATTGGCGACGATATCGAGCCGGTTGGCCCACTCGCTACGCTCGGCCAGCCCGTTGTCGAAGTGCTGCAGGGCGCCGCGAAAGCTGCCGTAGACGAACAGCGCCGGCTGCCACACCGCGCCGGTGGGGATCTCGAAGCCCCGCTGCAATTCGCCGGGACCGAGCAGAAAGTCCCCCCACTCGATCAGCGGCGGGGTGCGCCCCGGGTCCAGGGCTTCGTCGATGGGGATTGGCTGATCGGAGATGCGGCTGGGCGAGTTCTCCAGATCCTTGGCCTGGGCCGCGATTGGGCCGGCGAGCAACAGCGCGAGGGCGGCGAGATGGTATTTGATGATCATCGTCACTCTCCCTCCTCCAGCACCACGTCCCTCTCCCACAGCACTTGATGCCCGTCCACGATGCGGTCGGCGATCTGGCGCGGGCTCATGCCGTAGTCGAGACCGCCCAGGGAGACCGCGTTTAGCAGGTTCACCGGGATCATGCCGGCGATCAGCTGGACCTTGGCTGAGTAGGGTCCCTTGCCGGTGAGGGCGTCGGCGTCCACGGAATACGCCGGCCAGCGCTCGCCATTCGCCTCGATCCCCTTCTTGTGCACCCGCACCCCCAGTGGGTGGTTGAGCAGGGAGGTGGGCCGAGGATCGGGGCGCACGAAGGGCTGCACGTCGATGGAGTAGTTGGCGGGCAGCACCTGCTCCCGCTCGCCGCCGCGCAGCAGGCGGGTGACGAACTTGAGCTGCATGTTGAACAGATCCTCGTCCAGCGGCAATTCGCCATTGTGGACATAGGCGGAGTGGGCGTCGCGCAGGTCGCCGTTGGGGTCGAGATCGCCGGAACGGTAGATCACCTCGCCGTCGCCGTCGGTGACCGTCACCCGCAGGAACACCACCCGCTCGAAGCCGCTGGGGGCGTTGTGGCCGTCGGTGCCGTTCTTCACCTGCACCTTGAAGCGCAAGCCCGAATCATCGGCCTGCTCGGTGACGATGTCGCCGAGCAGGTAGGCGCGGCTCAACAGGGTACGGCGGGCCGACTCGGCCTCGCCCAGCAGCGCCAGTTGCCCCTCAATGATCTCGCGGGCGTCATAGCGGTCGTCCGCCGAGACCCAGCGCGCCGGGAATTCATAGTCGTCCGTCACGCTATCTTCGAAGGCGTCTGTACCCCAGCCCGCCTCGTGGTCGAACTCCAGCCACTCGCGGATGGAGGCCATGCGCTGGGCCTCCACGTTGTGGGGGAAGAAGCCGGGGTGGACCACCGAGTAGTCGGGGCCGGCGAACATGTGGTTGGTGAGCTTGCGGGGTTTGGTCTCGACGCCGCCGACGATGGCCGCCGGGCCTTCATCATAGCCGGCGGCGATGCCCGGCTCCTTACCCATGTGGCAATCCTGGCAGCTCTCGCCGCGGGCCGCCGCCGGCGAGTTCTTGTACTCGCTGAAAGTCTCCTCGGCGCGAAAGCCGTTGATCAGCGTCACGTCGTGGCAGATCGAGCAGAAGCTCGACTCGGAGAGGGCGGCATGCCGCTTCGCCTCGCCGTGGATCTTGCGCCCCTTGGCCTCGGGATCGGCGGTGACCCGAAAGGCGTCGTCCTCCAGCACCCGCGCCAGCTCATCGTTGCCGCTGGGGCCATAGATGGAGCTGGTGATATCTCCCTCGACCATCGCCAGGCGGCCGTTGATCCGGCCGTAGGCGGCATCCACCCGGTGGCAGGCGACGCAGGTGATCCCCTCCCGCGCCGCCGGGTGCCGATCGATGTTGCTGCGCACGATGGGCTCGCCCAGGTTGCCCCCCACCGGACTGTGACAGCGGAAGCAGAAATCCCCCACGGTGCCGTTGGTGAGGATGTTCATGGTCGCGCTCATCGCCGCCGAAACCGGGCTGATCTGGGAGTAGGCGTGGGGTGATACCGACCACTCACGAAAGTGGCGGGGGTGGCAGGTAGCGCAGGTGCTGGCCGAGGGGTACTTGTCTTCCAGAAACAGCTCCTGATGCATGGCAGCCGTGCTCTTGGTGTCGTCCGCGCCGGACGCCTCTTCCTCTGGCGCATCCACCGTCAGCAGATCCGCCGCCGGCGTTTCGCCACCGCCGCCAAGCAGCAGATCATCGCCGCCTGAATCGTCTCTCAGCAGGGCATCGCCGTTATCGGCGGTCGCTTCGAGGAGCAGCTCATCCGCCCCCCAGCATGGCGTCAACAGGGATACGCCAAGCAGCAGCGCGGGCAGCACCGGCGGCAGGTTGGTGTTCATCGGGTTTCATCTCTTGGTAAAGTCGATGTAGGGGCGTAACGGTTCATTGTACTGTTATGTCGCGACTGGGGTTTTGGCTATATAGAGCAAATTGTCGGCCGGGGTCAACTAGATCGCTGCTAGCGAACTCTTTTTTTGTGCCGTGGATCGAAATAGGAGGGTTGTTCAAACGCCTTGGCTCGGTCCGACGGGATTGCATCCGAGAAATGTAGTCAACCAATATTTATGTGGCATTTGGGGCGCAGCTGCCCCGGCTATTCCGGCTATTGCTGGGAGAGGGAATAGCGCTCCATCAGGTAGCACAGGCAGTCCTGGCGGATCACCTCCTGGTTGAGGGTGAGCATCGAGGGCATGACGGGTTCGTTCAGCCGCAACTCGCCACGCTCGATGGAAAAATAGTGTTGCTGTACCTCCTCTCCCTGTTCGTCATGGGCGAGTAGCGGGATGCGTGACGAGTCGCCGACGCGACCGAATACGGTACCGCGAGGTAGTTCCCGAAAGTTGAAGAATTCAATATCGCCGGAGAGATTGAGGTCCGCGTCCGGGGTATCGAAACCGAAGAAGATCTCCGGCGGGATGGTGACCCGGGCGACGGTGTGAAAGACGGTGATATCCTGCTCCGGTATCGGGTGGTCGGGGTGTTCCGAGAGGTGCAGGCAGGCGTCCAGATAGTCCAGGGCGTGCTTCAGGCCGTGGGGCTGGTCCGGCTTGCCGCACTCCAGGGTCACCGCCGGGCAGAGTCGGGCCAGGGCCATCGAGGCGACGCCGGCGGGGCGGGTGAAGTAGACGATGGTCCGGGAGAACAGCGCCGCCAGATGCAGGTAGCGGGGGGCGATGACGTTGACGCAGGCGTAGTGGGGGTTGAGGCCGGTGTTGTTGTGGATGTCCACCGCCGCGAACAGGCCCCGCGCCTTCAGGGTTTCAATGATGCGTGCCGTCATGCGCTGTTCTGGCGACTCTCCGGCCTCGGCCCCCGGCCATACCCGATTGAAGTCGGGCTGGCTGGCGAGGCGGCGAACGCCATGGGCGGCGGCGGCGACATTGCCGATGAACAGGCTCAGGCCGCGTGGCAGGGGTTGCTCGCCGCCGCCGGGTTGGTAGCGGCGCAACAGCGTGCGCATCGCCTCCCAACCGGTGGTCTCGTTGCCGTGCAGCAGCACGCTGACGAACAGGTTGGGGCGCTGACGGCCCGGCAGGTGGATCAGCGTCGGTCGTCCCAACAGCGCCTCCAGACCCTCGGCGGGGGTATCCAGCAGGCCATCGGGGAGGTTGTGCAGTTCCTGAAACATCAAAGACTCCAAAGGTGTACGGGCTGGCCGCTCTGCTGCCGCTCCAGGTAGGCGCGGGTCAGGCCCGGCATGTCGTGGCCATGTTTTTCGACCCAGCGTCGCTGCCAGTCGCTGCCGTTGGTGGCGGCGTCCAGGCGCGCCTGGATGATGCCCAGCCAGTGGTTGCGCTCCTGGGCGTCGATCGCCAGCTGCTCCAGCCCCTCGTGGGCCAGCGGTAACAGCTGTTTGCGCAGCAGCTCGCGGACGCTTCCGTGCTTGCCGCCCAACCAGGCGTTGTCGGCGCGCAAGCCGTGGCGGGCGGCGGCGTAGAAGTTGTCCGAGCAGGTCGCGAACGGCATCGACGCCTCTGGCGGGCGTTTGCGGGTGGAGAGCATGTGTACCGCGCCATAGTAGAGGGCGGCGTTGGCGATGGCGTCGATCAGCGTGGGACCGGAGGGCAGCACCCGGTGCTCGATGCGCACGTGGGGCGCGCCGTCGTCGTCGAAGCCGACGATCGGCCGGTTCCAGCGCCAGATGGTGCCATTGTGCAGGGAGAGGTGGGCGAAGCGGTGTTCCGGCTCTTCGAACCGATGGGGCAGCAGCACGGGGTAGCGGTGCAGGTTGGCCTGAAAGACCTCGCTGATCGATTTGTGGATGTAGCGGATGCCGAAGTCGACCCGCTTGGTGAGGGTGCTGCCGCCGACGTCCACGGCTTGCTCGAAGAGCGGCACCCGGGTCTCGTCCCACAGCTCCGCGCCGAACAGGTAGGGGGAGTTGGCGCCGAGGGCGACCATTGGCCCGGAGAGGATCTTGGAGGCGTTGAAGACCCGCCCGGCGCGCCTGGCGGGGACCTTGAGGTGGAGCTGAAAGGCGGTCGCCGCCGCCTCCAGCATCACATCGTCATGGCTGACGCGCAGGTGGTCCCGGCCCTGGATGTCGAGCTGAATCGGCTGGCCGCCGCGCAGCTCCAGCACCCGCGTGTTGAGGGCGGTATAACGCTGCATGGGCGACATGTTGGCGAGGCAGAAGTCGGCGGCCTCGGCGGAGGGGAGGCTGCCGATCATGGTCAGATTGGCCCCCAGTTGGCGGGCGGCGTCGGCGGTGCGTCGCCAGGTGGCGCTCAGTTCGTCATGCAGGCGGGTGAAGGGGGCGCCGGTCAGGGCGACCGGCGTGCCATTGAGTTCGAGATTGAAGGCCGCCAGTTCGGGCACCAGCAGCGGGTCGTTGAGTTTCTCCCGCAGCGGTTCGATGAGCGGCGCGGGTCTGCCCTGGTGGTCGACCAGCCAGGCCTCCAGTTCAAAGCCGGCCATCGGCTCGTCGTCGGTCATGCCATCGCCGTCGATCAGCTCGCAGAGCAGCCCCGTCTCTCGCTCCAGGCGTTGCTGAAAGGTCCGGTAATCCGCCTCGCTGAAGTCGCTGTCGCCGATCTCACGTCCCATTTCCGCCTCCCGTCAGTTTGCGATTGAGCGCCGCGAGCCGCGCCGGCGTGCCGATGTCCATCCACTCGCCGGCATGGGGCTGGCCAGTGACCTCGCCGGCCTCCGCCGCTTCGCGCAACAGCGGGGCGAGGGCGAAGGCGCCGCCTTGACGGCCCTCGAACAGGCGGGGGTGATAGAGGCCGACGCCGGAGAAGGTCAGGCGCCTACCCGGCGCTTGATTGGCCACCCGGTCACCGCGCAGAAAGAAGTCGCCGTCGGGGTTGTGGGGTGGATTGGGGATCAGGAGCAGGTGGGCCAGTGAGGTGGGGGGAGAGGTCAGTTGCTCAAGCGCCAGGCCCTCCAGCCAGACATCGCCATTGATCACCAGAAACGGCCCATCGCCCAGCAGCGGCAACGCCTGAAAGATCCCGCCGCCGGTCTCCAGCGCCCCTGGCGGCTCGGCGGAGTAGTGGATCGAAACGTCCCAGCGCGAGCCATCGCCCAGCGCCGCGACGATCTGGTCCCCCAAATGGGCGTGATTGATCACTACCTCGTCGATTCCCGCCCTCGCCAGGCGTTCCAGGTGGTATTCGATCAGCATCTTGCCGCCGGCCCGCAACAAGGGTTTGGGGGTGGTGTCGGTCAGCGGGCGCATGCGCTCGCCGCGACCGGCGGCGAGGATCATGGCCCGTGGGGGCGGTGTGTGCTGTGGCATGGCGATCATGGGGAATTGGCGGCGTTGCCCGCGATGGTACGAATTGATGATTGCATGCGCAACAAAAATGGCTCAATCGAGATGCCGATCCGTATAATGCGAGGTTTTGACGACTGAGTTGGAAGGATGACCCGCATGCAAGAGACCCCGGATATCCTCGCCAGGATCGTTCGCCGCAAGCGTGAAGAGATCGCCGAGCGAAAACGGCACACCCCCCTGGACAAGCTGGAGGCGGCGCTGGCGGACGCACCGCCGCTGCGCGATTTTCTCGCGGCGCTCAAGACACGGATCCAGGCCGGTGCGCCGGCGGTGATCGCCGAGATCAAGAAGGCCTCCCCCAGCAAGGGGGTGATTCGCGAAAACTTCGATCCCGCCCGGATCGCGCGTAGCTATGAAGCGGGCGGTGCGGCCTGCCTTTCGGTGCTGACCGATATCGATTTCTTTCAGGGGGCGGACGCCTATCTGCGACAGGCCCGGGAGGCCTGTTCCCTGCCGGTGATCCGCAAGGACTTCATCGTCGATCCCTACCAGGTGATCGAGGCGCGGGTGATGGGCGCGGATTGCATCCTGCTGATTGCCGCCTGTCTCGCCAGCGACGAGATGAAGGCCCTGCACCGCCAGGCGCGGGACCTCGGCATGCACACCCTGATCGAGGTGCACAATCGGGAGGAGATGGCGCGGGCGCTGGAGGTGGGCGGCGAGCTACTGGGGGTCAATAATCGCAACCTCCACACCTTCGAGGTGGACCTGAACACCACCCTGCAACTCCAGTCCATGGCGCCGGCGGAGACGCTGCTGGTCACCGAGAGCGGTATCCTCGGGCCGGGCGACGTTGCGCTGATGCGCGGCAAGGGTATTGACGCCTTTCTGGTCGGTGAGGCCTTGATGCGCGCCAAGGAGCCGGGGGCGCGGCTGGCGGAGTTGTTTGCTCGCCCATGAGCGGTTTTTTTCGCCGAACAAGATCGCGGAGTGCGGCGATGATCCTGCGAGGTATTTTTTGGCTTCTGCCAGGGGCGGGTATGGAGAACCTGGATGGCAACGGGTGAGCCGGGTGTCGCAAAGGTGGAGTGATCCGTCGGCGACCGCTTCGTGGTGGAGGTCTTTTTCAGGTTCGTTTCAGCGTATCGCGGTATCCTGACGGCGCGTCTTGAAAACCGGAGCAGCCATGGAACTGGAGCAGCAACTGAAAGGGAGTCGCAGAGAGTCGATATTGCTGGAGTGGCTCACCAACTCCTTCCATTTTCCGCTTGCCAACATCTTTCTGGAGTTGCTGGTCGAGGGGGATCCCGCCTATCTGCTGGAGATCGACCTCTACGCGCTGCTGATCGCCAGCGTGGTGCAGGCCTGGTTTCTGGGCACGCGCAAGTTCAATGGCCGCCCGATGCCGTTGGTGGGTAATCTGGTTGGTCCGGCCCTGTATACCGTCATCGAGGTGGCGGAGGGCGGGGTGGTCTTCTTTCAGGACCCCTATCACTGGGCCTACTGGATCTTTTCGTTCGCGATCGGGAGTATCCAGCAGTGGCGTCTGGCCGCATCCGGAAGTCGGTCGCTGGTGCTGTTGGAACATCTGGTGCGCACCAATATCCTGCTTGCCACCTACTGGATGCTGGAGGCCCATTTCGACCCCGCGTCCTCCTCCCCGGCGACCTTTTTCACGGACGAGTCCCACATCTTTCTGACCGGCGTCATCTTCTTCCTCGGACTGCTGGTGGGGGGCGCGAACCTGGCCTCCGAACGGTATCTGGAGACCCTCAAACGCACCGCCGCCCAGCTGCGCAAGTATTCGGAGTGGCTGCTCGGCAAGGAGATCCTCTCCCGCGCCGTGGATGACCCGCGGCAGCTGGCCCTCAAACGTCAGCAACGCAGCATGCTGTTCCTGGATATTCGCGGCTTTACCGCCTGGAGCGAGCGACGCCCTCCGGAGGAGGTGGTGGGCATGCTCAATGATTGTTTCGCGTTGGCGGAGACGGTCTGGAGTCGACGCCCGGTGGTCAAGAGCAAGTTTACCGGCGACGAGGTGATGCTGGTGCTTCCCGATCCCGAGCAGGCGCTGCTGACCGCCCGCGAACTGCTGGTGGAGGTGGGGGGCTACCTAGAGCGGCATGGTCTGGCCTGCGGCATCGGTCTGCACCATGGGCCGTTGGTGGAGGGGCTGCTCGGCAGCAGCGAGGTCAAGGCCTTCGATGTGATTGGCGATACCGTGAATACCGCCAAGCGCATCTGTGATCATGCCGGAGCGGGTGAGTTGCTGCTCTCCCAGGCCATGTTTGAGCAGCTCACGGATGTGGAGACCCGCGAGCGGCGTCAAATCTCCGTCAAGGGGAAGGATGCGCCGTTGGCGGTGTATCTCTGTTAGGCGACTTCCAGAAATGGCTAGTGCAGCATCCGCTAAATAAGTAATAACACTATTTATATAAAAAAAATATCCTATGCCCCGCATTATTCATAGTCACTTGGCGGGTGCTGCACTAGAGCAAAAGAGTGCCAGTATCACGCGTGATGGTGGCTTTGTTCCAGGAAGGCAAACCCCTCCTCGTGGTCAGTCCACCCTTTCGCAAAGGGGGTTTAGGGGGGCGGCTGCGGGACGGGTGTTGTACACCCGTTCCCGCCTTTGTTGGTGATTTCTGCTGCATATTGAGTAAGATTTGCTGAAAAATTGCGCTAAAGGCAATTTTTCAGCATTATCTTGCAAGCCTTCTCCGCTTGGGCTCGGTACAATGATCGCCAAGTGGGAGGTCATTGCCTCCCTCCGTTAACCCCATACGAGCCATTACGAGAGGAGATCGACATGTCCCGTTTCGACCCGACCCGTTATCGTCCGTTCGAGCCGGTGCGCCTCACGGATCGCACCTGGCCCGATCAGGTCATCGACCATGCCCCTCGCTGGTGCGCCGTCGACCTGCGCGACGGCAACCAGGCGCTGGTGGATCCGATGTCGGTGGAGCAGAAGAAGCGCCTCTTCGAGCTGTTGGTGAAGGTGGGCTTTGAGGAGATCGAGGTGGGCTTTCCCGCCGCCTCCCAGCCCGATTTCGACTTCGTGCGCTGGGCGATCGAGAGCCATGCCATCCCCGACGGGGTGGCGGTGCAGGTGTTGACCCAGGCCCGCCCCCATCTGATTCAGCGCACCTTTGAGGCCTTGCAAGGGGCGAAGAGGGCGGTGGTGCATCTCTACAACTCCACCTCCAAGGTGCAGCGGGAGAAGGTATTTCGCATGGATCGCCAGGGCATCATCGATATCGCCGTGGCGGGGGCGAAGGAGGTCAAGGCCCAGGCCGAGCGCTATCCCGACACCGAATGGACCTTTCAGTATTCGCCGGAGAGCTTTACGGGCACCGAGCTCGACTTCGCGGTGGAGATCTGCGAGGCGGTGATGGCGGTATGGCAGCCGACGCCGGATAAACCCATGATCATCAACCTGCCGGCGACGGTGGAGATGGCCAGCCCCAACGTCTATGCCGACCAGGTGGAGTGGTTCTCCCGTCACCTCCCCAATCGGGGTTCGGTGATCCTGAGCCTGCATACCCATAACGACCGGGGCTGCGCCGTCGCCGCCGGCGAGCTTGGGATTATGGCCGGCGCGCAACGCATCGAGGGTACCTTGCTCGGCAACGGCGAGCGTACCGGCAACATGGATATTCTGACCATGGGCATGAACCTCTACAGCCACGGGGTGGATCCGGGTCTCGATTTCTCCAACATGGCGGAGATCGTGCGCACCGTGGAGGAGGTGACCGGCATCCCGGTCCACCCCCGTCACCCCTGGGCCGGGGAGCTGGTCTACACCGCCTTCTCCGGCAGTCACCAGGACGCCATCCGCAAGTGTCTGGCGGATCGTGATGAGGCAAGCCCCTGGGAGGTGGCCTATCTGCCCATCGATCCCCGGGATATCGGGCGCACCTATCAGGAGGTGATTCGCATCAACAGCCAGTCCGGCAAGGGCGGCGTCGCCTATGTGCTGGAGCGGGATCACGGCCTGAGCCTGCCGCGCTGGATGCAGATCGAGTTCGCCCCGGTGGTGCAGCGTCGGGTCGAGGAGGATGCCGCCGAACTCTCGTCGGAGAAGATCTGGCAACTGTTTCGGGAGACCTACGTGGAGCTGGATCAGCCCTATCGCATCACCGGCTACCACATCGATCGTGCCGAGCAGGATCGCATCCGGGTAGACATCGACGGCCCGCGCGGTCCGATGACCATCGCCGGCGAAGGCCAGGGCGCCCTGGAGGCGCTGGTCAACGGCATCGACAAGGCCTTTGGCGCCCGGGTGGAGATCGCCAACTACAGCGAGCAGGCGGTGCGCGGCGGCACCGATTCGGAGGCCGCCACCTATGTCCAGCTCAACTGCTGCGGCCAGCTCTACTCCGGCGTCGCCTTCCATCGTGACACGGTGGCGGCGGTGATCGACGCGGTGCTGGTGGCGCTCAACCGTATCGTCGAATCCGGCGCGCGTAGCGCGGCCTGACGGGGCCGGATGGGAATGGATCGCCGAGCTGCTGCGCTCGGCAAGGGGCACGGCGTGGAGCACGCGGTTTGACGCGCCAATGCAAGCCACGTTCGCGAGTCAAGCCTCGCGATCCGTTGCCATGCGCCCGGCAACGTGACCGCATGCGCGAACCATGGAAATTGTCATAAACAAGATTGAGTTTTTTTCGCCGCTGCACTAATCTTCCTTGCGGCAGCGAGGCGGCCGACGGGGTGGGGCGTAACCCCCTCTTTACCCGTTCTGTAACAATCGCCTTGTAGACTTGGCCGTTCGATTTCGATTTCGACCCGCAGGGGTCCCGTATACTGAGGTAAGAGGTATGACCGTAAAGGAGATTCAGGCGATCGCACGCAAGCTGGGCATCAAGGTCGCGCGCCAGAAGAAGGGGGATCTGATCAAGGAGATCCAGCTCGCCGAGGGCAACACCGATTGTTTTGACACCGGTTTCGACATCGATTGCGGCGAGATGGACTGCCTGTGGCGGGACGACTGCATGCCGGCCAAGAAATGATGCCGCGCCGGGTGGCGCTACCGCGCAGGGTGCGTTGGGCGTTCAAAAACTGTGGTTGTAGCCGGCGCGATCGATCGCGCGCCGTAACGCACCACGCCGAAGCGAGTACAGCCGCCAAAAAGTCTGGGAAATGACGCCTCTGGGGGCGAGGCGCGACTCGCGAATGGTGGAGGCAAGGGCGCGTCAAGCCGCGCGCTCCGCGATTGTGACGAATTACCGCCCCAGTAGCGGCGCCAACACCGGCCAGATATTCTCCAGAATCGGCCCTTGTCCCGCCGCGTTGGGGTGGGTGTCGTCGTTCTGCATCAACTCCGGATGCCCCGCCACCCCCTCCAGCATGAACGGGACCAACGGGATCTCCCGCGCCTCGGCGATCTTGGGATAGATGGCGGCAAAGGCCTCGGTGTAGATCGGCCCAAGATTCGGCGGTATGCGCATCCCGATCAACAGCGGTTGCGCGCCAGCGGCCTCGATCTCATCAAGCATGGCGTTGAGGTTGCCCTTCAGATTCTCCGGCGGCAGCCCCTGCAAGCCGTCGTTCGCCCCCAACTCCAGAATCACCAGCGCCGGTTGATGACGCCGCAAGGCCCGGGGCAGGCGCGCGCGACCGCCGGCGCTGGTCTCGCCGCTGACCGAGGCGTTAACTACCTCCCGCGCGATGCCTTGTTCCTCCAGGCGCCCTCTCAGCAGCGCCACCCAGCCCTCCTCGCGATCCAACCCCCAGCCGGCGCTCAGGCTGTCGCCGAATACCAGGATCGGTCCCGTTTTGTGGATCGTCTCGGGAACATCGGCGGCGGCGGCCGGTCCCACCATCGATAGCAGTAATAATAATCCGGACAACAGTTTCTCCATGAACGCAACTTCCAGTAACGACTCACCCATTCTGCGGGCGCAAGGGATCTCGAAGCGGGTTGCCAGCCCCGAGGGCGCGCTCGACATTCTAACCGACATCACCTTCGACCTGCCACGGGGCGAGACCCTGGCGGTGCTCGGCGCATCCGGTTCCGGCAAATCGACCCTGCTGGGGATCCTCGCCGGGCTGGACGAGGCCAGCGGCGGGCGGGTATGGCTCGACGGCCATGCCCTGGACGAGATGAATGAGGATGGCCGGGCGGCGCTGCGGCGCGACGGCGTCGGCTTCGTCTTTCAGAGCTTCAATCTGATTCCCGCATTGACCGCGCTGGAGAACGTCATGGCCCCGCTGGAGCTGCAACGGCGGGGCGATGCCCGGGAACGGGCGGCGGCGTTTCTCGACACGGTCGGCCTCTCCCATCGCCTCTCCCACACCCCCAGCCGCCTCTCCGGCGGCGAACAGCAGCGGGTCGCCATCGCCCGAGCATTCGCCGGCGGCCCCAAGCTGGTCTTCGCCGACGAGCCCACCGGCAATCTCGATCAGGAGACTGGCCGCAAGGTGATCGACCTGCTACTCGGCATCAACCGCGACCAGGGCACCACCCTGGTGCTGGTCACCCACGACCCGGCCCTCGCCGATCGCTGTAGCCAGCGTTTGCAGCTGGAAGGCGGGCGGGCGATCGGATGACTGTTCGGACAGGTTGATTACTACAGAGGGCACAGAGAACACAGAGATGCGCGAATCAACCGGATGGGTTACCGTGACCACCGTCTTTCCTGCCAGTTCCAACCACCGCCAATGTGGGCGCTGGTTGTGGGAGCGGTTTGCAACCGCGAGAACGAAGCCCCAGCGTGGCGCGGTCATCGCGGATGCAATCCGCTCCCACAAGGCAGCGGGATTTTTTTGCCGATGATGTGGGGGACATCGTGACGACTGGACAGCGTTCAATCCTCTCACGGTCCTGAAAACTCTGTGCCCTCTGTGTTCTCTGTGGTTTATTTTTGATCCCTGAATGGGAAATGGATTGATTAGGAGATCCATATGTTGGTCCCCGCATTGCGACTACTCCGCCGCGAACTGGCCGGCGGCGATCTACGGCTGTTGCTGGTCGCCCTGATCATCGGCGTCGCCTCCCTCGCCTCGGTCGGTTTCTACGTCGATCGTCTCGAAGCCGCGCTGGAGAGCCGCAAGGCGGAGTGGCAGGGGGGCGATCTGCTCATCACCCGCTCAAGCCCCATCCCCGAAGCGTGGCTGCAAATCGCCAGCGACACCAACGTGCGCACCGATGTCGCCCTGAGCTTTCGTTCCGTGGTGACCGTCGGCGAGGGCATGAGCCTCAGCGAGGTGAAGGCGGTGGCGTCGAGCTACCCGCTGTTCGGGGCCCTGCAACTGCGCCCCGACTACCCGGACCCCAACGTGGTGGATCGCGGCGCGCCGCCGGTCGACGAGGCGTGGGTGGAGTCGATGCTACTGCACAAGCTCGCGGCGAGCATCGGCGATACCCTGCGCCTGGGCGAGGCGGAGCTGCGCATTAGCGGCGTGATCCATCACGAACCGGATCGCGGCGCGGACCTCTTCAATCTCGCCCCCCGGGTGTTGGTCAATCGGGACGTGATCCCCCAAAGCGGCCTGATTCAGACCGGCAGTCGCGTCCAATACCGCCTCGCCCTGGGCGGTGAAGCGGCGGCGGTTCAGGCGTTTCGCCAGCGCATCGAACCCCTGCTGGATGACGGCGACCGCCTGATCAGCGACCCCGGCGAACGCTCCCAGACCGGCGCGGCCTTGGAACGGGGCGAACGCTTCATGCGCCTCGCCTCCCTGATCGGCTTCGTGCTGGCCGGGGTGGCGGTGGGCATGTCCGCCCATCGCTACGCCCTGCGCCACATGCAGGTCAGCGCCGTCTACCGCTGTCTGGGGGCCTCCTCGCGCTGGGTGCTGGGGCTGTTTCTCGCGCAACTGCTCACCTTGGGGCTGGTCGGCTCCCTGATCGGCTGCGGCCTCGGCTACCTCGCCCAATTCATGCTGGAACGGGTGCTCAGCGGCGTGCTGGAGGCGGCCCTGCCCACCTTCGGCGGCTGGACACCGGTGTGGCAATCCCTGGTTGCCGGCATGGCGATCACCCTTGGTTTCGGTTTCGCGCCCCTCTTTGCCCTGCGTCAGGTGCGCCCGGCCAGTGTCTTGCGCAGCGACCTGCCGCCGCCGCGACTCTCCCGCTGGTTATTGTACGTGCCGCCGCTGCTGCTGATCGGCGCGATGATGTGGCTCCAGGCCGGCAACGCCAACCTCGCCCTGTCGGTGATCGGCGGCATCCTCGTCACCGTGCTCTTCCTGCTCGGCGGCGCTTTGGCGCTGATCCAGCTGGTGCGACGCATCGACCCCAGCGGCTCGCCCTCCTTAAGGCTGGCGGTGCTCGGCGTCACCCGCCGCCCCGCCATCAGCGGCTTGCAGGTGGTGGCGGTGGGAACCGGGCTGATGGTGTTGCTGCTGCTCTCGGTGGTCAGCCGGGAACTGCTGGAGGGCTGGGAGAAGGACGTGCCCGCTGACGCTCCCAACCACTTCGCCATCAACATCCGCGGCGATCAGGTGGCGGGCATTCGCGAGTTCTTCACCCAGCGCGAGATCGAACCGCCGGTGCTCTACCCCATGATTCGCGGACGGCTGGTGGAGATCGACGGGCGCGGGGTGAGCGCCGGCGACTATCAGGAGCCCCGCGCGAAGCGCCTGGTGCGCCGGGAGTTCAACCTCTCCTGGGCCGACCGGACCCGACCCGACAACCCGATCGTCGCCGGCGAGTGGTGGGGTGAGGGCGATGACGAAAACCAGTGGTCGGTGGAGGAGGGGATCGCCGAGACCCTGGGCATCGAACTGGGCGATCGGCTGGTCTTCGACATCGCCGGCGAGCGGGTCGAAGGGCGGGTCTCCAACCTGCGGCGGGTGCGCTGGGACTCGTTTCAGGCCAACTTCTTCGTCGTCGCCAGACCCGATATGCTGCCCGAATCCCAGGCCACCTACATCACCGCCTTCCACCTGCCCTCGGGCAACGACAAGGCGATGGTCGATCTGGTCCGCGCCTTCCCCAACCTCACCGACATCGACGTCACCGCGGTGCTGGAGCGGGTGCGGGGCATCATCGAACAGGTTACCCGCTCGGTGGAGTTCATCTCCCTCTTCACCCTCGCCGCCGGTTTCCTGGTCCTCTTCGCCGCCGTGCGCACCAGCCTCGACGAACGCCTCAGAGAAGTCGCGGTGCTGCGGGTCGTCGGCGCATCCCGCAGCGAGATCCGCAACGCCGTACTCCTCGAATTCCTGCTATTGGGGTTCACCGCCGGCCTGCTTGCCGCCCTCGGCGCCTGGCTCGCCGGCCAATGGCTCGCCGCCAGCGTCTTCCGCGTCGACCTGCCCCTCTTCTCCGCCCTCTGGCTCGCCGGCCCCCTCGCCGGGATGATCGGAATGGCCATCGCTGGTCTCACTGCCACCCGCGGCGTGGTCAATCTCTCGCCACTGCGGGTGTTGCGAGAGGTGAGATGAATTAATGTGGCGTTCCAGGAAGAAGCAACCACAGAGCACACAGAGCAACGCGAGAGAACGGGCGCCTCCTCCTCTGTGCTCTCTGTGTTCTCTGTGGTGTATTCTTCCGCGGGAATCGCCCGAGGAACCCTCTATTCAGCATGATATCGGTTGCAATCTTCAGGGATAAAGCCCTATAATCAACCTCAATACATTACAAGCATAGCGAACCGGCAACTTTGACGCGCAACCCATGCTGACCCCAACCGAGAAACACCGCTTCACCGTAGACGAATGGCAACGCATCGGCATGGCGGGCGTTCTGCCAGCGGACGGACGCATGGAGCTGATCGAAGGCGAGGTATTCGAAATGGCCCCAATCGGCCCCAACCATGGCGGGCAAGAGAAGCGACTCATCGCCTGGTTCAGTCAACACCTCACTCCCAAGCAAGCCATCATCAGCGCCCAGGATCCCATCCGACTCGGCGACTTCTCCGAACCCCAGCCCGACCTCGCCCTGTTGCGCCCGCGAGAGGATTTCTACGCCAAAGCCCACCCAACCGCGGATGACGTATTGCTGCTGATCGAGATCGCCGACACCACCCTCGAAAGGGACCGCGCCCACAAAGTCCCTTTGTATGCCCGCTATGGCATTCGGGAGAGCTGGGTGGTGAACCTGGCGGAGAGGACGGTGGAGGTATATACCAAGCCTGCTTCTCATGGCTATGGTTCTTGCTGGATTGCGGGGGAAGGGGATGTGCTGCGACCGGAGCTGCTGGTGGGGGTCGAGGTTTTGGTGGGGGAGGTTTTGGTTTGAGTGGAGAGGGGTGCGCGTTCTCATGCGCCGCGTGGGAATGTAACATTGCTGCGGGGTGTCATTCTCACCGCAGGGCGAACATCTAGTCCAGATCTATTTGTCCACCAACTTAGGAGTCAGAGATGCCTGATAAACGGAAACAGAACATGCATGTATCCTTTCTCGATGATAGCTACAATCCAATCGGGGATGTGTTTTTGGCAGCGGGAGACACAGTCGAAGCAAGAGAGGTCGCGTTGAATATCGCTGACAAGTTAGATCCTAGCATAAGAGATAAAGCTACGTCGTCATTTGTGGTTTATTCGCGGGAAAAATAACCCTCTGTTGTACGCTTCCAGCGATAACTCTGATACTAAGGCGATGGAAGCCATTGTGCTTGTTGTAGAAAAATTTCGCAGATAGGGTGTTGCGTTATAAGTAAATGTTATGAGTAAACAGATATCAGGTATGGGAGGGTGGCTTGCGCTACTAGTTGTGCACCTGCTTGTACTCCGACCTTTATTCGGTTTTAGCTCTGTCTGGGCAGAAGTTCAGCTAGCCGAATCGTCGTATGACATTGCGGGAACGGAAGACTGGGAAACATGGAAATCAGCGGTCTACGCAGTGTTCGGGCTATCCAGCATCTTGTCGTTTCTTGCGGGATTCAATCTTCTGCAAAACAGGAATCAAAGAGCTATTGACGAAACAAAATGGGCGCTATGGTTGGTCTTTCCGGGGACTTATATCGCTTACTTGTTTGTTACTGGATGGGTATTCGGGATTGACGATGAAAATTTTGTCGCTGAAGGTGTCGTCTATCTATCAGGCAATTTTCTGATTGCAATGGTGTGGGTAATCTATTTAGACAAGTCTTGTCGCGTGAAAAATACTTATATGGAAGCTCAGAATCCTGGAGAAGGTGTGCTCGTAAGGGAGGAATCGCAATCGCGAATAGAAAGATCATCATCTGGAATGGATTCAATGACGCAAAAAGAGCAACACGTCAACATTGATCCTTGGGTCGAACAGAGGGAGCTGAAAACAACTATACCATACTTGACGGAACAGGTATCGGGAGGTATCGCTAAAAGGGATGAGGTGGGTGATGATAGCCACTTGTATGAAATCGCATGGAATGAAATTGAAAACGGCAATACGGATAAAGGTCTGTGGGCGAAATGTTTTGTTAAGTTTAAGGGAGAAGAAAGAAAAACGAAGCTATGCTATTTGCATAATCGTATAAGAATCTTAAAGAATCTGCGAGCAAGAGAGGGGCTAAACCGTGACCAGGAGGAAGAAGCGAAAAGGCAAGAAAGATATAAAAGAGGCACGATAAGAGCAGGGAATGTGTCGTGCGCTATTTTTAGCAGAATGTCTTTGATCGACAGTAGTCTCTGTGATTATAAGATAGAAAATGGTATTTGGAAGGGGGGTGCCGGAGATAAAAATATCGATGTATTTATAACTGGCAGTCAAGCCGTGGAGATAATTTTAAAGCGAGCGAAAAAGGTTGCTGATGCAGGAGCGATGAATGTCTACATTTATATTTGTGGCAATCTGAGTAGACACTATGAGGTCAATACTATTAGACGCATACTTGTTGATCATGAAGTTGAATGCCTTGTTGAGTCCGGGGAGTGGAAAGACTCTTTGATAGAGAGCTTTATAGCGGCCCATAGGGCTTACTATTAGGTATCCCAGCTGCGTTAGGCGCGCAGCGCACTTGGCGAGGGTTTCCGGCACTGTTTCTGCGCGCCATAACGCACCATCACCGGGGGCTGTGTTCAAGCCAATGGTACGTTACGCCCCGCAAACTATTTCAAGCCACAGTGATCTGTCCTATTTCGGTAGAAGCGTTATTGATTGGTGGCTGAGTTGGGCTAACGCACCCAGCTGATGTGGAGTGATTCAATTGTTGCTGCGCCAGAAGGTGTGGTAGATACGATCTTGCAAGGTCTCCGTTTCGGAGGAGGCTCTTATATTGTTTTGAAGCATTGGTGAATCTTCTCTCTCGACGTTGAGGTAAATAATATGTATGTTGTGGTATTGGCGGTACCGGTTTTTTATTTATCGATATCTCATGCCGGCGTAGGGCTTGTCAAATGTATTGGGGATGATGGAAGTATCACCTTTACGCAAGGCCAGTGTCCAGAACAAAGCGTGTCGAGAAGCAGTGTTATCGTAGAAGACTCTATGAGTCATCATGGTGAATACAGAATGAATGAATTGGTTGTTGAGCACGAAAAAAATGTAAACAATGAAATGAATGCGGATGAGGAAGTAAAATCGGCTTCGAATGCAGAATTTTATACAAGAGTGTATGGGACAAAGTACTCAGAAATGAGAGATAAGCTAATTTCAGATATAAAACACTCGAATCTGACAAACTCGAAAAAGAGTCAGCTTATTATGCAAGTGATAGGGAGCTATCAGGATAAGGAGGTAAGAACTGAGCGTGAATATAACATGTTGGTGGCTGATTTGAAAAACCTCAGGTCATCTTTGCGTAGTATCGAGCTTGGTGTGGAAGATGAAAATCGCAAGCTTTCTGGCATGGTTAGTGCGTTTATGGGAAAGCCATCACATGGTAACCAGCCGCCAGGGAGGTGGGAGCAACAGGAAACGCATGATTTTGAATTGTTAGGAGATAAGGCCATCAAAGATATGAAAGAGGCTCGAAAGATTGAAGGTCAATTTCGGAAAGAGAAGACACTGCAAGAGATTGGTGTATGGGGTAGGGAAGGCCGCTATAAGAGAGCGCTAGAGGAGTGTGATAACACTCCACTAGCAAATTGCAGATGACTGGGTGTTTAATCGTTCTTGCGTTACCGTAGCGTAGGTGCGTTACGCCCCACATTGTCTTTCGAGTCCTGGCGTCCCGTCCTATTTTCGGTGCGGCTTTATTTTTAGGTGACTCACTCGGGCGGGGCTAACGCACCCACGCAGCTGGATCCGATTCGTCACGCCGCTCCGGTGGCGTGACGCACCCTTGGGCGCTCCCGCACCTCGTAAGCCGGAAAGCCGAAATAAACTAGTGGAAATGGTAGCGTGTCCTGAGCCGGTCGGGAGTTGTACTCCCGACCGGAACGTTTGACGTGGTGACGATACGTGGTTGGGAACGATGGTAGCGTCGGGTTAAATGTTCCGGTCGCAGGTGCAACCTGCGGCCGGCGCGAGGGGGATCGGCAACTCCAACCCTAGTGGTTGTGGCAGGCAGGATTGTTTGCCTCGGTCCGGTAGGCGACGCAGGAGCGTCGCGGGATGGGTAACGCCGCTGGAGCGACGTTACCAGTACAAGGGCTTGGATGAGGCCCGAACCACGGCGCTATCCATTATA